>CAZTHA010000018.1:0-26359 GCA_964613435.1 uncultured bacterium
TGTTTGAAACGCACCCACCGGGGCATTCACCTGTGAGTTACCCGACCCGGAAGAACAGCCAGACAAAAAGATAGACATAGTCATAACTATAAGCAAAGTTGTTTTTTTCATGTGGGTCGCTATCGACAGGTTGCCGGGGTTATTTAAGCTATTCAGACCAAGTTATTTGTTTTCGACAGGCTCGTTTTGGTTCATTATCGAAACGGCAATGCTATTTTTGAGCCTTTCAATTCCGTTGACAAAAAATGTACCATTCAGTAAGATACAAGAATAAATCGATTTCTGCCTTACAGGAGGCTTTAGCTTTGAGTCAGCGAAAGAATTATTTTATTTCGAAAGGAATGCAGAGCAAGTTCGCCGGAACTATTCTGCTTTTAGCTTTTCTCGTTGCAGTTATTACTGCCTGCAATATTTACGTGCTTGGTTCATTTTTCGTGTCGACCAAGACTACCCTTGCTGAAGCCAGTGGTGTTACCAACATCATGCAGCATTTTTTCACTGAATTCTGGCCCCGGTTGCTGATGTTGATTTTCGTGAATGTCATTATCATTTTCATCGTTAGCATCATGTATTCGCACCAGACTGCCGGTCCGGCTTATAAACTGGAAAAAAGTATCCAGCGCATTACCGAGGGCGACCTTACTTTTGAAGTCAGCCTGCGCAGAAATGACAATCTCAAAGAGCTGGCAGTAGCGTTGAACGAACTGCTGAAAAAATTCAGAGTTACCCTTGCTCAGGCCAAAACTTTAAGCGTCGATCTTTCGGCCAAGCTTGAAGGCCTTGAATCAGATGCCAAATTCAAGCAGCTTGCTGAAAATTCCGCCGAGCTAACCCGCCTGATCAACCAGTTTAAAATCGAAGGCAATGCTGAGCAAAAACCGGTTGATGGTATCGACATCGAGCTCGATGAAGAAGAGTCGGAACAGGCCTGATTCACAAATTTAATTGAATAATTGAAAAGCCCCGCATTTGCGGGGCTTTTTTATCGCTAATTTTAACGACAGGTTTTGTCGGGAGATCAGGCCTATTCGGGAACCAGGGCTTCCTTGATTCGGCTAAGCCGCCCGCGCAGGCGTAGAATTGCCTTGGTGTGGAGCTGAGAAACTCGCGAGTCTGAAACCCCGAGGATTTTTCCGATTTCTTTGGAAGTCAGTTCTTCGTAGTAATACAGGGTTATAACCATACGTTCGCGGTCAGAAAGCTTGGAGATCGCGTCGGCAAGTATTTTTTTCGCTTCAGCTTCTTCAATCTTCAGCTGGGGATTGTCGCTTTTCTGGTCTTCAACGAAGTCGAAGCGTGAAGAGCCTTCTTCATCGTCGTAAAAGATTTCATCGAGTGAGAGCAGCAAAGATTTCTTAGTTTCGTCGAAAAGCTTGTGAAGCTCAGAAATGTCGATGTTGAGATATTCGGCGATTTCCTCATCTTTGGCATCACGGCCAAGCTTGCCTTCAAGTTTGGCATAGGCTTTTTCAAGCTTGCGGGCCTTTTGTCTGATTGAACGGGGTGTCCAGTCGAGAACACGCAATTCGTCGAAAATGGCGCCTCTGATGCGGGTTTTTGCATAGGTTTTGAATTTGACGTTTCTTTCAGGATCGTATTTGTCGATGGCATCGATCAAGCCGAGAATGCCATAGCTGACCAGATCGTCAAATTCAACATTGCTGGGAAGATTAACCGCGATTCGACCGGCAACATACTTGACAAAAGAAGCATACTTCATGATCAGAGCATCTTTGATGCGCTGGTCATGGTTGGTTTTATACTGTTCCCAGAGTTTCTGGTCTTCTTCGTCCTGAAGACGGTTCTTCAATTTAGGATCGGTAATTTCCTGCTCGTCTACCAGAAGTTCTTTATTCACTTCATCCCTCCGTGTCTGGCTGCCTTATGAGACTCATTGCCAATTCCCATCATTTCTGAGATTGGTGTTGGCTCATCGGTAGGGGTGCCAAATGTTTCGTATCTGATACTTGAATTGTTATCATCATCATCAAGAAGATCGCCCAATTCTTTTCTGAGTTGCTCGTCTTCGAGAAGAATCTCATCTTTGAGTTTTTCGGTTTCCTTTTCGGTGGTTGCCGGCATCAAAACCACTTCAAGAAAGCTGCCAAGAATAGTGCCAAGCATTCCGAAAATGAAAAAGACCACCAGGCCGCGAAAGATAATCGTGGTCGCGCCAACTTCAGCCATTGCCGCCATCAACATCACCACACTGGTAATGGTCACGGCGAGAAAAAGGCCCATAAGCAGCGAAAGTCTCGACATCGATTATAGTTCCTTTGTTTCCTGACCAAGAATTGAAAGTTTTACAACTCCGGTTTCAAGGTCGAATTCTATCGAACGGCCGCGGGTGCCGCCGGTGTCTTCGGCTTCGATAGGTATCTGCAGATTTTGCAGAGCTTTCTTTACCGCCTCGACGTTTTCTTTGCCAATGTTACTGGAAAAATCCTCGGTTGGGGGAAACATTTCAGCTCCACCGACCAGTTTGGCAACCAGCATGCTTTTCAAAGCTCCTTCTTCACCCATTCTATTGTAGAGAAGTGGAACCGCAGTATCGGCAAATTTCGACGGATTGAGCTTGTCCTTGTCGATGCCGCTCGAATCGGGCAACATGACATGGGAAAATCCGCCAATCTTGTTCTTTTTGTCATAGAGCGCGAGTATCACGCATGAGCCTATGCCATAAACCACCAGACAGGAAGGATGTCTGGCAATTTTCAGTTCTCCCATACCTACCGGGATAAAGTCTGACATTTTGTTTAAGCAACTCCGATAGATTTAAGTAATTTTTGCAAAGAATCCGGGTCGGGGAGCAGAAAGATATGAATTCGCAAATCTTCTTCTTCCTCGATGAATGAGGTTTCAATCATCAAAACCTTGTCACTTACGGCGACCATGTCGGCCACAACGTAATTGATCAGCGAGCCGGAAAGGTCGAAGGCCATAGAAGGCAAGGAATTGAGCATCGGAGTCTGAGTAAGGGTTGAAAGAGCATTCAAAAAGGCGCCGGCAAGAATGTTGCCGACTTCACGCATGCACGAACTTTCCATTTCTCCCATGTTTAGTGGTGAGTCAATATCGCAACCCGGAATGAGCGTGTGGAGCAGGCGCAATGAGGTATGCTCAGGTATCAGCAATAAAAAGCGGCCTGAAATGTTACCCATGACTTTAAGAAAAATGCCCATTACTGACTTGGCCGGTCCGCCTACCAGTTCCGGGATTTCTTTGAAATCAAGAATTTTGGCAGATGGAACTGCCATGTCGATTTTGCGGTTCAAAAATTGTGCCAAGGCACTGGCAGCATTTCCTGATCCGATATTGCCGATCTCGCGAAGGGCGTCAAGCTGTGTTCTGGTTAGATTCGTGACATCTTCCATTCATAACCTCTGACAGATACAATTCAAAGCCATTATAAAGTAGCAGTCGTCAGATTGCAAGACCTGTCAGTTTTTTTCAGGGTTTTCATCCCGGCCAGCGAAATCCAGGCCGTTAAAGCTGGTCATGGCTTTGTTTCCCATGCCCATCAACCATAAGGCTGCAAGCTCCGGAACTGCTTGATTGATCCTGGCGAAGATTTGCATTTCCTCCGGGCAGACCGAACCGAGAACGTGGTCGACCAATTGGCAGTGCGCCGATTCACCAGGTTCGAGTGGTTGCCCGACGCCGATGCGCAAACGCCAGAAGCCCTTACCAATATGATTGATTATCGATTTTAGGCCATTATGGCCGCCATCACTTCCAGAGGCTCGCAAGCGAACCTTGCCGGTTGGCAGGTTGATGTCGTCGGTAATAACCAGAAGCTGATCTGGCATGGTTTCGGTATCGAGCATTATTGCCGAGATGGCTTCTCCGGAAAGATTCATGTAAGTCTGCGGCTTGACCAGGAAATGCCTTGCGCCATGAAACTGCAGGTCGCAGACAAGAGCCTGAAAAGCTTTTTTCGAAAAAGAAGCATGAAATTTGTCGGCAATGGCATCTACCGCCCAGAAGCCGGCGTTATGGCGGGTGTTTTCGTATTCTTTTCCGGGATTGCCGAGGCCTGCGATTATCATAATGCTTGATTATTAGCAAAGCCTGGACTATAAGTCAACGAAATCGTTGCAATAGCGGCATTTGGCGAAAGATTTGACATCTGCGGCAAATGCCGGGTATAATCCGCCAAACCTCGAGGTAACAACCTCAAATTTTCAAGGTTTTAGCAAAATTATGGAACCAAAAACAAAAGTACTCTTGATCGTTCTCGATGGCTTCGGTGTTTCTGAAAAATCTGACGGCAATGCAATCAAAGCCGCCAATCCTGAATTTATTGACAAACTTTTTCAGGAGCGCCCCTGCACCCGCCTGGCGGCATCTGGCCTTGCGGTAGGCTTACCAGAAGGACAGATGGGCAATTCTGAAGTCGGACATCTGAATATTGGTGCCGGCCGCGTCGTTTATCAGGATATCACCCGAATAAACCGCTCAATCGAAGATGGTTCCTTTTTTGAAAATGAAACCATGAATAATTTGATGGACAAAGTTCTTGCCGATGGCAAGGCCCTGCACCTTTACGGTCTGGTGTCCAACGGTGGTGTTCACAGCCACATCAATCATATTTCGGCAATTCTGAAACTCGCCGCCAAAAAAGGGCTGGAACGGGTTTTTCTGCACGCTTTCACCGATGGTCGAGATACTTCTCCGACCAGTGGTGTGCATTTCATTCGCGAACTGGTCGAAGAAACCGAAAAAATCGGGGTGGGGCGCATTGCCACGATCAGTGGTCGCTACTATGCCATGGATAGAGATAATCGCTGGGATAGAGTCGAAAAGGCTTATCTGGCCCTGGTTCATGGGGTTGGAAACCGCGCTGCAGACCCGGTCGTCGCTATGGAAGCCTCATACAAGGTCAATGTCACCGACGAGTTCGTCGTTCCGGTCGTGATCGAAGAAGATGGGCAACCGGTTGCAACCATCGATGACGGCGATGCGATTCTGGCTTTCAATTTCAGGGCCGATCGCATGCGTCAGATTTCGAGAGTTTTCACCGATGAAAGTTTTGATCTGTTCAAACGCAAGGAAATGACCGTCAGCTACACTTCGTTTACCAGATACTCGGCTGAATTCGATTTTCCCGTCGTTTTCCCGCCGCAGGTTCTCGACGATGTACTCGGTGAAGTGCTTGCAAGGAACCAGATTCCGCAGCTCAGGCTCGCTGAAACTGAAAAATATGCCCATGTGACCTATTTTACCAATGGTGGTAACGAAACTCCTTTTGCTCTCGAAGAAAGGCAGATGATTCCTTCGCCCAAGGTAAAAACCTATGATTTGAAGCCGGAAATGGCAGCTTTCGAAGTCTGTGATTTTCTTATTGAAAAAATAAGAACCCAGAAGTTTCCATTCATAATGGTGAATTTCGCCAATTGTGATATGGTTGGGCATACAGGCTTCATGGAAGCGGCGATCAAGGCTGTTTCTACCGTTGACACGGTGTTGTCGAAGGCTATTCCGGTTGCTTATGAACTCGGCTATGATTGTATTATCACTGCCGACCATGGGAATGCCGAGCAGATGGTCGATTTTGAAACCGGTGAAGCTTTTACCGAGCACACGATAAACCCGGTTCCTTTCTGTCTGCTATCTCGGGAAACCTACGAACTTAAGAATGAAGGCAAGCTTTGTGACATTGCACCCACGATACTTGACCTGATGAATATTTCTCAACCCGCGGCAATGACCGGTCAATCACTGATCAATCGAAAAAAGTAACTGAAAGTAACTGGTTGAGCTTATGAATAAGCCTGAAAAGGGATTTCTATTTATCGTTTCCGGCCCTTCCGGGGTTGGCAAGACAGTTTTGTGTAATGAAATCGTCAAGCGCTATGCCCCAAATGTTGTTTATTCAATTTCAGCCACATCAAGAGCGCCACGCGGTGGTGAAACCAACGGTCAGGAATATTATTTTTACAGCAATCAAGAATTCGAAGCGGCTATCGACCGCAATGAATTCGCCGAGTGGGCATACGTGCACGGTAACTATTATGGTACCCCGAAACGCTTTCTCGAAGAAAACCTGGCTGCCGGCAAACATGTAATTCTTAACATCGATGTACAAGGGGCGATGAAAATTCGCGAGAATTATCCCGATGCAGTAATGGTGTTCATTTCACCGCCATCGTTCAGTGAGCTTGAAACGAGAATTCGCAAGCGCAATATGGATAGCGAGGATTCTCTGCGGCATCGCCTGGAAAATGCCCGCAAAGAGCTTGATTACAAAGATCAGTATCGTTATTCGATCATCAACGATAACTTGCCCGAGGCTATTTCCGAGCTTAACGAAATTTTTGTCGATTATATCGGCTAATGTTTTAAAAATTCCTGGTGTACTCTTTATTGGCGAGTTTCGCCACCTTGACACATTTTAATGCGATTCTTATAATTTAGGAAAATTCTCTCATTATTGTCTAGCAGGAGGCTATTTACCATGAAACGCACTGCTCTGTGCTTCCTAACCATTTGTCTTTTGGTTTTTTCAGTTTCGGGCTGGGCTGCTGAAATCCAAACTCAGCGGCTTGTCAAACTCGACGCAAGTCTTGAAATAATAAGCGGCCAGGTTAAATTGACCCGGGTCGGTAGTACAAAAACAGATGTTATCAGCAAAAGCGTCGAGCTTTATGCCGGCGATCTGCTTGAAACTTTGCGTGAATCCAAAGCGGTTTTGAATTATTCTGATGGCACGGTCATGAGAATCAAACCGCGAACTCTGGTGGAAGTTCAGCCTCTCAGTATCAAGGTTTTTAAAGGTAAGACCTGGTACAAGTTTACCAAACGCGGAACTGAATTCCGCATTGAAACTCCGACTCTCGTTGCCGGAATTCGTGGTACAGAATTTGAAGTCGCCGTTACCTCAAGAAAAAAAGCTTCTGTTTCAGTATTGGAAGGAGCAGTAGCCGTTCAAAGCAAAGAAGGTAACAGTGCCCAGTTGCTTAAGCCGGGCTTTGCCACTCATTGTGAACCGGGCGAAGACCTGGTTACTCCTTATAAATTCAGCATCGAAAGAAAGAATGCGGAATGGAAGGCTGAAGAATGGGGCGCAGGTAAATCTTCAATCGATATTAACAAGCTTTTCATCAACTATCTCAACCTTAAATACGAATATGGCGAACAGGATCCAAGAGCTGTCGAAGCTCTTAAAAATCTTGAAAATGCCAAGAAAAAGATTAAAAAGTAATTGATCTAAAAAAAAGCGAAGGGGCTGCCTCGATCATGGGGCGGCCCCTTTTTCAATCTTCGTCAAAATCAATCGGTCGGCGCCGCTGTGCTTTTTTGCCGCTATGTTGCTTCTTGCCGGTCAGCCGTTTTTCTTTGGCAGCACGACTGGGAGCAGTGGGCTTGCGAACTTTGGGCGGCTTGAGAGCCTTGATGATCATTATTTTCAGCTTTTCATAGGCATCGAGCAGATTGCGATATTGTTCGCGATATTTCTGACTGGTAACAATTATATTGCCCTCAGCATCGAGTCGGTTTCTGGCTGCTTCTAGCAGGCGTTGAACCGCAGCATCGGGTAAAGAATCGCATGATTTTGGGTTGAAACGAAGTTCAATGCAGGTGGCGACCTTGTTGACATTCTGTCCGCCCGGCCCTGATGAACGAACTGCGCTTACCTGAATCAACTCAGCCGGAATAATCAGGTTTTCATTTATCTGTATGGGTAAATTCATGATGATAACTGTTCCTTGAGCCACTTTTCGGCAAGTTGTAAGTCGATGCTTTTCATGCAGGGTCTGATCAGACAATTCTGACATTTGCCGACGCATTGATCAGCATTGGGTAAAAGAACAAGTTGATTGTCGCAAACCGGTCCCCAACGTTTTGGTGTCATGGCTCGCACCGGCGGAAAAAACGCCAGTACCGGCAGGTTCAATGCTGCCGCAAGATGCATCGGTCCGGTAGAACCGCCGACAAAAAGACGGCATTGGCTGATTACTCCGGCAAGAATTTCCAGATCAGGAATGTTTTTTATCAAAGCAAGACCAGGTTCGGGGTTGAAATATTCGGCCAGATGATCTTCGCCAGGGCCGAGACTTACTGCAACCTGAAACCCTGCGGCAAGAATGAACCTGGCGATTTGTGCATACTGTTGCGGAGACAGATTGTAAGCCGAGCCACCATGCCCAGGATGTATCAGAACCGGCTTAGATAAGGATTCCTGGACTATGATGCGGCGGGCGGTAGTTAGAGTGGACGGATTCACTTTCAATTCGGGTGGGGAATCGTCTATTCGTTCCAATAGCCCTTCAATCAGCTGCAGATTATAAAGATACTCATGCATTTCGTTGCGGGAACGCTTTTGCAGCCGACGATCATTGAGTAGAAACTGCCAGATATTTGAGGCTCTGCCGGTTCTAGTGGGAATTCTGGCCAGAAAAGCCGCCTGTAAAACTTTTGCGGCCGGGTGAACGACTATGATGCGGTCGGCCTGGCATTCTTTGAATTTTTTGGTCAGACTCAGCATTGATGGGTAATCTTCATCGATGATAACTTCATCCACCCAGGAACAGAGCTTGAGTATTGGCGCCGTATAGCGGCGGACATGGGCGATGATATGTGCTTTGGGCAAATTCTGGCGGATTTCTCTGAAAACCGGGGTTGTCAGAATCAGGTCACCGGCCCGGTCAGTTCTGGAAACGATAACTCGCATCATCGGCCTTCCCCCAGTTGGCGTATTGCCTCGAAAATTGTCGCCGCTGCAATACTTTGCATGCAGATATGGTCTTTTCTTGGGCAGGTCTTGAGCCGACAAGGAGCCTGGGGACAGGTTTTGCTGCCATAAAAGTATTGGGTTTTCTCAAAAAGGGAACCGGTTCTGGTCATGTCGGTCGGACCGACCGGAACCATGGTTGGTGTGGCAAACATGGCCGCCAGATGCATGGTACCGGAATCGTTGGTCACCAGTGCTTTTGTCCTGGACAATAGAATCGCCAGATTTTCCAGGCTGGTTTTTCCGGCGATTGAAATGCAGTTATGTCCAGCCGCAGCAACTTTTGCGGCAATGTCGCTTTCGCTTCCGCTTCCGGTAACGAGAATCTTCAAGTCGGGCATATTCTCGTCGAGCAATCTCGCCAATTCGGCAAATTTTTCGGCGGGCCAGCGTTTCGCGGCGCCAAAGGCGGCCCCCGGAGCAAATACCAGGTAGGGTTGGTTCAATGCCAGGTCGAACTCGGCAAGGGTCTCGGTAACTTTTTCCTCGGCGAATGAAAACTCGGGTAAAGTCATGAAATTTTCTGCCAGACCCGCTTCTTTAACCAGATTGAAATGGAGTTTGGATTCATGAATCATTTTAAAATTTTCTGGCTTTTCAATGGTCCGCGAAAGAAACATCTTGCGGCCCTGGGTGGTATAACCAAGACTGGGCGCGCGGCAAAGCCAGGCGATTATGGCGGTTCGCATAGAATCTGGTAAAACAATTATTTGATCGAAATTCTCTGCTTTCAGTTGCCGCAGCCTTGGCAGGCTTGCAAGCATCAGACCATTGGTGGGAATGCTGTGAACATGGGCAAATGAGTTGGCAAAACGGTATATCTCGGCGAGATGGGGCCTGGTCAATACGTGCACCTCATGATTTTCGGCAGCAGCCAGCATTGCCGGCAATGACATGACCACGTCGCCGAGCCAGTTCAGGCCTATGAAGAGAACTTTCATCTTTTTTTCCTGAAAAAATCGGTTATTTTTTTCGCGGTTTGGACAAAATCGAAGTCGCGACAGGCAAAGGTCTTTTGTGGACAAGTTTCTCTTTGCCCATGCAGACTACAGGGCTTGCAGGGTAATTCATTGGAAACCACCATGACCCGCTGGCCCGGAACCGGAGCGAAGCCAAGCGAAGGTGAAGTCTGCAGAAAAATTCCGACCAATGGCAGGTCTACTGCCCGGCCGAGATGCATCGGGCCTGAATCCGAAGAAATCAGCCCGCAAGCCATTTTGAGGAAGCCCGGTAGTTGGTGCAGGCCTATCTGGTTACGTAGATCCAGTATCTCGCCGCCGGTTTCAACGGGGCTGGTGCCGGTACCTATGAGAACGAGGGGCTTTTCGGATTGTCGGCGCAGTTCGCCTATCAATTCGGGCGGCAGTATTTTTCCAGGTTTTGATGCATCGGCATGCAGGGCGATGAATTCAGATTCGGCAAGATTGAAATTTTTCAGTAATGCACGGGATTGTTGCAGATAAGCTTCTGATAAAGAGATTGTCGGGTCCGGGGTTTCGATGTGAAGCCCGCAACTTTCGGCATACTTTTGCCAGACTGGTCGTTGATCGGAAAATTCAAGTGGAAATTTGCCTCTAAGAGCCGCGAGTTGTTCAGAAAGCTGCCTTTTAACATATCTGGTTTTTATCGGAGCTTTCAGAATAAGACTGAGAGCGATCGTTGCCAGCTTGCCCTGTAGGTCGTGAATCGCTGCAAAATCATGCTTTTGCAGGGATTTGATCAGAGCCGGCATTGCAGCGGCACCTTTGAACAGATGTGTTTTGGCCGGCAGAAATTCACTCAGTTCGTGCCAACGCTGGTTGATCAGCAGGTGCACTTCCACATCCTTCTGTTGCAAAGCCCGAATGGTCGGGATGGCTAACAGAATGTCGCCCATGGCGTTCAGCCTTAATAGAAGTTCTTTCGGTCGCATTGGTTTCAGGGAAGCAGATGGAGTTGCTGCAGATGGGCAATGGTTCTGTCACTTGCTCCAGCCATTGCGTCGAGTACTGCCCTGGCTTTTTTGCCGGTTTGGGCAAACTCTTCGGGATGGTTGAGCCAGTCAGTGACAGCCTGGCGCAGATCTTCGACATTTTTGACGGTAACCGCAGCTTTTGCCCGGTTCAGAGCCATCATTTCATAGCGAAAATTAAACGTCTCCGGCCCGGTGAGGATTGGTACAGAAAAGGCCGCCGGCTCCATAAGGTTGTGCCCGCCTCTTTTGATCAGACTGCCCCCCACAAAAGCGAGACTGGAAATGGCATAGAAGTTTCTCAGTTCGCCCAGAGTGTCGACGAGAATTACATGTGGGGCAACCGGTTTCGGGGCTGAAGCCCTTGAAAAATCGAGATTTTTCTCTTTGAGCAATTCAACCACCTCGTTGGCTCTTTTAACATGCCTGGGCGCAATTATAACCGTTGCATTCAGGGTTGGCCAGAGGGGCTCGAGGGCGTCGAGAATTACTGACTCTTCGCCGGGATGGGTGCTGCCAAAACAAATTACTCGGCGATTTTCGGGAAGCCCGAATCTTTTTCTGATCAGACTCTGATCAGGTTGCTCATCGGCAAAATCATACTTAAAGCAGCCAAGCGTCGAGATTTTTTCCGATTCTACGCCGAGAATTTTGAATCTGCGCTGATAATGCTTCTCTTGCGGTAAAACGAAAGAAAAATTACTGACCGCGTTTTCAAACAGTGGCCACATGATTCGCATCATGCGCACCGATTTTTCGTTGATTCGTCCATTGATTATGCCGTAAGGGATTTTTTTCTTCGCCAACGTCGACAACAGCAGTGGCCAGATTTCGGTTTCGCTGATCAACATGATTCTTGGTTTGATTTTTTCGATGAAAGGTATAGTAAAAGCCGGCAACTCGATGGGTAAAAGAGTCGAAAGCCCGCAAATTTCTTCTTTGCGAAGGTGCCGTAATCCATCCATTGTGGTGGAGGTGCAGACCAGACAGTCTTTGCCATATAATTGCGCGAGTTTTTTAATGAATGGTTTCAGAGTGATGAATTCGCCGAGCGAGGCGCCGTGAATCCAGATTGTGCCCGTTTCCGGGGCCTGGTAGTCTTCAGGCAGATTCCCTTTGCGTAAAGCGAACTCTTCTTTTTCTATTTTTCGGGGGGGGAAAATGTCGAGCAGTTCGACAACTGCCCGCAGCAACCATTGATAGGCCTTGAGATGAATTCTGCTCATATATCCCTGAAATTGTCCTGTGTACTCTATTTCTAACTTGGAATATGGCGCAATGTCAAAGAAGATTTAAAATTTTAACCGATTCGTTTTCCGGGGCGTCTGTGGGTTGAGTTTTCCAGCGACGATGCAGCCAAAACCATTGCTCGGGCATATTTCTGACCATTTCTTCAACGAAGCTGCTGTAGGCGGCAGTTAGTTTTTGCCGGCCTTCGCTTGAATCGGTGAAGTTTTCGGGGAAAATTGGCTCCCAGATTTTGAGCTGATGCCGGCCGTGATAATTGGGAAAAAGCGCAAGAGGAACGATCGGGGCGCCGGTTCGCAATGAAATTGCTGCCGGGCCGGTTGGTGCCGAAGCCCATTTCTTCAAGAAGTTTACGAAAATTCCCTGTTTGCCGTTATCCTGGTCGACCATTAACGCGAGAATATGCCCTTTTCGCAGTGATTTAAGAATCTCACGCATGCCATAGCCCGAGTCTGTGGTAAGGGGGCCAAGGCGTTGGCGCATTTCCTCCATCCAACGGTCGACTTCAGGATTGTTCTGACGCCTGACCACGACGGTGACCGGAAAGCCATTCTGGACAAGCCATGGCGGAACAAGTTCCCAAAGGCCGAAATGCCCGGAAATTATTATTGCGCCTTTTTTTCGACTCAATGCCCGCTCAAGATTTGCCAGGTCGCGACATTCAATCTTTTGTTTCAACTGTTCCGCACTCATGAATTTAAGTCCCGCCATTTCGCAGGCATTGAGGACAAAGTTAAAATAGACCTTGCGAGCCAGGTTTGTGGCAGTGGTTTCGTCCATTTCTAGGCGCTCAGCGAGAGTTTGTACCACGTAATTACGTCTTAATCTGAGAAAATCGAAGGTAATCCGTGAGAGAAGACTGGCAAGCCGGCAGCGAGCTTTGAAAGACATTTGCAAAGATCTGGCTGCCAGCCGGTCGAGAAAAAAGCATTGAATCTGATAGCCAAGCCGCCGCAAAAAGTTGATGTTCTTATTCATTTTTTTCTTTTAAATACTCTTTTAAGTTGTCTGATTCTGAAAGCGAGCTGCAATAAGGGGCTTTTCTCAGCATTTATCGCATCTACCGGGCACACTTCCATGCAGCAAAAGCAGGAGATACAAAGATTGCGATCGAACGCTGCGCCCTGGTCTTCTATTTTGATCGCATTTACCGGACAAATTTCGGCGCAGCGACCGCATTTGATACAAAGACCATTCTTAAGTTGCGGGCCGGCCCAGACAAGGCTTTTTAGCGCGTCGAGAAGTCGGTCGGGCAGATAATCCTGGGGAGTCATTCCCGGCACTATAAAATTGCTGAGCCTTAAATTCTCAATAGAATCGCCCAATAATTCAATGTCAGCAAAGCCGGAAGGCCCCCAATTTAGTTCTTGTGCGCGCTTCAGACTTGCTACTTTTTTTTCATCGATGCCGCAGATGTTACAGAATGTTCTGTCGATGGCCACCGGGCAAGATGAGGCCATGAGAAAACCGGGGAAAACTCTGGTTCCACCGGCGGGTCCCTGTCCCTCCATGCCCTCGATGGCATCCATTATGGTCAGATGGGTCGGCAGATGGTGGGCCAGATCGGTGACAAAATTTCCAAATTCATAAGACTTGGGAAAAACTTTATGCCAGATTGCTTTTTGCAGACCGGGAACCAGGCCAAAAAGGTTCTTAACCGCCCCGGTTATGCGGGTGAGATTGTGGGTTTTCAGTTTCGGCAGATTTATGACCAGGTCGGCATCGAAATAGGCGCTGGTAATGTGAACTTCGCGCATTTTGCCATTGCTGTTAAATTCTATGGCCTTTTTGGGTAGTGTTTCGAAACATACCAGTTGGGCTTTGCTTTCTTTGGCGGCATCAGCGAAGCCGGTTGTCTGCCAGAATTTTTCGGTGCGGCCGAAAACAGCCGGCGGGCTGTCACCTATAACGACTTGCATTCCCTTTTTGCCAAACCATTCGGCAACCGCCTGAATTACGGCTGGATGAGTGGTTGCGGCATGATCGGGCGTTTTGCATGAAAGCATGTTGGGCTTGAGTAACACTTTGCCGTTTTTCGGAGGCAGAGGCAATTTTTTGGCATAGAATTCAAGCATCGTGGCAATTTGCTGGTAAACGATGCTGTAATCGTAACTTTTACATTCTTTCAGAATAACCTGAGTCATAATTAATTAAGGGTTTTGTTGAATTAGCGGATGGTTGTAAAGGTGTTCGGGTATGATTGGCGGCGGGGCAGGTCCAAAGCCACTTTGCGGCTCGAAGGGCAGCGCTTTGATCAGCGGCAGGTCTGGCCATGGGCCTTTTTGCAGGACCTTGCGCGGCCATGGCGAAATTTCCAGGCCATTTTCACGTTCAATAATTATGCATTGATTCAAATAAACGATTTTGCTGAGAATCTGACAAAAAGGCAAATCTCTGAAAGAGCAGTAAACGGGGAAATGCAGATCGCGGGGAAACTGGATCGGGGTCTTGCTGCCCAGGGCAATTTTTTTCAGGACAAATTGAATGTCGTCGCCCCGCGAAAAAAGAATTCCCGAATCGTTCAAACCCGGATACCTGATTGAAAGCAACTCTGGTTTGTTTTTTTGCATTCTCTGCAAAACTTCGGTCCATTCTTCGCCGGCCGGTTTAACCGGCAGGACCATTAGCACCGGGCCTGCCAGGGCGAAGCGATGGTGCGGCGGCATTATTTTCTGTAGAAGTCGGCTGATGCTGCCGCCGTGATTGCCGGGTACAACCGCTCCTCCAGCCTGAAAATGCATTATTGCCTGATAGCCAAAGCCATGTGCCAGCAATTCAACTGCTTCCCAAAGTGAAATTGGGTGGCCAAAAAAAGTCCAGCCACGATGAAATCTGGTTTTTTTCGGAGGGTTCAAATAGATTTCGGCAAAGGAGCGGGTTGAAGTCTTTTTAAAAAGGATGCTTGAAGATCTAATCTCATCAACCTGCCATTCATCGTCGAGGCGCATTTTTTCGCAAACATGAAATTTCTGCTGATTGTAGAGCAAAAGTGCACGGGGATTGTCTTTGTGGTAAAGAATGGCTTTTATGACCGGTTCATCGCCGCGTCGTTTCTGATAATAAGCATGCAGGGCGGTTTCGGCGAATTGCAGCAGAAAAAGAAGCATCAGCAAAAATAGTGAAAGGCACCTTTTCATCAGTCTTCAAGCTCACTTTCTTCGGCGGCCTTCTGTTTCGATTCAATAAAAAAAGATTTAAAGCGACTGGTTGGTTTGTAAAACTGTCGTGACGGCTCCTGTTTCTTCGCTTTACCATTATTTTGCGGCACAAATTTCTGTTGGGAAGGGCGGCCGAAAATCATCTGTTGCAGTTGCATTGCCTGATTGAAATCGCTTTCGCTCAGCTGCGAAAGTTGCCCGGCAAGATTACCTTTTCCGCTGTTAATGAGCTCAAGCAACTGGGCTGCCGCATTGATTTTTTTGTCGAGAAGTTCTTTTTCTTCGCTCAGACTCTCTTTTTCAACCGGGTCGGTAATTGTTTTCAGCAGGCTCTGAAGATCGTCACGGTTTTTCACGAGCCTGTCGCGGTTTTTTTCCGAGAATTCAATGGTATGTTGCAGACTCAGGGTATCCGAGGCTTTTTTCTCGGTAGTCGATTTGATTGCTTTTTCGCGCAGTTTACTGAAATCAGGCAGTTTCGGCTTTTTAAATCTCTGTGAAGTTTTTGAGCTCTCAAGCGGAGCGGCAGCACCGGTTTCCGGGTCTACCGGGGCCATCGGGTCGTTTAGTTGAAACTGCGATGAAGAGCTAGATTTAAACTCGACTTCATCCATCCAGGCCGGAAAATCCTCGGCAGCAACCATGTTTCCAGCTACAAAAAAAAGGCCGGCAAGGGTTAAAATTGTTTTGTGTTTTCCTGCTCGCATTGGCCAATTTGTACCATAAACAAAGCTGTTGTGGCAAATTGAAATAAGAATATTCGCGATGCGACATGAAACTGTGCCGAGTGCCAAAAAAAATCAGTATAATGAAAAGGAATTCAAAATGTACGAGACAGGTATTTTATATGAATAAGCTGCGCCTTGCTGTTTTGCTTTTAAGCTTAATGATGGTTTTTACTGGTTCAGTGCTCGAGGCCAAAGACACTGAATTCGAGTTCTATTACCAGACCATCGAAAAGGTGGTGCAGATAAATAATCCCAACCCTCAAGGCCCATGGGAAACCGCCAAAAGTTGGCTGAAACGTGGAATGAACGAAGTTCTGAAAGTGTGGGATTCCGCCTTTGGCCGCAAGTATTTTACCGGCGAAGGCACTAAAAGATGGTATTCACGGGAAGATCATTGCACCGCTTATGATGTTAGAAGAGTCAAGGTTAAAGATGAGGCGCATCTGCTCCGGCTTATGGGCGCAGAATCTGAAACAGAGCTTTCCGATGGGCAGAAGGCGATGCTGGCCGTTTATCGTCATTCGCGTTCGCAGGCGATCAATGAGCGGCATCAATACGGTTATCTTTCGAAGGTGAAGGTTATTCTTTCCGACACCAGCGGCTATGAAGACCGAAACAAGTATCCGCACGTTCGCCGCGACTTCTGGCCATATTCACAAGGTTCTCTTATACAGATTTCTTCAGGACACTACAACTATAGCGGTGCAGAAGACGATGCCAGATCGACTTTTGTTCACGAGTATGCCCATTCTCTAGATCGAACCATAAAAGAATTCATCAATCCCTACGGCAAGGATGGCTCGCATTTCAGCAATGAAATGACCAAACCACGTTCTGCTTTTGTTGAGGGTTGGGCCGAGTTTAATGAAATGCTTGATTCGGAATATGAAGTCAAGACAATGAAAAATTCGATAAAAAATGTTCGTCTTGAAAGCAAAACAGTAGCCGGCCAGTACCAGATCGTTTCAGCCGATAACCCCGAATTGTCGGGACAGAACTTGCTCAGCGTCGAAGGCATAAACGCAATGATTCTTTATCGGCTGGCAAATGAAGTGCCAGACGGTCGAAAAAAGATTTTTGAAACCTTCAGTAAAACGAATTGGAAAATTTTTCGCTCCCTTAGCACTTTTTCCAAGGATTTTGCCCGACGTTACCCCGAAGATGCCGCAAAGCTTGCTGAAATAATCGATACCGAAAGCAAGGGACGCCTTTCAGAGGCTGAATTGATCGAGTATGCCGGCGATTCAACGGGAATGCGTGATTATCTGAAGACCAGGAATGAGATTGAAGAATTGCCTGAAAATTTTGCTCAGGCTCCTGAACCTGTGGCACCAGTTCCGCAGACGGCCGAGGTCTCTGAAGAGTCGAATTTATCAGCCCATGATTTCGCTTCAGCTCTCGAAAAAGCATACAAAGAGCTTCAACAAGCACAAAACGAATATCTTGAAGCCGTTAAAACAAGAGCGGCGGGTGATTTGATCGAGCAATTGCAACAGAAGCTAAACGAGTGCAAACAAAAGTTCGACCGGCTAAAAAATGCCAGGAGAAATGGTAGACGCTGATTCAGGCCAGGTCAGTCAGTTCTTTTGAAATTTTGTTGTAAAGCTCTTCAGCCCACTTTGGCAAACCCGGCAGCTCAAGAGCCTTGGCCGGGTCTTTTTTGCGAAAATCAAAAGGTGCGATGATCACTTTTATTTTTTCTATGCCGACTTTGGCAGCAAGAACGAACAAGTCTTCGATTGCTTGGTCACCTATGGCCAGGCAGCCATTTGAAACCTGATTGCCGTGTATCATTATATTACTGCCAGGGCTGTAACGGTTATCCTGCTGGGCTTTCATTCGATCGAACTCGTTGGGATAGTTCAGTTTGATTGCCAGGTGGTAAAGACTGTTGGGATTGAGAAAGTCGGCGCGATAGATGCCTTCAGGGACCTGTCGATCGCCTTCCCGCAATTTGGGACCGAGATTCCCGCTGGCGGCAAGAATGGGGTATGTTTTCACCAGAACCGGCTTTTGCCCGGGTTTTGTCGCGTAGACTTCGAGTAGTTTCTCTTCTTTGAAAGCGGCAAAAATCAACTCTTCTGGCGGATAGGACAAATTCTCCAGAGCAAAATAATCTTTAACCCTGGCTTCGACGGTCTTACCAATTTCATTCAGGCGTTCATCAAGCGTTTTTCTAAGCATAAGAACAGTTCCTCTCTGATATCATGGCTATTATGCACCGTCCTCTGGCATACGGCAAGAAATTTGTGCTAGATCATCGAAAAATTTTGACAGAATAAAAGAATGCTTAAACCCTTTTCTGGTGGTTATTGCCATGATTGTGGGTGCATTGCCGGCCAACCTTGGCTGGTTGCTTTTAATCTGGGCAGGAGTATATTTTAGTTAGAGGTTCAAAATGAGAAGATACCCGGAAAAAGTTCAGCTTAAGTTTAAAGACCCGCAGTATTTTTCGATCGTAAAGAAAAATACCGAGATGATTGCGCGACGCATGGGCTTTAATGAAGAGAAAATCTTTGACCTGAGCATGGCAGTGGATGAGGCTTATATAAATGCCATTGAGCATAGTGGCTGTCCCGACCGAATTAATCTTGAAGTTGAATTCATGATCTTTGCAGACAGGCTTGAAATATCGGTTTCGGATTCTGGCTGTGGCTTCGATGCTACCAGGTTCGAGATTCCTAAATCCCTAAAAGATCTCCAGGGAAGCAGGGGCAGGGGCCTTAGTCTGATCCGGCAGCTGTCGGACCGTTTCGAGCTCGATTCGATTCCCGGTAACGGAACACTGATAAAAATAATCAAATTTATTTCCTCGCGCCGTAAAAAGAAAATTTGTCAGGGGGCGCAGGCTATCTGATCTGATGCAGAAAAAGTCATTCAGTATTTTATTGCTTTTATTTACAATTGTTCTTTTGCTGCCAAAAGCTTCCGAATGCCAGTTCTTGCGCAAAAAAATCAAGCAGATGTTCGTTAAAAAAGTAGATCAGCAAGCCTTGAAGCAGCCGGTCGCATCTGTTTTTGTCACCTTGCGGCATGATGGCCGTGAAAGGTCATATTATCTTTATAAGCCAACCAGCTGGGATGGAAAAACTTCCATTCCGCTGGTTTTTCTATTTCATGGTGGTGGCGGCGGCGGGCGTGGCGCTTTGTACTATTATGAGCTTGAAAAAAAGGCCGAAGAGGCCGGGTTCTTGCTGGTTGCCCCCAACGGGACCGGAGAAACGGAGAATGTTTTATTAACCTGGAATGTGGGTTTTGGGTTTGGTTATGCGCAAAAGAACAAGGTTGACGATATCGGCTTCATAAATGCCCTGATCGATGACCTTGCCAGAATTTACCCCATCGATCCAAAGCGAATCTATGCAACTGGTTTGTCGAACGGAGCTATTTTCTGTCATTTTCTGGCGGCGCAGCCTGGCAATCGCATTGCTGCCATCGCCCCGGTGGTTGGAACGGCCGGCGGCCGGGACAAGGGCGAGAAAAAATGGACAATGCCGCCTGATCCGAAGACACCGGTTTCGGTTTGCATTCTTCAGGGGCTTGTCGATCAGCGTGTTCCCATCAGCGGGGGCTTGCAGCTTAATTCCACCGCTGCGCCCAAGGAGATGCTTTCGGCTTCGGCAACCATTGATTTCTGGCTTAAAGCCAACGGCAGCGCTAATGTTGCTTCAAGCAGTTATATCCCGGGGTTGAATGCTACTTTGCATGAATTCGGTGCCGGTCGAAACGGAACTGAAGTGAAAGCATACATTATTCACGATATGGGACATGCCTGGCCCGGCTCGACGCGGGTGCCACGCTGGGGCTCAGACAAGCCGCCGACTAGTTTCCCTGGAAACGACATCATCTGGGAATTTTTCAAAAACCATCCACGGCCTTGAAGCAAAGAAAGGCTATTCGCCAATTTCGTATTTTAGCTGGTCCATTCTTTCCTTGATTTTGCCGGTATCCAGACTTTTGAACTTTTCGGGCAAAAAGCGCTGGTCGGTGCATTCGATTACCGCCGCGAGATCCATGTATTCAAGTCTTGAAGAATGGCTCATCGGTCGATAAGTGGCCATGGCTTCGGCAATGAAATGACCTATCTCTTTGGCATCGGGCTCATCGGATTGCAGCTCATACTGGCGGGATGCCATGATCAGTATGCCTTCCATTTCGTTTCCGCCGATGTCGAGATCTTCGGCAAAATCAGGTATCTCTTCAGGCTTGATTTTGACTTTGTTTTTTCTGGCCAGGGCTGCGAAAAGATCTTTTTTGTCTTGCATGGTCTGCGGGGCAAACAGCGGAATATGCACGTCGAGACGGCCGACGCGTTTAAGGTCAACTTCAAGCAGATCCGGGCGTGAGGTGGCAAAAATCCAGAAAATTCGACCACGATTACGGGTATCAGCCATTTCTCGGGCAAGCATCGCATAAATTCGCCCGGAAACACCGGAATCGCCAGAACCTGCTCCACGCTTGCCGGCTACCTGATCTGCTTCATCGATGAATACGATAACCTGGCCCATGGCGTGCAGAATTTTAAAAATGGCTTCGAGATTGCCTTCGGTGGCTCCGACCCATTTGTCGCGAAAATTTTTCAGTTCAACGCATGGGACGCCGGCTTCTCCGGCAAAACACTCAACCAGATAGGTTTTGCCGGTGCCAATTCGTCCGGTAATCAAATAACCCATTGGTAAAGCTTTGAGCTTGCCTTTTTTCATTAGCAGGGCGTCCTGGCGCAGCCAGCGCTTGGCTTCAGTGTGAGCCGCTACATCATCGAGGGTGCGGGTCGATTCGACGAACACGATGCGCCCGGAAGCTGATTTTTCGATCATTTCCTTTTTAACTTCGCGCAGGTAGTCCATGGTTATGCGTCGCTTGTTTTTTACGGCCCGTTCGATAAGATTTTGCACATCGATACATGAAAGGCCTTCAAGCTTTTGTGCCAACGACTCGCGGTCGACGTCGCAAATTTCGTTAAAATCGTCGATCGAAGAAGTAATTGCCTGGACAAAGTGCAGAACCTGCTCGGAATTTGGCAATTCAATCTGAATTTTGGCGGCTCGAGGATTTTCGACAAGTTGCCGGTTCATATCGTTGAGGTTTTCGGCAACGAGGCAGGTCGTAACGTAGGCATTGTTGATATTTGGGTCAGAAGCCCAATCTAGCATTCTGATCAGGGTGTCGACACTTTCAGGGCTGGTGTAAGCGATGTCGGCTCGGGGGAGCAAATACTGGGCATACTCGACGATAACCGCGATTCTAATCGGATTCGGCACCTGACGCCCCTCTTTGTCGGTTCGGGTGCGATTCAAGCCAAAACGAATGAAACGATCTATCAATGCCAGAGCCTTTTTGGGCTCTTTGGGTAAAGAATTTGCTTCAATCAGGTTTTTTTCTCCGGAGCTGACCGAAGAGAATCCGGTTCGATGAAATTGGTCGAAAGCTTTGAGAAAGTTGAAAAAAATTTCGCTGCCTTTGGTTGTCCTGATGCCGTGACCGCGGTCATAGGTCAGAACGACTTCGAAGGGCGCGAACATTATATTGCTGAGAAAATCTTTTAAAGAAAGGCATTGCAACTGGTTTCTATCCTCGGACTTGAAACTGACCCAGTCGTTGATATTGCCGTAAAGAATAAACTGACTGATAGAGCCACTTTTGAAGATTTCGGCCATTTCGCTGGCCCATTCGGGATAATTTGCCATGATTCAGCTTTCCTTTATTCGAATTCTCTTTGCGGAGGAGGTGGCGTAACCGTTTCTTCTAACCCTTCAGCTGCATCTAGTTCAAGTCCATCGATAGGGGGGCCGCTCAGGCGGCGCAGAAAGTCAGAATGGGTGTTGAGCCAGTCTTGAGTTTCCCCAAGCGTTGCATTTATGCGGTCGATATTGGAAGACAGGCCTTCCGGGCTGCTGTCGAGTGCAATTTCTTCGCGCACCAGCGCCACCTGGCTTTCGATACGCTGAAGTTCCATTTCCACGAGAAGTTCATTTTCCCGGGCATTGGCGAGATTTTCGAGGCGCTTGCGCTGAATCTCGATATTGCCCTGAAGCGATTTTTCCAGGGCGGCACTGATATTAGGCGTTTTAAGCTGGTTTTCAAACTTGCGAAGCTCTTTGTTGATTTCTTCGGGCTTGGTTCTGGCGAGGCTTTCCTGGATGAGTTGCTTGGTTTTGAGGAGTTTCAGGAAAATTGTTGGCAGATGATTGAGGGTTTCCTGTTTGCTCTGGTTTAAAAAGCCGGAGGTTTCATCAAGGTTCCAGTTCATCAGTTTGTTTAATTCAGAAAGGTTGCTGTTGAGTTTGTTCAGGCGCTTTTGCAGTTCGTGATCAAGCGATGACACAATTTCATTGAGTTTGGAATTGCGGTCCTTTTGAATGTTTTCGTATTGTTTGGACTCGACATAGCGCTGAAAGCGCGGGTTGGTAGAAAGGAAATAAAGATAAATCATCTCAAGGGCCAGGCCGATGAACCAGAAACCCGGGTTGCTGAAGCCGAGAATAATTGAGCCGAGTATGAACAGCTTGTTAACGGGAATTTCGCCCATGCCCTTGATAATCAGGCCGGCGTTGAAGGCTTCGTTCAGATAATCAGAAAAGCCGGGTTTAATTTTCTTTTTTATCATTTTCAGTTGATTTCACCAATTTTCAGAAATTCGTCGGTAACTTCTTTCAGAGCAGCCTTGAATTGCGGGCTTTCCTGAACCTCGAGTGGAGAAAGACCGGCGGTTTTGCCGATTGCTTCGGGTGGAATGAGAATCTGTTTGTTCAGCCTTCCGGGAGATGGGGTGAACATGAAGATACGGTCGCTTAGATAAAGAGCCTCGGCAAGAGAGTGGGTGATTATGAATACGGTTGCTTCTACTTCGTGCCAGAGGTCGGTTATCAGTTGCTGCATTTCGATTCGTGTCGGTTCATCGAGTGCGGAAAAGGGCTCATCCATGAAGATGATGCGTGGCTTCAATACCAGGGTTCTGGCGATGGCGACGCGTTGTTGCTGGCCACCGGAAAGCTGGTAGGGATACTTGTATTCATGGCCATTCAAGCCGACTTTTTTAATCATTTCCATGGCAAGATGGGTCATGGTTTTGTCTGAGAAGCCAAGTTCTTCGCGATTCAGTTCAAGCCCGAACTTAACGTTCTCAATAACGGTCAGATGCGGGAAGGAACTGTACTTTTGAAAGATCATACCGCGATCACGGCCCGGGCCTTTGATTGGCTTGTTTCTCACCAGAATTTCGCCCAATGTCGGCGGACCAACCTCCTGAAAACCTTGAATGAGGTTGAGAACCGTTGATTTGCCACAGCCGGAAGGTCCGACCAAAGCGATGAATTCACCAACTTCTGGAAGATCCTCGATTTCGAAACAGACGTTTTCTATGGCGACGAATTCTTTGGGCGTGCCGCGATTGAATATTTTGGTGACGTTTCTAAACGAAACGATTGGTTGATACTGGCGTTTATCGGCAATGGGCGGAGCGTGTATCAGACCGCAGGGGCTGGTATAAGATTGAACGAGGCGTCGCGATGCCGCTTTGATTTCTTTTTTTTCTTCTGGAGAGATGATTTTATCTTCTTCGCCATGAGAGTCTTGTTGAGGCTCTGCAGGGATTTTTTCCTGATCTGGAGTGGCTGGGGCAGTAACAGGTTCTTCGGCTGCAGGCGCAGTTGAAGACTCGGTAGAGGCTGTCGCCTTTGGCGTAGCTGGAAAGGGGAAATCTTTGGGCTTTGGCGTGGCCGAAGATTTAACCGTCGCGTCGCTTGCCTTTTTAGCCATTTCCGGCTTGGTGACTTTGGGCAGTTCTTTTTTCAGGGGAACCTCATTCTGCTGGTCTTCAAAATGATAAAAAAGCCCGGCGAATTTTTTAAAAAGAGATGGTTGTTTTTTATTGTCGCTCATCGCTTTTCACTCCTGTAAGGGAAGAGCCGGTCGCCGATTTTTTCCCAGATTTTGTCGGTAATGAAGGCCATGATAACTATGGCGATCAAAACCAGATAAATGTCTTCGCGTGGTCCGCGGCGCTGGCTTGTAAGAATCAGGGTTCCGACGCCTTTGCTACCCATGTCGACCATTTCGGCGAGAATGATATAACCCCAGCCAATACCAAATCCAAGTCGCATGGCATCATATATTTTTGGCATGGCGATGGGCAAAAGAATCTTGTTGAGAATCTGAAACTTTCTGGCTCCCAGAGTAAGCCCGGTTTGCAGATAGACGTTGTCAACTTCTTCCAGGGCTTTGACAAAAAGCGGCAGAAGATAAATTGAAAAACCGAGGGCGAGAAACATGATTTTCTGTTGCTCGGTGGTTCCGAAAAGAACCATGGTCAGGGGCACCAGTGCCGGAATTGGCAGATAGCCACCAAACATCATCAATGGTGAAAACAGGGCGTGGAATTTCGAGTATGTGCCCATCAGCAGGGAAACCGGGAAAACCACGATGAAGGCAACGAGAAAACCTGCACCCACCCTCAAGAAACTGTAAAGAATGTTGGTAAGCAGGCTTCTTTCAACCCAGAGTGATGGCAAAGAGCGAAAAACCTCGCCGGGACTGGGAAGGATGACCTGGGATATTGCCCGGGTTTCGACGACTTCAAAGCGGTAAGAAATGGTGCCGGAAAAGTTGGCGCTTTTGCTGCTCTGATCGACGTCTGTCGCATCGATTGGTGTAACCGTTTCACTGGCGGAGCTGGCATTGGTCGGCGCCGATGCAGTTGTTGCCGGCTGAGTTGTGACCTGCGCTTCAGGCAGGTTTCGCGATAAAAGCCTGCCGGCTTTCAGGGTGATTCTGACATTTTTACCAATGGCGCGGGTGCCGAAAATGCTGATATCGTAGCGCTGACCATCTTTTATCAGCCATTTCTGGCCGTCTTCATTTTCTTCAATGGTCGCGTCTTTAACGGTGTAAGAAAAATCGGTCATGAATTTCTGCCCGATTTTGGGAGCAGTTTTTTCAAAGCCTTCGAATTCTCCTTCGGGAAGGACAATTGTGGATGTTTTTCCTGATGTAGCGAGAAACCACATCAACAGAATAAGGATGATTGGTATGATTCCCAGTGCTATTTTTTCATGGGTTTTGACTTCTATGCGAATGCCAAAAAAGTTTTTTAAAATGTCATTTAACATTGTTTCTTCCTGAAATAGGCTGAAAAGCCGGGTTTTCAAGTTAAAAAGTTGAACATTTATTTGCCGAATTCAGGGTGCAGGCCTGTTCAAAGTTTAGGGTTCTGCCATGCCCCGTTTTATGCGGGGCATGGCAGAACAAAAGGTCAGACGAGGATCAATTACTTTCGGGCGGATAGACAGAAATTTCGACCCGGCGATTGAGAGCCTGGTTCATGGGATTGTCGGAGTCGGCGGGTTTGTCCCAACCAATTCCTTCGACAACGAATTTTTTCGGGTCGAACTTGTAGTTGTCGATCAGGGCGCGTTTAACCGCTTCAGCTCTAAGATTGCTCAGATCTTTAACGATTTTTTCCGGAATTTTGCCTTTCATCGAACTGTCGGTGTGGCCGGTAATTGCGACGACGGCACGGTCGTAGGCACCAACGAGTCGAGCGACTTTCTCAAGGGTTGCGGCAACATTCGGATCATAAAGAGTATTGGGAATCGGCACTCCGGTCAGGTCGTGGGCCGGTTCGTAAATATTGGCTGAATTCGGGTAAAAGTTGATACGAACTGTTTGGGTGATGATCGGGGCTTCAGCAATTACTTTTTTGTAGGTGGTCGGAACGAACTTGCTGACGTAATCATCTTTGTGGTGTTTGAAAGTTCCAGCTTTATCGAGTTCCTGAATGACGCTGAAATCCATGACCTGATTGAAAGGAACCGGGTCTTTGAGAAGACCGGCCTGTTCGTAAATGAAGCAGATGTTTTTCCAGGTTCTTTCAAAATTGGTCGGATTGTTGGCATTGGTGAAGAAATCTTTGTTTTCGGCAAAGTTGGTTGAGTGGGCATCTGCTTCCATGGCAGTTACGTCTTCGACCTTCATTCCGTAACCATCGGCCATCCATTGAAATGCTTTCGCTTTCGTGGTGTTGTCTTTAAGCATATCCATGCCTTCGAAAATGCCTGCGACAAGTCCTTTGACGATTTCTGGTTTGTCGCGGGCGAAGTCGGCGCGAACGGCCCAGACGTCGGCAATAAGTTTGTTAGCTTCGGCGGTGGTTGTAAGAATTCTTGTTCCGGCAACTTTTTCTGGAATGGTATAGATGTCGGGAGCCCAGCTGACACAGGCGTCGATTTTCGGGTCAGAAACGAAAGCAGCTGCAGCTTCGAAAGCAGTAGAAGTGTATCTGTGAGTTACTTCATCGAGACCGATGCCGGCATTGATCAGCAGGTTGCTGATAAAATACTGTGAAGGGCTGTTTTGGGCGTAAACGATGGTTTTGCCTTTCAGATCAGCAACTGAACGGATTTTGGTGCGGCAGACAATGCCGTCGCCACCGCTTGACCAGTCGACCTGCTGAAAAATGCGGGGGGCGGTTCGGCTGTCTTTCATCAGACCCGGTGCAAAAAGAGCAATCATGTCGAGGGTTCCCCAAAGAACATGACTATTG
>CAZTHA010000019.1:0-26006 GCA_964613435.1 uncultured bacterium
TTGTGGAGTTTATTTTATCCTGTTGAACTCCTGTTCAGTGCCGGAAGTCGGGGTCGAACCGACACGCCTTTAAGGGGCGCGGGATTTTGAGTCCCGTGCGTCTGCCAATTCCGCCATTCCGGCTGGCTGATTCAGTATAACACAGCCGGAATTTACTGGCAAGCAAGTTTGAACTGACAAAAGAAACTTTTTTAATCTTTGGCCGCCAACCTTATCAGAGTCTTGCATTTCGGGCACACGGCACATTCTTCTCCGTATTTATCGACAACAATTTTATCTGGCTCAAAAACAGTGCCGCAGGAGCATTCAAGACAGACAACGTATTCGTTTGCATCTCTCATAATTTACCTCCTGGCAGACAATGTAAAAAAACATCCTATACCATTGAATTTAATCAATCATAACTGCAAGTAAAGCAGTTGTGTGATTCAGACAAAAAGGTTAGACTGGCGGCAGACCATTACTGGAGAACTGCGCACATGAAAAAATCCTCGACCATTTTTCTGATGCTTGTATTTAGCCTTGTCTGCAGTGTTGCCGCCATGGCTCAGCACGATAAATTCATGTTTAAAACCATTAGCGGCCGGGCTGTTCTTTCGCGCACGGGCGGCTCAACCTGGCTGGCTCTGCAAAGTTACCAACCCGTCGAAGTTAAGCCAGGCGATCTGATAAACGTTGAAGGTGACGGGCGTGGCGAACTTTTTTACCCCGACGGAAGCATCGTCAGAATAAAAAACAATGCCATGATCACCGTTATGCGCAGTGGCGTGCAGATGCGCCTGGGTAATGCATGGTTCAAAATTCGCCGGCGTTCCGACATGTTCAAGGTATTTACGCCGCTCGGCTCCTGCACCGTCCTCGGCACCTCTTTCGATGTCAATGTCGACCGCTATGGTCGCAGCGACATTCGCGTATTTTCGGGAATAGTAGCGGTAAGAGCAGCAGAAGATCCGCGCAACCGTCAGCTGGTTCTTCAAAACGGCATGAAAACGACACTTGCCCAGAAAGATCGCGTTGGCGAAAAACCGGAAAAATTTCAGGCTGCTCCCATCCAAACCCAACTCGTTGGTGAATGGGAAAATCGCGACCTGGTTACCAGACCGACGATAACCCCAGTTCAATCGGGCAAACAGCTTCCACCGATTCGCGAAGAAATACCGGCGCAGTTGGAAACCCTTCCACCTATCGAACAGATTATCAATAGCGAACATAAGCAAGATGAAAAACGGGCTGATTTACAGATCATCGCCCGGCAACGCTCTGCTTTTCTCGAACATTTGCGCCAGCAGACACTGGCCAAGGATTCAGTAATCGGTGGCCGCTTCGAAGAAAAGGAAGAAATGCAAAAAGATGGTCACAATCGCGAGCTTGGCCAGCACAAACAGCTGCCAAGACTGGTTCGCAATCGCAATGATCTTGACCGTGAATATGCCAATACCCGTAATCGCATGTTGCGAATTCAAAGTCAAATTCGCCAGAAAGAACTTGAACTCAATTCAATTGTTACAAAATCTTCAGTGTCTTCGGTACAGCGGCGATCGGTGGCTATTCTGCAGTCAGAGCTGCTAAAGCTCCGGGATGAGCACCGGGGACTTGTGCAAAAACTTAGAGATTTTGAGAATTTGAAGCAATAATTTTTTCTTGACCCTATTGACAAAGCAGAAACCTGCTGGTACGATTGGTTTATCTTCGTTCTCTACTAAGTTTCAGGAGGATCCCGATAGTGAAAAAGATCGAACTCGTGCGCGAAATCGCAAAAACCACCAACATGACCCAGACCCAGGCCGCTCAGGCTCTCGATGCTACTTTGAACATCATCAAAAAAGCATTGAAAAAAGCTGACGACGTTCGTCTGGTAGGTTTTGGCTCATTCAAGGTTACCAACCGCAAAGCCAGAACTGGAATCAATCCACAGACCAAAAAACCCATCAAAATCCCCGCATGCAAAGTTGCTAAATTCGTGCCAGGCAAAGAACTGCGCGAAATGATCAACAACAAGAAAAAATAATTTCGATCAAAAAATCGGGCCGTCCCAGTTTGGGATGGCCTTATTTTTTTGCCTGAAAACAATAAAGACTTGCCGAAACAAGTTCATTTCAGGTAAATTATTGCCAATATGAATACACAAAAGAAACGTCTGGGCGATATTCTCATCGACTGTAATCTGATCTCAGAGGAGCAGCTTAAACAGGCACTGACTTTCCAGCGAGACAAGGGGCTGAAGCTGGGTGAAGCTCTATCTGAGATGGGTCTGGTAACCGAAGACGACATTATCTGGGCACTGGGCAACCAGCTCAACATTTCCTTCATCCATCTTAACCCGGGAATCGTCGATAATGAAGTAATGCAGATGGTTACCCCGGAATTTGCTCTTGACCACCGCCTGATGCCTCTTTATAAGGCCGGAAACCAGCTCAGCGTCTGCATGGTCGACCCCCTAGATTCAAGACCCATCGAGTTTCTTGAAGGCAAATACGGCGTTTCAATTTCGGTCTCAATCTGCACCCTTTTCGATTTCGAGCAAACCTATTCCGCCATTTACGGACCTATCGAAGTGGCCGAAAAGGCTGGAGCACAGACTTTTGAAAAGCTTGACAGCAGCGAAAAACAAAACCTTGAGCGCGGAATCCCCAAAGGAATGGAAGGCCCCGAGAAGGTTATCAACTACATTCTCGGCCAGGCAATCATCAACCGGGTTACCCGCATTCATTTCGAACCCTCGGAAAAAGGCGTGATCATCAGATTCCGCTCTAACGACGTGCTTTCAAGAAAAATAGAAGTGCCGATGAAAGTTCACCATGAGGTAATTTCCCGGCTGAAAAAGCTTTCGCAGGTCGCCGACAATGAAGCCTCACGAGAAATCGTGCAGGTTGGCCACTTTCGCGTAACCGTTTCCAACCGCCAGGTAAACGTGCAAAGCATTTTTTACCCGACAATCAACGGCGAAATGGTCATTCTCAAACTCAGCGATTTTGGCAGCATAACTGACCAGCTCGGCCGCAGTGGCAAATCAGAACTTGAAACAATCGGACGCACCCTGCATACGACCCATGGCGTTCTTTACGTTACCGGCCCTCGTGAATCCGGGCGCACAACGACCCAATATTGCCTTTTGAGCAGTTATAATGCCGATGAAAGAAAAATTGTCACGGTTGAAGAACCCGTAGTCGCCACCTTGCCGCGCACAACTCAAATCCAGGTTGGCGCAGGCGGAGTAGCCGATCATCTTTCCGGATTAAAGCTCGCTCTGCTTCTCGATGCCGACGTTATTTACGTCGATCATGTCGAGAAAGTCGAACTTGCCGAAGAAATCGGCTTCGCCGGGCTTGGCGGAAAAACCCTGCTGACCTCTTATCTGGCACACGATGCTGCCAGCGCTATCGTAAAATTGATCCAAACCGATGTCGATCCGGTGGTTATCGCCTCTTCTCTGTGCGGATTCGTCTGCCAGCGCCTTATTCGCAAGATTTGCCCAAATTGTCGCGAACAGGTCGCCATGCCTGCCGAACTGAAAGAAAGAACCGAAATCGCCGACCATGAAAAAACCATTTACCAGGCCAAAGGCTGTGAAGGCTGTAATAACACTGGCTATTCCGGCAGATCGCTGATAATCGAATTCATCCCGGATAGCCCCACTTTAAGACAGATGATCATCAACAAACAGAATTATCAGGACTTCAACAATTATGCCCGGAAACAGGGCATCAAAAACCTCGAAGAACAGGCACTGGCGTTACTGCTTGCCGGTGAAACCAGCCTCGAAGAATTTATGAGATTGTTCTAACCATGAGTGACAATTTTTTTGGAAAACTGTTCGGCGGAAACTCAGACGAAAACTCTGACAACGGCAACAAGCCGAGAAGCCCGGCACCTGCCCAACCCGCTCAGCCGGCGCAACCACGCCAGCCCCAGCCGGCAGCTCCGGCAAGACCGGCCGCACCACAGCAACCTGCCAGGCCGGCAGGTCCGCCGTCACAACAGCCTGCTCGACCAGCAGCGCCAATCGGCGTGCCGGCTTCGCCCGCGGCGCCGGCCCCAAGACCAGCCGGAGTTCCGGCTCAACCAGGTACAGCTCCAGCCCGTCCAGCCGGCATGCCATCTGCTGGTGCTCCAGCCAGACCGTCGGGAGTTCCTCAGCAAAGAAATAGCTCGCCCGCAGGCACCATTGGCGGCGGCGTAGCAAATGATGAAGAATACAGCATAGATGATCTGCTCAAGCTCATCGTTGAAAAAAGTGGATCTGACTTGCATTTAACCGTAGGTTCACCACCAATGCTGCGCTTACAGGGTAAACTCTGGCCAACCGACCTTCCGACGTTGTCAAATAAAGAAACCAGACGCCTCATTTACCAGTTTTTAAGCAATGAATATCGTGAACGCCTTGAACGCGACCTTGAACTGGACATTTCATACGAACTCGAAGGGGTAGCCCGCTACCGTTGCAACGTCTTCTTTACCAGGCTCGGTCTTGGCGCGGTTTTTCGCGTCATTCCAACCAACATAAAATCGCTGGGCGAGCTAAAGTTGCCAGCCGTGCTTGGCGATCTTGCCCGACGCAACAAAGGATTGATACTGGTCACCGGGCCCACCGGCTCGGGTAAATCAACAACTCTTGCAGCGATGATAGATCAGATCAACAGCGAACGCCAGGATCACATACTGACCATCGAAGATCCGATCGAATTTGTGCATCGCCACCGCACCTGCCTGGTCAACCAGCGCGAAATCGGTCCGAACACCAAATCTTTTTCCAATGCTCTCAGATCAGCATTGCGCGAAGATCCGGACATCATTCTCGTCGGTGAAATGCGCGACTACGAAACGATTTCTCTGGCGGTAACCGCTGCTGAAACAGGCCATCTGGTCTTTGCAACCCTGCATACTCCCTCTGCTGCCCAATCCGTCGATCGTATCGTTGACGTTTTCCCGGCGCACCAGCAGGATCAGATAAGAACCCAGCTAGCCGACGCCCTTCAGGGAATCATCGCCCAGCAGCTTATTCCAACTATCGATGGTATGAGCCGCATGTGCTGCCTTGAGATTCTCATCAACACTCCCGCCGTATCGAACCTTATCCGTGAAAACAAAACTTTTCAGCTGCCTTCGATCATGCAGACCAGCAAACAAATGGGGATGCAAACCATGGATCAGTCGCTTATGGATCTTGTCAAACAGCGCAAAATTTCGCCGCAGGAAGCTTACAGAAGAGCCTTTGACAAAAAGGCATTCGAGCAATACAAACCCCGCGATTATTAGGGGTAAACCAACCTCAGCTCTATTTATTAGTTCTAAATTAACATCCTCGGAATAATTTTCAACCGGCAAATACAACAGTAAGAACTGCGATGAAAAAAGGCTGTCTCAAGTTTTGAGACAGCCTTTTTAACTCAGGATAGTTCGGAAATTTATTTTTTGTCGCCGATGTTTGCGAGAATCAGTTCTTTGTACTGGGGCAGACGAACGTAAACGTTTTTACCAGGACAGGATTTCGGTGAAAAATCACAGTGACCATAAATGTTTACACGTGGATCAATCCGGTAATTTGAGGCAAGCCAGCTCAAAAGTTTTATCAGTGACTGTTCCATTACTGGTGGAATCGGATCTTTGCCCGGATCATAATCACCGATTAGACAAACGCCAACCGAATTGGTATTCGGTGAGCAGTGAGCTCCGACAACGGTTTCAGGACGGCCCTGATAAATGGTGCCTTCGGGTCCGATGAGGAAATGATAGCCGATATCGTTCCAGAGGGTTTTCGGGTCATCCATGTGATAATTCTGGATACCGCGAATGCTTGCCGCGCCTTTATATTGAGACTGATTGGGAATATAGCTGTGATGGACAATCAAGCGCTGGGGGGTGTGAGATGAATATCCAGATTTCGGTGGTCTTGCACCCCAAGCTGTTCTGCTTACAATTGTCGGTTTCGAATAAACCTTCATAGGTTCAAACGGCAGAGGTTTTTGAATGAAATATTCCATCTGTTCTTCAGGAATGTAATTTCCATTTACGGTAACTGCATTGATTCTGCTGGCACCTTTTTCAGGATCGCGCAGAACATACATCAGCTGATAAGCGGCAAGGGTATCGACGGATGAGAAATGATATTCAGTTTCGAAAGCCATATATCTTGTCCATTTACCGTTTTCAGCATACTGAAAACGAACGTAGCCTCTAAGCATGGCTTTTTCGGCAACTTCAGCGTCAACAGAAACGATGACGTTATTAACGGCTGTGTCCATGGTGAAAACTTCGGTTTCAATTTTGTCATAAGTTTTACCGACAAAATCCAAACCAGGAAAATGCGTCTTCTGATAATCGGGCAGATCGATATCTGCAAAAACCGATGCGGAAAAGGCGACAAAAGCCAGCAACAAAGCGATACTGAATACAAAATTCAATTTCTTCATATCAAACCTCTTATACTCCTTATACTACTTATTGGATAATTATAATAGAACAGAAGGTACAACGAAAGTAATTTTCGCATTGCAAGGCTACTACGCAGACCTCAGCAGTTGAGTAACAAATTTTATACAAATTCAGAAAAAGTTGGACCGATAAGCTAAGGGAACGCAATTCAAGCAGAACTAATCCCAGCAAACACCCTCGATCGACTCTATACCCAGACCTGGGGCTTCGGAAACCTTCAGCATTGGACCATCGACTTCAATCCCGCCATGGATCGGGTCAGAGCTGCAAAGAGAAGGGCTATCAAGATCGCAGCGGGTAATGATCGACTTGGCACATGCCAGATGAGCCGCAGCAGTCACGCTTAGCTTGCTTTCCATCATGCAGCCCATGAAGCATTCAACCCCGTGCATTTCCGCCAAAGCACAGATTTTTAAGGCTGCACGAATGCCACCAGTCTTCATCAGCTTGATATTCAAAAAATCCGCTGCCCGCATCTCAATTATTTTGGCAGCATCGAGAGGTGAAAAAACTGCCTCATCAGCAAGTACCGGCGTCTTTATCGCTTCAGTCACCGCTTTCAATCCCTGATAATCACCGGCAACAACCGGCTGCTCGACAAGCTCGATACCAAGATTGGCTCCCTCTAGTTCTTTCATGATTCTAATCGAATCCCGTACCGACCACCCCTGATTGGCATCGACTCGAATCATGGCCTGCGGCCCGGCCGCCTTGCGCACCGCCTTGATTCTTTCGATATCAAGCTGTGGGTCAAGGCCGACTTTAACCTTGAGAATTCGAAACCCTCGATCGACGGCTTTGACCGTATCCTCAGCCATTTCTTCGGGACTGTTGACGCTGATGGTAAGATCGCTTTCAATCTGCTGACGAAAACCGCCCAGAAGCCGATAAAGAGGTATTCGGTAAAGTTTGCCAAACAGGTCGAAAATAGCCATCTCGACGGCAGCCTTGGCACTGGTGTTTTTAACCAGTGCTTGATCAAGGGAATTCAGACAATCTTCTAGATTAGCGACTTCTTTGCCTTTAAGTCTGGGAGTAATGAACTCATGAATCGCACCACGAACGCTGCCAAGCGATTCTCCGGTTATCGGACCAGTCGGGTGAGCTTCGCCATAACCGATAGAGCCATCTTCAGTTTCGACAGCAATTATCATCGAGCCAATACTGTTAACTGTTCGCAAAGCAGTCTTGAAAGGAGTTATCAACGGTATTGAAATGGTTCCGGTTTTGATGTTTACAATTCGCATACTATTCTCCTGATGGCTCAGAAATTGAATTCACGGGCAGCGTAAAGCCCTTCGATATACATTTTGCCGCTTGAAAGAAAAGTTTTCAGAAGCGGGGTGACGAAAACGCATCGGGTCTTCGATGATTGCATGGTGCCGTCGGCATTTTGAGCCCGAAAACCGGCAAAATCGTGAATGATGTAGAAATCACCGTCATATTTTCCCAGATAAAGCATGGCATGACCATTCATGTAGATCGGCGTTGCCGGCAAATTTGCAAAAATCTCTTTTCGCTGATCGAGAGTCATATCCTTTTCAAATTCATGCTTGATTCCTATCGACATTTTCCCTTGTTCACCGGCATTTCTCGGCAAAAACACACCCATACTCCGGAAATTATCCATAATGAATGCGCTGCAATCGCGGGTATTGAACATCCCCCCCCAGCCATAGCGCTGACCAAGAAATTTAAACGCCTGCCTGATAATATTGCGACGCGTGAGCGGCAGATAACCGACTCTGACGTCGTCGGCCATGGCAATCAGACCCAGCTTGAATTGCAGCAGGCCTTCAGCGTCTCTTACCGGCAATTTAACCACATAGTTACCGGCCGGATGTTGCCCATCGATATCGAGAGGAATCTCGTCACGGCTGGCAAGAGGTACCCGCACCCCCATATCAAGCTGCAATTCGGAAATATCGGGGTTAACTGGGTTGAAAGCGGTTAAAACCCCTTTGCCAGTTACGACAAGAAAGCAAGGATTGTCGAGATAGGAAAAAAGGCGGCCTTTTTCGGAAACGGCAACCGCTTCGACCGGCACCCAGGCCAGGTAATTGTAGGCCTGAGCCAGGAACCATTTCTGATCAGCGCTCTGATGAAGAATCACCAGCGGTTCAACTGGATACAGAGCGGTTTCGATGAATCGATCAGTTTCCAGATCGTCGGGCTCACTAAATACCCGGTCAAATGTCGGAAAAGCTCGCATTTCAGTACGCCTGACCGTGATACCGTAGCGAACCGGTACAATTCGGGCAATATTTTTTAAGTTCAGATTTTCTTCGAGACCGGCAAAATACTCATCGCCAACTTCCTGATTGTTCAAATAGCGCTTGCTTTTGGGGCGTGAGCTCACCTTTTCAATCATTTGCCGCAGCTTTTCACCGCTAACGACCCGGCTAAAACTGCGCAAATCTTTCAAAACGTCACATTCTCTAAGGTTTTGCCGGTTGAACATCTCGATCTGAGCAGAATTCATGATTAGTCGATCAGGCTCAGAATTTCGTGCAATCCAAAAATCCGGATCAAGCATGTCGAGACTGACACCGGGAATATTCAAATCATATTGCACATAACAGCCAGAGGCAAATGAACACTGAAAAACAGCCAAAAAGCCAAGCACCAAAATAATTAAACATTTTTTTGATTTTAATCTAGTCATCTCTCCACCTTACTCAACTAAATCGCTGAAAGAATCTTGCCAACCAAAAGTCCACCGCCAGTTCCGACCACATAGCCAAGCATTCCCATCAGAATACCTATAGGCACAAGTGCTTCACTATATGCCGCCGCCAGAATCGGCGCTGAGGCCACTCCGCCGATATTGGCCAGACTTGCCACCCCACAGGTAAAAAGGTCGAGTTTGAGCAATCTGGCAATCAGAGCCAGCAGAAGAACGTGAACCGTCAGAATTACGAAACCTGAAAAAATGTAAAACGGCGCCTGCGAAAGCTCTGAAAAATTAGCTCTTGACCCGACCAGGGCCACAACAACATAAAGCGTCAGGCTTGCCATCTGCGAAATGCCCGGAGTCTGCCCAAGCCTGGTCATGGCTGCGATAACTCCAAAAAGGGTCACGATAAGAATTGTCCAGGTATTCTCACTCAAGAATGCCGAAACAGGCAAAAAGCCGGCCAGATACTTGGAAATCGAAGCAAAAAACATGCTTGAACCAACAAGCAACGAAAGGTGGGTAAAACTCATCGGCGTTTCAACCTGTTCGGCTTCGGTAGTAAGCTTGGCGCCGATTTCATCGATCATCGAGGTGTCGGCACCAACCCAGGCATTGAATTTATGCGCATAGGGAACTATTGCGAGCAGTATCATCACCCAGACTGAATAGTTGACCGAATCCATCAAAAGAGTATAGCCCATCTGTGAGTCGGAAACCCCTAACGCAGCCTGAACTGCAGCCATGTTACCGGTACCGCCCATCCATGAGCCGGAAAGTGCCGCGAACGTTTTCCAGGTATGCGGTTCATAATGAGATTTGAACAAAAAATAGGTTACGACAAAGCCGATGCCAATGGTCACCGATGCAGAAAGAAAGCCGAGCACCATCCTTGGACCCAGTTTGAAAATTTTCTTGAGGTCACAGCGCAACAACATCAAAAAAATCATAACTGGCAGAATATTGGCTTTGACATGCTTGTAGTAAAGATTAACCTCGTCGGTCTGTTTCCACAGGCCCAATGAAGAAAAAGTCATTACCAGAAAGTATATGACGACGATTCCGGGCACATAACTGAAAAATTTCTCGAATTTTTTATCGAGCTGAACAATTACCGCAATGGTAAAAAGTAGCGCAGCAAGATAAGCAAAGCCGCTTTCAATCATAAGCTATCCTTTCGCAAAAGCTGATGCCGCCAACTCGTTTTATCTTTTTATGTTTTTGATTATAACCATATCACTATGCCATTTCTATCTGTTTGTAATTTTTCCGGCAAAGGATATAATGAAAAAAACGTTTTCAGGAGCAAACAATGAAAGCTTACAAACTGACAATTCTCTGGCTTCTCATTTTTTCGGCAAGCCTGACCGGTGCGGAGTTAACCCTTATAGTAACCGTCCCGGCATCAACCCCGGATAATTCGCCAGTTTGTATAACCGGCAACTCAGCCGAGCTGGCAAACTGGGCCGGCAACGGCAAACAACTGCAGGAAATCGGTCCAAATCTCTTTCAATTCAAGGCTGATTTCGCTCCCGGAACCGAACTGGAATTCAAATTCACCCGCGGCAGTTTTGCCAGCGTCGAAAAAACCGCCAAGGGTTATGAACGACCCAATCGAAAGATAGTGATCGCCTACCAGCCGGTAATCGAGCGAATAAAGGTTGAAGCCTGGGCTGACCAGCTACAAACTCCGGCCTATCAGCCGAAAATCACCGGAGATTTTCAGGTTCTGCCTCAAGTTGGTTCCAAGTTTCTAAAACCGCCCCGCGATGTGATTGTCTGGCTACCTCCTTCATATTCTCGAAACAAGAGATTGCGCTACCCGGTTATTTATATGCATGACGGCGGCAATCTTTTCGACCCGAACACCTCATTCGGTGGCGTCGACTGGGGAATAGACGAGGCCATGTCCGAGGGCGTAGCCAAAGGCGATTTGCGCCAGGCCATCGTAGTCGCCATCGGCAACACCCAGGATCGCATGAGTGAATACACGCCTTTTCCTGACCCGAAGCACAAGGGTGGTGACGGCGAAAATTACGCCAAGTTTCTGGTTGAAGAGCTCAAACCATTGATCGACAAAAAATTCAGAACCAGACCCGGCCAAGTCGACACTTTCATCGGTGGCTCTTCTCTTGGCGGCCTGATTTCTCTTTACATCGGCATCTCACGAAGAGATATATTCGGTGGCATCATTGCCATGTCGCCGTCAATCTGGTGGGCGAACGGCAGAATTATCGACTGGCTGCTGCAAAACCAGGTGGGCGAATTCAAAGGCAAAATCTGGGTCGACATGGGCACACGCGAAGGCGAAGAAGCTATTGCCAATACTAAAAGACTCGCCGCAACCATGGCCGGGCAGGTTCCCGAATTCAAGGGCTTCGTTTACAAAGAATTCGTTGGCGGCACCCACTCTGAAGGAGCGTGGCGCAAACGCATGCCTCTGATTCTCCGCCATTTCATCGGCAACCGCTGACAAACACCGCCAATTCCTGCAACAATTCTACGTCTTCAGCTCCTCAGCAACCATGGTTACAATTTTTTTCACTGAAAATTTCTCCCGAAAATCAAAGTTCTAGCCAGGCTAAACTCTTTCAAACATTGCGTTGCAGCGGTATTTTGTTTTTTGTGAATTACGTGTTTTCTAAAGCTTCAAACTCAGACTTAAGAATACTGAAAATGAGGTCGGAATAAAGCTTTCCATCTAATTCATGATGTTCGCGCAAGGTCCCGTCAAGATGAAATCCCGATTTTTTCAGGAGCCTGATTGACGGAATATTGAATTCAGCAGTCTGACAATAAAGCTTGTTGAGATTCTCATCACGAAAAATTTTTTGCAGACCCAACCTGAGCATTTGAGTAGCAATCCCACGGCCACGCTGAGCCGGGTCTACCATATAACCAAATTCGGCCGAGCGGTTTCGGGAATTAAAATCAAAGAAACTCATTTTTCCAACAGGCTTTTCACTATTGAAGATAAAGAAAGCCAAAGTAATCAATTTTGTTTCGGCAGCAATCCTTTTACCTGCGATAATCGGACGACAGGTAAGCTCTTCAATGCGGCTGGCTTTTCCCCAGTCAATAAAGACTTGCCGATGGTTTTCAGAGGCTTCACAAACTTTCAAATCTATGCTTGAATTCATAATTGAGCCACATTCTGCCTAGACTTTACCGACCGGTGAAATGTAAATGGTGAATTCTTCGCTTCCATCGACGCCCAGAAGCTGGTCGCAGTCGTTCTGGTTGTAGGCGGCAATAGCACAGGTTCCGGCATTCATGGCAGTGCAGGCCAGATAAAGATTCTGGCCGACATGGCCAGCATCTATAGCTATTACCTTGTGAGAAGCAAGACCATAACGCCATTCCGTTCTTTCCGGAATCACGGTCCAGAAAAAAGTGACGGCGGCACGGGCAACGAATGTTTGCCCCAGACAGGCCTCTGCTGCCTTTCTACCGACTTCAGGGTCTTTTCTTAGCAGCAAAAGCTTTTGCTCAAAGGGTAGATATCGGTACAGACCTGGTTCCAGGCCTTCCACATGATCAACGGCGAGGTAGGTCTCGAATGCATGTCTTGAACCGGCTGAAGGAACTGTTCTCAGCGCCGTGGACTTACTGATGGTTTTTCGAACACCCTGAGTTGCATACAGCAAGGCCGACAATTCATAGAGCGCAAGTGCCTCTTCGCTGAATTTTCTTATGCTTTCCCGATTGATGATGCATTGCGCCAGGGGCGCCTGACAGCTTTTTTTCACCGCGGCAATCCCATCTGGCAAATCAACGAGCTCGGCATCGGCTGGATAAGGCTTTTGTAAAGGCGGGGCTGCCAGCCCACGACTTTGTGCAGTCTTTGAAAAATCTGTTTCCAGCCTGATAAAATCTTTCAAGAATGCTCTTTTTTCTTCTAATTGCCGGTTACTCTCGCTCATATTTATCTCCAACTGAATCGGGAATACTGTCATCTTGTTCGTCACTCTCTTCAAGCTCTTGGACCTGGTTTTTCAAAATCTCTTTCTGCTTGTTGTTCAACGATTCAGTTTTATTATTTCTATAATCTTCGAGCTCTTTTTTCATCTGTTTATGGGCCTCAAGCTCGTCAAGCGTCTGACAGTTTGTAAAATAGCTGGTGAGATTTTCTTCAAGCCGATCAGCATTTTTTTGCATCGCCCAAACCATAATTTGTGAAACAAAAAGAAACATTATAAAAAGCGGAAGAAGCGGAGTTAAAGCAAGCCCCTTTACAAGCGCCGAAATGGCGAGAAAAATGAAAACTCCAAATGGCCAGCCACCGACCAGCAACTTCGTTGCGGTCCCAAGCCTGGTATTACCTGTCCAGGTAATGTTGGTGCCGCCGGAACCATCGTCAGAGAACTCCACAAAGGCTTCAATGTCTTTGCCATGTGGGTGATAGACTCTGATCGCACTGTTAGAACCAATTTTTATCGTGTTATGATCAATTTTCATTGGCTGATGCTGCTGTGAGGTATTGCTTTCCTGCATGAGAAAGTGCTTTAAAAAAGCTTCTTTAACATCGTCAGGTGAAGCTGACAGGTGAAACTTCTTGAATTTGTTACCGGTTTCAGAAATGGCTTTTGCGAGAATGTCTTCGCTAATACCAAGTCTTGATGCAGCAGAATGCAGATCTTCAGCTGAATAGCTGTTTTCGGTTTCTTCTACTTTCTTTTTCTGCAAACTCTGTAGTTCAAGCGCTCTTTTTAAAATCTGCTCGAATTCTTTTCTTTCCATAGCTGTTGAAATCCTGATTGCTAAAATAATTTGATTCAGTAAAGATTATAGTAACAAAATCCATTTTCAACCAGAGGATTGCGCTCATTAGCGATTTTTCGAATTCAACTGCAGTTTATAAAAGTAATTCAGAATCACCGAGCCATTTAGTTTTCATCAATTTTAGTATTATCAATTCACTTTGTTCAGGTGTATAAATAAAATGTGTCAATATCAGCAAGAGGTGAAAACGTGAAGTCTTTACGAAAAGTAAGACAGGTAGTTGAAGGAATTGAAACCCATGACGGCGCAGGGGTACGTCTGGTAAGGGTTTTTGCTCACAAAAACGTCAAAGATTTCGATCCGTTTCTAATGATGGATGCCTTTGACAATGACAAGCCAGAACACTATGAAAAAGGCTTCCCATGGCATCCGCATCGCGGAATTGAAACGATCACCTATCTTATTGAAGGAAAAGTCGAGCATGGCGACAGTCTGGGGAACAAGGGGACCATTTATTGCGGCGATTGTCAGTGGATGACAGCCGGCAGCGGCATCGTTCACCAGGAAATGCCAAAACCGCCGGGAAGAATGCTCGGAGTGCAGATTTGGCTCAATATGCCCGCAAAAGACAAAATGAGTGAACCTGCATACGGCGATATTGTTTCTGCCAAAATCCCTTTAATCAAAGACCAGAATTGCGAGATAAGGCTTATTTCAGGCAATTATAAAGAAACCGAGGGGGCATTTGCCGGCAGATATATTAACCCCCTTTTTATGGATGTCGATTTGCCCGCTGAAACAGAATTTGAGCTCTCCACACCATCATCTGACACCGTTTATACCTACAATTTCTATGGCTCAGGAACTTTTGGCGATGAAGTCGAATATCATGGCAAAACCACCCTGTTGTTTGAAAAGGGAGATGTTCTAAAGTTCAAATCAGGCAAAGAAGGGCTCCGCATAATTATTCTTTGCGCACCACCACTGCAAGAGTCTGTTGCATGGGGCGGACCAATTGTCATGAACACGCAGGAAGAACTCGATCTTGCCTTCAAAGAACTCGAAACAGGTCAATTCATAAAACACCAGCCATAAGCCTTCTTTAGCCATGCGTTCTGTTTTTTCTCACTTGGTGAACTCAACTACTGGAACATTGTCTGTCAATCCGACGGCAGAACGGCTGAAACAACTCAAAAATAAATGCGATAAACAAATAATCTTTCTGTTCTTTGGCAATCAATTACGCTACCAATAAAATTGAAAAAATGAGGAGTTTGGGATATTTTTGAACAGATGAGCAGAAAAATTATTGTCATTGCAGCTGTAATTTTAGCTGCTTCTTTGTTCTGGTGGTCAGAATCCCTGGAATTACGTTCTGATTTAAAATTGTCAGGCAATTTCGAGATAGATGAAACTGCTCTTTCATTCAGAGTTTCCGGCTTATTGATAAATCTTACTGTTGAAGAAGGCGCTCTGATTTCTTCGGGCACCGTTGTGGCCAGGCTTGATCCCACCGAGTTCGAACTGTCGGTTGCCCGTGCTTCTGCCGCGGTCTCTATAGATCAGGCCTTTCTCAATGAACTTGTTAACGGCAGCAGACCAGAAGAAATTGCCTTAGCAAAAGCCGCTCGCGATATTGCCGAAACTGATCTGCAAAAACTCAAGGCAGGCTTGAGGCCCCAGGAAGTTGCAGCTGCCAGAGCCTTGAAAAACCAGACCGAAGCCCTGATAAGTAAAAACGAATCTATTCTGGCCGAAGCTCAAAAAAATGAGAAACGTGTTACCAGGCTTTTTCAGTGTGACGCAGTGAGTGAAAAAGAGTATCTTGCCGCGCAAACCGCGTTAAAGGTCGCAAAACAAAATCTTCAGGAGGCAATTGCCAAAAATGAAGCGGCCAAAGAGAGCCTGAGTATGGCTGTCGAAGGTATAAGAGCCGAGGACATTGAGAAAGCCGGTGAAGCTCTGGCTCTGGCAGATGCAAAATATAAACTTGCACTGGAAGGCCCCAGAAAAGAAAAGATTGACCAGGCCAAAGCCAGGCTGGAGGCCTCTAAAATTCAGCTCGAACAGGCAAAGCTAACCCTTTCTTTTGCTTCTCTGAAATCTCCTGTCTCTGGAACCGTTATGGTAAAGGCTGCTGAACCAGGCGAGTATATCAGACAAGGTCAACCGATAGTTACCATAGGCAATCTGCAAAGAATTTTTCTTCGTGTCTATGTGAACGAAACTCAATTCAACCGGGTAAATTTAGGTCAACAAGTCGAAATAACTACAGATTCTTTTCCCGATGAAAAATTCTTCGGCACTATTACTTACATTAGTCCTCAGGCAGAATTCACCCCAAAAACCGTGCAAACTCACGAAGAAAGGGTCAAGCTTGTTTATCGCATCAAGATTTCTGTTTTAAATGAAGCCTTGAAACTAAAGCCTGGCATGCCTGCAGACGCAATACTCAAATCAAGCAAATGAGCAGTCTGAAAGTTTCGGTAAACAACATCAGCAAAATTTTCTTTCAACAAAAAGTCGTTAACAACGTCTCTTTCTCTGCCGCTGCCGGAGAAATTTTCGGAATTGTCGGCCCGGATGGAGCTGGAAAATCGACGATTCTGCGAATGCTGGCAGCAATAATGACCCCGGATACCGGGCTAATTGAAATTTGTGGCTACTCCACCCGGGATTCAGCTGAGACAGTCAAGGAAAACATCGCATATATGAGCCAAAAATTCGGGCTCTATCCTGATTTAACTGTTGAAGAAAACGTAAAATTCTACGCCGGACTTTACAGCGTTCCCCAAAAAGGTCTTAACGATAGAATTGAAGAACTTCTCAGATTCAGCCACATGTACTCGTTTCGCAAAAGACTTGCAGGAGCTCTTTCCGGTGGCATGAAACAAAAGCTTCAACTTATCTGTGCCTTAATTCATACTCCGGAGGTACTGATTCTTGATGAACCCACAAACGGTGTAGATCCGGTCAGTCGCCGTGATTTCTGGCAAATGCTCAGTCAACTCGCAACTAGAGGCGTAACCATAGTAGTTTCGACCTCTTATCTGGACGAGGCCGAAAAATGTCAGAGAATCGCCCTACTTCATCAAGGCCAATTCATGCAAACAGGCAATCTTAATGAAATCATTTCTCAAAGCAGCATCAAGATAAGACAATGGCAAGGCAACGATGCCACGGCACTGTTTAAAAAACTTGAAAAGGCAAATGATTCTCTAAGGCTTTTCGGCAACAGCATTCACATTAAAGAAGATCAAAATTTCAATGGAATTCAAAACCAGATTGACGAGCTGCAAAAAAAGTTCTCTTTTTCGGGAAAATGGCTTGAAAATACGGCGGCTAATCTTGAAGATGTGTTTGTAAATTTGATGCAGCAAAGATCAGCCACACCATCATTACAAAAACCACATTTCAAATCACATCACAACAAATTCAGCGAAGGCTTATCGGTTAACATAACAGGTCTAACCCGAAAATTTGGTGACTTTATTGCCGTAGACTCCATTGATCTCAAGGTTAAACAAGGCGAGATTTTTGGATTTCTTGGCCCGAATGGGGCTGGAAAAAGCACGACTATCCGCATGCTGTGCGGGCTTTTATTGCCAAGCTCTGGTTCTGGAACCGTTGCAGGTCTTAAACTTTTCTCTCAATCAGAAAAAATCAAACAGGTTATAGGCTACATGAGCCAGAAATTCTCATTGTATGTCGATTTGACCATAGTTGAAAACATCAGGTTCTACGGGGGTATTTATGGATTATCGGGCAAAGAGCTTAATGAACGAATTCAATGGGCACTTAAGTTGGCAAACCTTGAATCTCAAGGCGATATTCAGGTAAAATTTCTCAGCCTTGGATTCAGACAGCGACTGGCTCTGGCCTGCAGCTTACTTCATGATCCTTCAATTGTTTTTCTCGATGAGCCAACCAGTGGAGTGGATCCTTTAACTCGTCGCAAATTCTGGGAAACCATTCGTGAGCTCGCCTACTGTGGAGTAACCGTCTTTGTTACCACTCATTATATGGAAGAGGCCGAATACTGTGACCGAATTGCTTTCATAAATTTCGGCAAAGTCATGGCGACCGGCTCTCCCTCAGGGTTGAAAACAGAAATTTCCCCCGGCAAAACTTTCACCAGCATGGCTGATGTATTCATTGAACTTACAATGATAGGCTCTGAAAATACTCCAACCAGGGAATTCAAATCATGAATCCCGGCAGATTGAAAGCGATTGCGGCAAAGGAATTCATACATGTACTCAGAGACTGGCGTAGCCTGGTAATATCGCTGCTTATCCCGGTTCTTCTCCTTATTTTGTTTGGTTATGCATTAAACATGGATTTGAATCAGGTCCCGACCATTGTGTATGACCAGTCTAATACTCCATTCAGCCGAAAGTTGATAGAAGAATTTGCTGGCTCACCATATTTCAAGATCATTAGAAAAACAGATAACTACCAGGAAATAGACAATGCCCTAAGAACCGGTCAGGCACTGGTCGCTTTGATTATTCCGGTTGATTTTGCGCGAAAAATTCTCAGAGGAGACAGCGTTAAAGTTCAGCTGTTAATAGATGGCAGCGATGCCAATACCGCCGCCTTCGCCATGAACTACGCCAGGGTTCTTGGGCTGATTACAACTGCAGGTTTAGAAGGTGAATCTGGAACAACCCCTATTTCTCCGCAGGCGATTAAAATTGAATTAAAAAACAGAGCCTGGTTCAATCAGGACCTTCGCAGCCGAAACGTAATTGTGCCCGGAGTAATTGCCATCGTCATGGTGATAATTGCTTCAATGCTGACAAGCGTTACAATCGCCAGGGAATGGGAAACAGGTTCTATGGAACAGCTAATCAGCACACCTGTCACAGCTGCTGAACTGATTTTTGGCAAAGTTACCCCGTACTTTTGCATTGGTTTTCTTGATCTCGCCATATCATTTATTATTGGAAAGTGGGTGTTTTCTGTACCCTTCAGGGGAAATCTTGCTCTTTTATTCTTTTTAAGCAGCCTGTTTCTTTCAGGGTCTCTATTTTTTGGTCTTTTTTTAAGTATTCGTCTCAAGAGGCAGGTGTTGGCAAATCAGGCGGCATTGATGTCAGGCTATCTTCCCACACTTTTTCTAAGTGGTTTTGTTTTTGCAATTGCCAACATGCCTGGCTTTTTGCAAGCTATCAGCTATATTGTGCCGGCTCGCTATTTTATCAGTATTCTTCGGGGGATTTACCTCCAAGGAGTTGGTCTCGAAATACTTGGCTTTCATGCCATTGTTCTTAGCTTTTATTCATTCCTGATGGTCAAGCTTGCGCACAAGCATCTGATTCTTAAAATAGACTAATCATGCTTAACAGATTCAAACAATTATTTATCAAAGAATTTCTTGAGCTCTTTCGAGATCCGCGCATGCGGGTTTTGACTTTTGTTTTCCCGGCGATTCAGATTTTGATTCTTGCACAGGCATTTGTCTTAGAGCTAAGAGACGTCAAAATTGCTCTTGTTGATTCAGACAACAGTGTTTTATCTCGAGAATACATAGCAGATATTGCCGGAAGTGGTTTTTTCAAAATCTACTGTCACCCAGCCGACATGAGGCAAGCGGAAAAAATGCTCTTAGAAGAGAAAATCAGAGCAATTATTCGTATTCCTGCGGGCTTTTCTGAAAATTCCCAGCGGACTTCGGGCACAGAAATACTTTTGGTGACCGATGGCACATCAAGCAATGATTCCTCACTGATACAGGGTTACTTTAGCAATATAAACGCAGAGTTTCTACGCAAAAAGAATCGTGGAAAAGAATCGATCATCGAAGCAAGAGCCTGGTTCAACCCTAATCTTGAAAGTCGTTTTTATTACGTACCCGGCCTTATCGCAATTCAGCTTGTAGTCATAAGCTTTTTGCTTGCTTCGATAGCTATTGTCAAAGAAAAAGAAGTCGGCACAATTGAGCAGCTTATGGTTACACCAATCACTGTAACTGAATTCATACTCGGCAAAACAATTCCATATATGGCCATAGGTTATATTGGAGCAACAATCATGCTGCTTGCATCTTTCGGATTTTACGGAATTTTAGTAAAAGGGAGCTGGCTATTACTATATATTTGTTTCGGAATATTTATTGCCGGAAATCTTGGTGGAGCCCTTATTATAAGCGTTGTCTCTTCAACACAGCAACAAGCTTTGCTGACCTCATTCTTTTTTATGCTGCCAATGATCATGCTGTCAGGATTCCTTTTTCCGGTGCGAAACATGCCCGAAATTATTCAATATTTGACTGTCGTGAATCCGATGCGCTGGTTTCTGGTAATTCTGCAGGAAATTATAACCAAGGGCAACGGCATTGAAGAAATGGCCACGCCAATTTTTGCACAAACCAGCATTGCAATTGCCTTTATTTCAATTGCAATTTTCAAATTCAAGAAGGCAACAAATTGAAATGTATTCCCAAAATTAGAAAAATGCCAAAACAAAATCCAATAAGAGATTAACGAAGCTTTATCAGCTCATAAATAGGGTATTCGCGACTTTTACCTTTAATTGGGACACGTTTTAAAAATTCGACGCCGGCCTTACCCTTTAAAAGGCGAATGGTTGCAGGAGCTATGATTATGCCGGTTTTTTGGGCAGCTGAAGCCTCGCTTTTGAGCCTTGCGGCGAGATTTACCGGGTCACCAATGACCGTGAAATCCAACTTGCCTAGTCGTGAGCCGATCTTGCCCGAAATAACCAGACCTGAGGCGATTCCGGCTTGAATTTCAGTCTTTTCCTGGTCGAAAATGCAACTTGCTTCTAAAACCGTTTTGGCTGCCATAAAAGCATGATTCTCACCCCTAAAAACCAACATGATCGTATCTTCAATTATTTTATCGATAAGACCTGAGTTTCTGAGGGTCAGGCTCTCCATCAACTCAATGAAAAAGCCCAGATGGCGAACAATTTCTTCAGGTTTCTTAAGCGAACCCAGGAAAGGAAAGCGAACAAAGCAAACGGTGGCGGAAACTTTTTCGCCGCCAGGCTCGAGCACCGACGACTGGTTTCCATGAACCGCATCCAAAACATCCTGAGACACGAATTGCGACATCGTCTCTTTCTGGGAAATACCCTCGATCATTTCGACAAATGCAGACTTTAACTGGAGAAACTCGTCTCGACTCTGAATCTGCGGACGGCAATTCAATTCGTTTCGGGCAACACTTCTAGTATTGCGAATAAATTCATGAATAGGTTCTATGTAAATCTTTCCAAGAAAAAGATAAGCAAAAGCCATCAACAAAACAATTGCAATAGAAACGACCGAGAAGGATTTCGCAAAAAATGCATTGGTCTCAATTTCATTGGACTCAACATTTATAATCATCGGAAATCCGGTCAAAAGCTGAAAAAGACGAATTGTTCGCCCGGAATCGTCAATCAGGGTTCCATTGCCTTGTAAGGCGTCCTTCAATTGCTTATTTAATTGCAGATTTTCTATTTTCTGGTCGTTGAGACAATTATAGAAAGTGAATTTTCCCACATCCAACTCATAGCGAAACAAGCGCACCCGGCCGTTGTTGGCATGGTTTCGGTTTTGCTGAAAAAACTTCTCTGCAAAACTCTTCAGCAAAGATCTCGAAGAGTGCTTAACGATAACCAGGGCCCGGGCCGAAGGTTTGCCGGGAAATAATTGAGCCACCACTGAAAACCGATTACCCGTGCGAAAACGACCATATTCAAAAAGACGACCCGATGAGCAAAGCATTTCATTGACAAAAGCAGGATTTACCGTAGTAAAAGAATTGTTGACCCCATCGTTATAACTTATATTGAAATTTCCTTGCCGATCGAATGAATTCAGAAGAGTTCGCGAAGCGTCCTTGAGGATGTCTTCCTCATTCTTTTCAATACCAAGCGCCTTTTCCCCGGCCACGAAAACTGAACCGGAAATCAATTGATCAAACCCGGCCAGCGCCGCTCCGGTTTTTTTCACAAAACGATTTAAACAATTATTTATATTTTCATCTGACTTAGCGATTCTTTCATTTTTCAATTCTTTTGCCAGATTCAATGTCTGCAATTGAGAATTGGCGAGATGATCATTGAATTTCTGCTGCACCGATTCAGCAATATTGCGAGCCTGGCTCTCGTTAAGATAGCGTTCTTCAATAAAGCTAAACTCTGACCAGGTGACGGTTGCCACCAACAATAGCGCAATCGGCAAAAACATGATCAAAGTAAGACCAATAAGAGCTTTTTGCCGCAAACCGGCCTGAAAATTTTCACCAAATAAATGCAGATGCAAAAGCATCAATGCACCGAGCAAAATACCGATCAGCAAGCCCTGCCGAAAGTTTTCCCGATATGGAAAAAGCGGATGCTGCAAATGTTTGTTCGCAATAGAAACACACAAAATCGGCATTTTTTTTACCGCCGTCTCAATTCCAAATGGAATGAGGGTTCCGCGTTGAATCAAGTCAACCACCATTTCCTGCAAAGGCATGCCGGTAAGGGAATACCCATGAGAGTCGGTTGAAAATCTGCTGATAATAGAATTATTGTTATGCAGACGCCTGGGCAGTTTGAAACCAAGATTTTTAAAACTTCTTTCAATCAAAGTGTTTTCTGATACCAGAGAGGATTCAAGAATTTTGCGGTAATTTATTTCTCTGCCCAGAATCATCAGAAAGAAACCTTCAACATCTTTATCCTGAGAAGGCATAGGAAAATAATAGAAATAAACCGGCCCACGAAATTTTCCGGAAACCGATTTACAAATCCGTGAAGTCAATAGAGCAGGCTCGGCAATAAGGGCGAACTGCTGCCTCAAGAATAATTTACCTTCGCTTAAATCTCCGCCGTTGAATAGTTCTAATAAAAATTTCTGGGTCAATTTTCGCGGCATAACATTGACAAATTTTGAAAACTCTGCCGACTGAACAATCTGCAAATCTTTCATTTTTGCGCCATGTCTTACCAGAAGCGCGACCTTTGCTTTGGTTTTTTTCTCGATTACCCCTACCAATTCATTGTTTGAAAATTGCTGACCCCTTTGAAATACTTTATTAAAAGAGTCTTCAAGGATTTTTTCAAGAGCATATTCTGTCGTGGCCTGTTTTTTGAATCTGGTCATTTCATTGATCAGCTGATGATTTACCGCCCGGCAATTAGCCCGAAAAGTTAGGTCGAACAACCAATCAAGGCATGACTGAAAAGTGATTGCCGGCAAGAGAAAAACAAAAAGCCAGCAAAGCCATAAAGTTTTTGCTGCAACCCGGCGGTCAATTTTAATAAGCTTATCAGCCATCCTGCCATCCTTTGAAATCATAAGCTTTTAAATTGCTTTCTTCTGTTTTCAATAAAACCAGGTCTGCTTTACTCTGCAAAAGTTCAGCCGATTTTTCGCAAAGAATAATCTTGTTAAAACCCGACATTTTACTCTTTGATTCTAAATCTTCAGCAATATGGGGAATCTCACCCATAACACAAAATGCTTTGCGTCCGGTCTGAGAGCCTGAAACACCAGTAACCGCCGAACCTGTAGCAATGCCGATGCCGTTTTCGACGGTAAAAAATCCCAGATTTTTGCGCCGTTGATTCAATCGGTAAAGCGCTTTTCGCATCTCGATTGCGGCATTAACTGCCGCCGCACAGTCTTGATCAGGGCTATTCCCCTGAAAAATGGCAAGAACAGCATCACCCACGAATCGAACGATTACACCACCCGCGCCGGCAATTGCAGCTTCCATCTCAGTAAAATAGTCATTCAACAAAAGCACCACTTCATCAGCTGGAATTTTTTCGCTGATGCTGGTAAAGCCTCGAATGTCAGAGGCAAGTACGGTAACCTCTTTTTCCTGCAGGTTCCCGGAAGCCAATTCTTCATGGCGCTGCTTTATCTGCCAGAAAAGATCTTCAGAAATGAAACGACGCAAACTCTCACGCTGCTGCAATCCGATGGTCATCAAATTAAAGCTGCGGCCCAACTCGGAAAGTTCATCACAGCCGCCAGCCAAAACCCGGGTATTGAAATTTCCTTCCTTTATCGAAGAAGCGGCCCTGGCAAATCCCTGAACCGGCAAAACAAACATGGAATTCAAAACATCAGAAAACAAAAAGATCGAAATGATCGAAAAAAGAATCAGCAACAAGGGAAAAATCCGGATCATCAATTCAAGCAGATAATCAGGCATGGCATGAATCTCTCCAGCAAAAATGGAACTGTCGCCCTTGGTGAAACGCCACCCTTCTACGGTTATTCGTCCATCACGCAAATCCAATAATTGCCCATTGCTGTTGGTAAGCGCGACAAGGTCAAGCAATCGTTTCAGGTTATTACCAACCCCAACATCGTCTGGCCACCACCTTGAAACCGAACCTTCGCCGCGCCTTATTCCCAAAGCCAGCTGAGCATCCGCAAACAACGATTGTCGGTAAAAAATGTCACGATGAAAACAATGCTGTTGGTAAATATTGGAGTTAACATCGGCTACGTTCCCAAAGGCGATCGCTTTAACTGGAGCTGCGAGCCCTTGATACTCGGGAATCAGGAAATAGACCATCCTGGAAAAGTCATCGATCTTGGAAATATCCCGTGTAATATGCCCTTCGTAGGCAAGAATAAAATGCTCGAGATTTCCGTGGATTAGTTCTGAAAGAAATCCATCGGTAAGCCTTGAAATTTCAAGATCTTTTCGCGAAGCCGGGCAATTTTTATCCAGAGCTCCAAGTTGATCGAGATATCTCGCCCCAAGAGCCGTTAAGAACCTGTTTGGCCTGATACTGCCACGATACCCGGAATCAAATTTTCTGGTGAACCCATCATTGCGATAAATATAGAAATTTGCATGAAATCCTGGCTCAACGACCTCATGAGCGTGCAAGTTGGTAAATTCTGGCGCGGAAAGATTCACGTATTTCATAAATTGCTGTTTGGCATAAAAAAGTCTGATCAAATGCTGGATTTTCTGGTCATGATAATAGTATTCCAGTTCGGCAAAATAACGCTCCAATTCAGCTTTGACCTCTTCAACATGCAAATTTCCCAGGCTGCCGAAAATTATGTAGGTTAGATTGCCCAGAATCATATATGGAATGAAAATCACTAAAACTACTATCGCCAGAAAGCTCTTCCTCAAGCTCGAAAAACCAATTATTCCAAATAGAAAAACTCTTGTCACCAGAAAAAATGCCAATAGAAATGCTAAATTTCGAACAAAAGAAAGGCTTTTTCTGGTTTTGTTTAAATTAAAAATTTCATTTGAGAAGTCAATTCCAACGAAAATCTTTTCAGGCAATGGGTCATTTTCAGTTGATAAACCATGGTAGCCCAGCAAATCCGATGACATTCCGCTACTCAAAATCAGGTGTGAATTACCAAAAGACTCAGGACAATATGCTCGCTTCACTCCGGCAAGTCCCAATTCTAAAGCTTTTTGCAAAAAGTATGTCGGCTTGAGATCGCGACTTGCGAAAACCAGCATATAGCCACCGTAAAATTTCTCCCGATCCTTCAAACGATTGTAGTGAACGAACAAACGCAAACTGTTGAATCTATCACAGCAGATCTCATAAGTATTGGCCGAATAGCGGGGACTGTAAGCCATTTCAGTGAACGCTTTCCGAAACGAGAAATAGAAAGCATCAGCTGAGTTTTTATGACTGCCGCGCGCCAGAATTAATCGCTGCAGAAATTTGTCGGCTGCATTTTTTTCGGCAGTAACTGGATCAATTTCATTCAAATCGGTAATGTAACAACTTATGTTTAAATCAAGCAGATCTTTTTGTTCCTGAGAAAGCCAGGAAAAGGGCGACCTGGTCCATGACCAGTAATTTCCAACATCGGCTGAAGCAACACCCAGATAAATAGGTTGTAAGCCATGCTCTTTTGCCAAAATCGACAATATGCGAGCCAGAGTATTCTGATCGTAAATTTCAACGAAATTTTTCGGGGAAAGGTTTGGCAAACTCTGCTTTAGAGCCACCAGGCCAGCCGATTTCTCAACCTCATTGACTATTCTCTGAACCTGATATCGCGGCACAAGATCAAGCTTGAATCTTAACAGATCGTTTTGTAACAAGAGATACTTGCGCATCAGCTTGTGCTTGAAATCCTTCTTGGCAAGCTCATAAAGATTGTCTGCCATAAAGTTCGCAGGTACAATTATCAGCAGAGCCAAAATCGCTCCAATGATTATTTGAGGTC
>CAZTHA010000020.1:0-24931 GCA_964613435.1 uncultured bacterium
CATTCTGCTGGGATTAAGCGCGGTTGTTGCATGAGCAACAATTTTGGCCAGGGGTTTAAGATTGTTCTTTTTAACGAAATCGGCAGAGGCGATGACCAATGCTGCAGCGCCGTCATTGATCCCAGAAGCGTTACCAGCAGTTACCGAGCCGTCTTTTTTGAAAGCCGGGCGAAGTTTGGCAAGGGTTTCAACGGTTGTACCCGGGCGAAAGTGCTCATCTTTTTTAAACTGAATCGGGTCGCCTTTGCGCTGAGGAATTTCAACGGTTACAATTTCTTTTTCGAAATTACCTTTTTCCCAGGCTTCGGTAGTGCGCTTAACACTTTCAGCTGCATAAGCATCCTGTTCTTCACGGGTAAATTTGAATTCATCGGCCAGCCATTCGGCAGTCATGCCCATATGCTCGCCGGAAAAAACGTCGGTGAGACCGTCGACAAGCATCGAATCGCGGGTGGTGACATGACCAAGGGCGGTACCATTGCGCAGATCGGTGAGGTGAGGAGCCTGGCTCATGCTTTCCATACCGCCGGCAACGATACAGTCGGCGTTTCCGGCGAGAATAGCATCAACGGCGAGACCAACAGTCTTGAGTCCTGAGCCACAAAGCTGATTGATTGCCCATGCCGGAACGTTTTCAGGAATTCCAGCACCGATGGCCGCCTGACGACCAGGGCCCTGACCCTGACCAGCCTGGAGAACGCAACCCATAATGACTTCTTCAACCTGTTCGGGTTTGACACCAGCGCGGTTCAAAGCTTCTTTGATGGCGATACTGCCAAGTTTATGGGCCGGAACAGCCTTCAAAGTTCCCATCAGTCCGCCAATTGCGGTTCTTGTTGCTCCAAGAATATAGACTTCAGTCATTTCAATTTCTCCTTATAATTTTCTGGTTAAAAATTCGTTGATAATGCGGTAACTCTCTACCCGCACCGGATGAGCCGCAATAACCGAAACGTGCCCGGCCGGCATTACATGATATTCAAGCTTTTTGCTAAGCGCGCATTTAGCACCATTGATTGCCCGGGCGGCACGCTCGTTGAAGACATGGTCGTCACGCGCAACCAGACTCAAGGTCGGCACATCGATATCTTCAACACCAACCGGCAATCCGTCGATGATAAAGCTGCCCTTGAAAAAGCGATTTTCCTGATAAAAATCCTTGATCAGCTCGATGAATGATTTTTTTGCAAAACAAACATTGTCGCTACCCCAAATATCCAAGGCTTCCCAGATCGTTTTGAAGCCTGGCATATCAAAATTTTCCAGCAGCTTTCTATACTTACCCAATTGACTTTTTACATCGAGAAGAGGAAACGAAGCGTGAAAAAACTCGGCAGGAACGATTCCCTGAAATGGTGAAGTCATTTTTTCGACATCGAAGCCATCAGTAGCGGTCCACTGTGCCAATAGTCCGGAGTCTTCCAGATCAAGGGGCGCAGTCAGCAGAAACAGCCGGGCAACATCCTTCTTCAATTCAGGGTGGGCTGCGTAAAGAGCGGCCATCAGGCCACCGATGCACTGACCAGCTAGCTGAACCTTTTCGACCCCGGCAATTTTTTTTACCTGGCGAATGGCCCGCCTGACCCATTTGCTGACATAGTAATCGAAACCGCAATTGCCCATTCCTGCGTCGGGAATGCCCCAGTCGATGATGAATACATCGAGACCGGCACCTTTCATCGCCTCAAGCAATGAATGCCCCGGCAACAGATCCATGATATAGTTGCGATTGATCAACGATGGAATCATGAGAACCGGCAAATGTTTCGATTTGCCAACAGGCTGACAACGATACAGAGTCCATGAAGCCTGGTGGAAAACCGGCACCTTCTGAGTCGGTTCCATTCCAAGGCGTTTGCGATCACCCTCGGTGTATTGTTTCAACACCGATTTTGAAAGCATTTCACGATAGCCTTCCGGAAGTTCCTTGGTTTCTTTCACGGTTGTTCCTTTTCCTGTTTTTTTCTAATATTAAAACAAACGCTTATTTTTTGGCAGCTTTTTTTGTCGGCTTTTCTGAAGCCTCTTTTTTTTCTGCGGCCGGCGCTTTTTGTGCTATCTTCGCCTGGGCTTCGACATAGTCTTCGAAGCGCTCGCTCAAATCGATCAGTCGTTCTTCGATGTCGGTAAGTTTCTGCAAAACCTTTACCATCTCTGTGCGAGAAGGAAGATTCATGGCCGCCATCTGTTCATCGATCAATTTGGAATACATCGCCTTGCCGGTCATGGTTGCAGCAATCGATTTTGACATTTCGGCAATAAATTTTTCATTATGAACCAATTTTTCAAGGTGCTCACCCATAAACTTTTCCCAGTTTTCGGTCCATTGTTTCATCATATCTTCGCCCATTGTAAACATGCGTTGTTTTCCTTTCAATTCATTATAAAATCAATTACGCTCTGACAGGCATCCCTGCCATGTCTGCCCGTGGTTATTCCGACGTGTCCGGAAGGAATGGTAACCTGCTTGACCGGACCACGATCATCTTGCGGCAACAAGGTAGTTGGCACCGGAGCGATATGATCTTTCGAAGCATTAAGAATCAAGGTTCTGGCTTTGCGCAGAGCCGGATCGACAATTTTTCCTTCGGCAGTGGCCAAACGGCCCTGGCTCAACAGATTATCCTGATACAGGTCGGTCAAAAGTTCATAGTAGGCTTTGGCCGGAAAATCAACCGGGTCGGCAACCCAGCGTTCCATAGCGTTAAACAGCTTTTTAAAACTTTCGCTTTCGCATTTCTGATGAAACATTTTGGTTTTCTGGTAGACTCCCAAAGGTTGAATAAACTGAAACGAAAAGGCCAGAAGCCAGCCCGGCATCTTTTCCATACTAGCAGAAAATTCTTCAACCGGAAATGTATTTGCATAATTGCCGAGAATACCCGACTGGTCAAAGTCCAGAGGAGCGGTCAGAAGGATGAGATGATCGACAAGTTCGGGCTCGAGACAACTGAAGGCATAGGCCATGGTTCCGCCAATACAATATCCAAGCATATCGACTTTGCTGCAACCGGTCATTTTACGAATCTGCCGAATGGCACGCTTTATCGTCTTGTGATAATAATGGCTCAGCGGCATGTGCCCAACTTCTGTTCCGGGGTAACCCCAGTCGAGAATAAAAGTTGGGCGCTTTTGCGCCAGTTGCCTGATATAACTGGTTTCTTCGGTAACGTCGAGAATATACCAGCGATTAATCAATGAGGGAATGATCAGCATCGGGGTTCCCTGAACCTCGTCCGGGCTTTCAAACTGCAACAAAGAAACGTTGCCGGCACGCCAGATCTCTTCGCGGGGAGTTACGCCGCGGGGATATTCACCCCAATTTTCTGCGGTTTTGCGCATAAAGTGTTCAGTAACTGCGTCCATGTGTTGAACAAGTGTGTCAAGGCTTCCGATCATTCTTCCGACCCTCCAGTCTGAATTAAAGTTTCAATCCACCGTCGATACCGATAACCTGACCGGTAATGTATGAGCTTTCATCGCTGCAAAGGAACAGGTAGAGTTTGGCAACTTCTTCAGGCTGTCCAAGTCTCTGCATCGGAGTTTTTTCTTCGAGCATCTTGATAACCTTTTCAGGAACAGTGGCAAGCATTTCAGTCATGGTATAACCCGGAGCGACAGCATTAACTCTTACGCCCTTGCGGCCAAGCTCGCGCATCCAGGTGTAGGTCATGCCGATGACGCCAGCCTTGGCAGCCGAATAGTTGGTCTGACCAAAATTGCCCTGCACACCAACGATTGAAGTCGTGTTAACGATCGAACCGGATTTCTGTTCAACCATTTTTCTGGCAACTGCCTGGCTCATCAGAAAAACGCCCTTGAGATTAACTTTGATTACACGATCAAAGGCTTCTTCGGTCATTTTGATCAACTGAGCATCAGCTGTAATGCCGGCATTATTGACCAGACAGTCGATTTTGCCATGTGTGGCATAAATTTCTTCAACGACTTTTTCAACGTCGGCTGCGCATGAAACGTCAAGTTTCTTGCCGATGATCTTGCCGGTGCTGCCTTCGGCGAGTTTTTCTTCGCCAACGGCGGCCAGAGCCTTGTCGCTAATGTCAAGGGCGTAAACGATCGCACCTTCTTCAGCAAAAAGCCTGGAGGCTTTCAGACCGATGCCTGCGGCACCACCGGTTATAAGGGCTACTTTTCCATTCATTCTGTTCATATCATTCTCCTGTTTTTATACAGGCGGCGATCTGCTTCTTTCAGATCGCCGCCCGCATCTGGTTGATTTAATTTTTCAGTTGAGTGGCGCCGACTGTGGCGTCGAGACAAAAATCAATTACTTTTCAGCGGTTTTTTCTTTGGGCTGAACGGCTTTGATTGTTTCTTCGTAAACTTTCTGATAACGATTATTGAATTTTTCGATGTTTTCGCGAAAAAGGCTGCGAAGTTCTTCGTTGGTATTGGCAGTATTGTTCCAGGCTTCGTGCATGAATTCAACGTTGCGATTCATGTGATCGAAGAAAAGCTCCATGCTTTTTCTGGTGTAACCAGTAGTCTGATCCATTGAAGCTCTCCAGAACTTGTTCATAACCTGAAAATTGTCTTTCATCAGCTGAGCATATTCGTTTGAAAATTCCATCCACTTGTTCATTTTGTAACTCCTTAGAAATTTTGGGCTTTGAGTTTAAAAACTCTTGCTGCGTTGCAAGATTATTATCGTCTTTTTGCTGCAAAGTGTCAAGACTTTTTTTATTTTTTTAAAAAACCCACAAAAACTATGATCAACACAAGAAAACGCATATTTTGCAACCGCAATCAAATGTTACCCAGGGGCAAAATCTAGCCAAATTTGGTGGCAGTCATCGGCAAAAACAAGTGCCAATTGTCAGAAAAAACAATCATTCCGCCGACCGCAGCGCAACATTTTGTTTCAACGCAACATAGAGTTAAACACATCGAAGCGACGTGTTCATTGAGCGAAATAGGCGCCAAATCGGCAAAAAACCTGGCAACAAGTTTTTACAGCCAAAAAGCTGAAGAAAAAAGCTCAGTGCCGCGCTGTGCGCTCACTGAGCTCTTTAAAAGCAATCAAAGCCAAAGACTCTCCAACAAGCTCATTTTCATCAGGCAACCCAGAAAAATGAGCGCTTCAAGTCACTATGCAACGCTATATTTGCAATTATTTACCCACTTCAAAGAATTTTGCTGCTTCTGCGTAAGTAGAAAACAGTCTTTTAACCCATCCCGAATATTCCTTGATGTCGGCGTCGGTCATCGAAAAAAGGTCTTTTAAACGATTGATAATTTTGGCTTCCTCAGGTGAGAAGTTTCCGTCGCAACTGGCAAGAGAAATCAATTCGAGCATGATCGACACCCGACTGTTCTTGTCAGGAAAAAATTGCTGCAGAACCTCGTCTGATGGATTACGAATAAGCTCAGGCTGTCCCATCTCGGCGCTCAATGCCGCGATCATTTCCGCTTCCTGGGCGCTTACCTGTTCGTCGGCCTCGATAAGTTCCCGGGCCAGTCCCAGGAATAGTTTTTGCTGATGCGGATTCAAGTCTTTTAGAAACATTGTTTTGCCTCCCCGATCATTTATTTTTCAACCCTAACATCATAGAATGAATAAAGCTTTTATGCAAATCAGAAGTTTTCCTGAGAAAGAACTTCGCCATGCTTTTCTGAACAACAGAAACTGATTATTTGTTATCATTGACCAAATCTATTCGTATTATAATTCGAAGAGCATTTCGTCATTTGGAGGGTATCATGTATAAACTGAGAACGACCGCCATTTGTTTACTACTCATTGCGTCAATTTTTACGACCGGATGCGATGCAAGCAAGGTCATGGAAGTTATTCAGAAGGTGGCAGAAGGCATCCAGAAGGCTGTACCGGCCATCCGGGAAGTAATTAACACTGTAACCCAGGCAGTTAATGGCAATACGGCCCAGGCCGGCAATAATGCTACCAATACAGCGACAGCCACTAATACTCCGGCCGAAACTACGAATAAAAACCAGGGCTCTACCACAACCGTAGCAACGGCAAAGGACAACGAGGACCTTACCGCAAACGACCCCGCTGCCAGTCCACCAGCTACCACCCAAATTCCCGGTGCTTCAAGTCAGGAGTCAGGCAGTTCGTTCATGCAAAGAACCGCGAACATGTCCCGCGCCCAGAAAGACCAGGCAATTGTCCAAGCGATCACCTCCGGAAATATGCCGAGCTTCTTGCGCAATTTTCGTGACGTGACCGTGCGCCGCCGGCTTAGCGATGGTCGCGAACATACCATTACCTACAAAGTAATGCCCGACTACCTCTCCATAGGTTCTGACAGCGATTTTGTCAGAGTGCCCATGACACCAATGGCCGCCCAGGCAATTGCCGACCGTTTTGGCTGCATTCTCCCAACCACGCAAATGGTCGACGATATCTATCAGAACGCCGCAACTCGGCTGAGTCCACAGACAATGACCCCCAACAGCAGTATGACTTCAAACAGTTATTTTACCCAGCATTCGCAAATGATCGAATCGGCACGACGCAACGCTGGGCACCAGAATGGACAGCTACTGGCCGGACACAAGAAAGACATCGTTATCACCAATCGCCTGAATAGCAATCCCAACAAAGTTGCTATTTACGGCTGGCATCGCAGCAATGGCTCGCCTATCCAGCCGCTGTCGACTGTTCATGGCGAAGAATATGCAGACTACAGCCATGGCGTACGCCTGATCCAGAAAACAGTTATGGTCGATGGACGCGAAATGAACATCGAAGATGTGTTACGTGATCCGGTTCTCAGCGCCCTGGTTAGCAAAGAGGGCACAATCAGCAACACTAGCGCCCACAGGTAAGAGTCGGATATTTTTTTCACCTCAAGATAATAACCCGGTAACCGAGCCTTTTAAACAAGGCGAAAGCGCCGGGTTTCTTCATTCTCAAACAAGGGCCTTCTTTTTCACATCACAGTTAACTGCCGATGATTTTTCCCGGCAAAAGGAATCTTGCCAAAAAACAGTAACAAAACTCATAAAATAGATGGTTTTATCAGGGCCAATTCGGCTAGAACCGGCAGATGGTCTGAACCGGTGTTTTCACCCACTTTTCGTTCGAGAACCAAAATATCCGGAGAAATGAGAATATGATCGATGGGAATGCGCAACAAGGGATTTCCAGCCGGCCATGTTGCCTGGATACCAAAAGGATGCGCGCTGTTTCTCAGTCCGGTCTGTTTTAAAAGTCTCTTGAATGTGTAGCCCCATGGAGTGGTATTCAAATCGCCGACTAATATTGTCGGTACATTTTTATCAATAACTTCTGGCAACTGATTTAGCTGACCGTCACGATAACCGGCATATGCCCTGCTGATTGGCGGCAGGGGATGAGTTACACATACCTGAACCGGCGCAAGCTTCCAGTCAATTTTTACAATTAGACTAGGAACCCTCGCCCCGCCTATTTCAAGGGTTCTACTGGCAGTAAAAGGGATTCTGCTGAGCAAAGCGATGCCAAAATTGTCTTCGCGAGGGCTTATGATCGAAAAAGGATAAGCACCTTTCTGTTTTTCTAATTGCCCAAGCCAGCGCGAACTGACTTCCTGCAGGGCAACCAGATCTGCGTCACTTTCATCGATCAATTTCATGACCTTTTCAATATCGCCACCGCCGGAATTAACATTCAAAGTAAGAACCCGAAGTCTTTCCGGATAGAGGAAACATGTTCCGACGTCGCTGAGAAAAAGGGGGGCAATGGCGATTAAATTGATCAAAGCAAAAACCACAACAAACAAAGCAGATTTCACGTTTGAAGAAAAAAAGCAGATGATGGCAGCTAAAGCAAGAATTAGAAAATATTGAACCCGAAAATGAGCGAATAAATCAAAAACCCAGAAGAATTCGCCAAAATAGCCAAGTAAAGAAAACAGACAGACCGCAAATATTAAAGCTGCCGCCAGACCTTTCAGAGAAAGCGAAAAACCTGAAGTTACGTTTTCTATATCTGTCATTGCCTTATTTTATCTAACTAGTTCATTGAAAACCAACAAAATGTCATGCCACGATGCGACTGTGTCAGGAACGAGTCAAAATTCCAAACTTTAGACCCTGAAAGTCTGGCGCAAGCGAAATAAAAAAGGTAGCCTGTCAAAGGACCAACATTCTTGAACCCGGCGAAAGTGATTGGAAAATGCAAATTACACGCGAGCAGCTTTTTCAGCAGGTTATCAAAGAAGCCTGCCGCGACGGCAAAATATCTTCAGAAGAATTCTCCATACTCAAAAACCTGGCCAAACTGCTGGACCTCGAAATTACTTCTGCCAATCGAATCGCCGCCGAAATTATCGAAAAGTTCAAAACTGGTGAACTGCAATTCTCAGCGACCGAAAACCCCGAAGCTCTATATCGCAATGTTTTACTCGCTTTCAATGATGATAATATCATCGACGGCAACGAAGAAGCACTGCTGGAAAAAATCAGATCCTGGCTTGGCTTGCCCACAAAATCAGAATCAATGAACGCTTCAGATGGCGACCAAAGTAAGCCGGAATGTGTCGTTGAAGCAAATGGTGATATCAGGCCGCTGCGTTGCGACAACTGTAACGCGCAAATACCTCTGCTGCGCCGCCCCGAAGTTAAATGTCCCTATTGCGGCGAAAAAAAGATCATCCCCAACACCTATCTTGAAGCGCTGGCTACGAGGACAAGCTTTGCCGCCAGACGCAAACAGGCCGAAGAGCTCTTCAAAAAACTCGGCGCGCCACCTTCAAAAGTTGAAGAAGCAGTTTCCGAACTTGATCAGCAAATGCTTCTCGTCTCATTCGTTCTTTCTCTTGGCGTTCTCATCGGCATGGTACAGTTCGTTGTTTTTTATCCCCTCGACTGGTTTTATGCAAGGTTTCTACAGTTAAACATGCTGGATTCAATACCCTACTGGCTGCCAACAATGCTGGCGACCATGACAACATTCGTAGTTTCAGTGATTCCATTCACCCTTCTATATCTGATTCGCCGCAAAGTTCTATCTCTAAAGCATATTCAGGTCGCTCTCTCAGCCAAACCACCACAAATGCCCGGGGGACCGGCCACCTGCCGTTCGTGCGGCTCTCCCTTCGAGGTGCCGGCCAACACGCCTGGAGTGACCTGCCCATACTGCCAGACCGACAATCTTTTACAAGTTCCTGCCGAATGGCTTCAGGACACGATGAGTATTTCATTGAAAGTTGGCAAAAATGCCATCAACGCCGAAAATGTTTTCAAGCGCGAAACCCGACTTGGCTGGGAATCTGCGCTTTCGCTGTTTTTGCTTTTCCTTTTTATCGGAACGATCAACTGGTTTTTGCTTGCCGAACTGCGGCCTTTCGAGCAGCACCGCCAAACCATGGCCTGGCTGGATCATTATTCTGAGGAGATCGCCGGGCCAAGACTGGTAAGGCAAAGTAAACGCATTGGCAGGGACTTTCCCATTGGTCAATGGATAGAAGATGCTTGGGAAATGGAAGAGTTCTTTGTCGCTCTTGCGCCGGGAGAGCAATTGCAACTAACCTGGGATATTTCTTCAGCAACGATGAGGCTTAAAGATTATTCTGAGCTTGAAACGACGGCATTTTTGGTCCGTGGCTACAGCGAAGGCTTTTCTCATCCGCTAGCGACCAAAACCTTTCAGCGCAATCGCCCATGGCTTTTTTCACCAGACTTTGGTGGCTGGTTCAAAGTAAAATTGATGCATAAGGCCATGATACAATTCAAGTTGAAAGCTGAGCTTATTTCGCGAAACTAGAAAAATGACAAGAAATAAAACGTTAACCTCTCTGCTATCAATAGTTCTTTTGATGTTGATGCCACTTTTGCCATTATCGGCACAAATCAGCCAAAGCAAACTTGGATTCGGCTATGAATTCACTGACAATGGCAAGATAGATGGGCCGGCTTTTTCAGACATCTACAGAAAAAATGTGCCGGAACGGCGATCGATAAATGTTTCGCCCCCCCTTCGCGAGGCGGCTAAAAACAATCTGATTATTCTTAAACGGCTTTCTGATCAGCAATCCTTCAAATTTGGCCAGCTTTCTTTCTCGGGCAAAAGATTGCGAAAAACCTGTGCCATTCTGACAAAAGGACTTAAAGACGAAAGAATGGATTTGTCTGATTTTTTTGATTTTTACCAGATAAGGGGGGAAGATGGTAAAGGCAACGTACATTTTACCGGTTATTTCACCCCTATGCTAGAAGCCCGCCTTCAACCGGACAAAGAATTCAAATATCCGATTTATGCAATGCCATCGAGCAATAAATTGCCGACCAGGCAGGCTATTGACCACGAAAAGGCATTGGATGGCCAAGGCCTTGAAATGGCTTATACAAGAAGTCTGCTCGACAACTATTTTCTTTCGGTTCAAGGCTCTGGCCTGCTCGATTTTGGCAATGGCGATATCAGAAAAATAGGTTACGCGGGTCAAAATGGGCATCCATACCAGAGTATCGGGCGAATTCTCGTATCTGCCGGGCACATTCCCGCCGAGAGCATTTCGCTTAGATCGATCAGAGCCTGGTTCGCCGCAAATCCCGAACAGATGATTCCGACTCTGAACAAAAACCGTTCCTACTGTTTTTTCAAGTGGCGCGAAAAATCAATCACCGGGGGCGCGGGTGTAGAGCTCACACCAATGCACTCGGTGGCCGTCGACAAAAAATTCATTCCTTATGGAGCATGCCTGCTGGCTGAAATGCCAATTTTAAACAATGCCGGCAAATTGCAGGGACACCGGCGGCAAATACTTTTTGCCCAGGATACCGGTGGTGCTATTCGCGGTCCGGGACATCTGGACCTGTATCACGGCCTGGGCAACCAGGCCGGCGAAAAAGCCGGCGATCTCCATCATTATGGAAGAATCTGGCTCTTGCTGGCCAAATAATTTTCCGCTGTTAAAGCTTTTTAATATGGTATAATCAGCTGAAATTCCAAAATTTTATATGAAAAAAAAAGTTAGATTAACAACAGGCATTTCAATTGCCATATACGTGGCCATACTTATCGTTTCAATCTACCTGATTTCAAAAACGACAATAACGTCGGCCTTTACACAATTAGAGCGCGAAATGATACAAAAAAGCATGGCCAGCTGCCGCGAGGTTATTGCCAACCGAATCAGACAAATTTCGATCAAGCTTTCTGACTGGTCGGCCTGGGATGACCTGTTCTTTTTTGTTGATGATCGTAACGCGGCCTTTGTCAAATCTAATCTTAACGAGATCACGCTGACGAATCTCCATATTGATGCAATAATTATACTTGATAGAAATGGAGAAATAGTCACTTCGATTTTATCAGAAGAATTCAGCAGGATAAATACTCCTGGCAAAGATATCCCCAAGGGCATGCAGAGGTTTCTCAAATCTGACAGCCCATTTTTACAACACAAAAACTGTCAAGATTTTTCAGAAGGTCTGGTAATACTGCCGACAGGACCGACAATTCTAAGCTCCCGACCAATAACCAAAAGTGATTACAGTGGCAACGAGATGAACGGTACAATTCTCTTCGCCAAAGCCGTCAATACCAATGAGCTGAAATACCTTGGAAATCTTGTAAAAAACAATATCGACATCAAGCAGATCAACCAGATTTCAGCAAATGACATATACTCAAATGCTCTTTTGAGTCTGAGCAATGGCAGTGGCAACCACATTGAAGAACTCGATGAGAATCGCATAGTTTGTTTCTTTCCGCTTGCTGATGTTTCGGGAAAAATGCATCTGATTGGTAGCATCACCATAACCCGCGAAGTAAACGACCTGGGACGCAAAACTTTAAATTATTTTATTTTTGGCCTGCTTTTTGCCGGCACTCTTTTCTCAATGGCAGTTTACGTGCCTCTCGAAAAAGAAATATCCAAAAGAATCCAGGCCGAAACCGATCTCATCGAGCTTAAAAACCGTTTTGAGCAGGTCTCGGAGTTTTCCCATGAAGTTTTCTGGGAAGTTGATTCAAACGGAGTCTATACTTATCTTAGCCAATCTGTTAAAGACTGCCTTGGCTATGATCCAGAAGAATTGGTTGGCCAGAAAAGTTTTTTCGACTTTTTCCCTGAAGACAGTAAGTTAGAGTTAAAGGAAGCTGTTTTTAAAATATTTGCTGAGAAACAGCCTTTCATTAATCTTGAAAATGGGGCGTTCACCAAAGATGGAACAATTATCTGGCTTATATCCAGCGGTTTTCCAATCATTGATAATGAAGGCAATCTCAAGGGGTATCGCGGCAGTGATTACGATATTTCCGATCGCAAAAAAACCGAAATGATGCTGCTAAAGGCGAAGGAAGAAGCAGAAGCAGCCACCAAAGCAAAGGGCTATTTCCTTGCAAATATGTCGCATGAGATTAGAACGCCGATGAACGCGATTCTCGGGTTTGCCTCGCTTTTGGAGAAATCGAACCTCGATGAAAAACAAAAGGAATTTCTCAACATCATTCAGAAAAGCGGAAAACTGCTTCAGGAAATCATCAGCAATATTCTCGACATCTCAAAATTCGAATCATTTCAGTTTACCCTCGAGGAAATAGAAATAGACATCGCCAGCATCTGCCATGATGCAATGAAAATTGCCTTAACCAGGCACAACAGCTCCGAGATCACTTCTTTCGTAAGCATTTCTCCTGACGTGCCCCAAAAATTGATCGGTGACCCGACCCGAATTCAACAGGTGCTGGTAAATCTTTTGAACAACGCGCTAAAGTTCACCCCACAAGGAACCATCGGCATAACTGTTTCGATACAATCAGTAATTTCAAAAGACCTGGTAATCTTATCAATCAAAGTCTCTGACACTGGAATTGGGATTCCTGCCGACAAAGCCGACAAAATTTTCCAGCCTTTTACCCAGATCGATGAAACCATTACCAGAAAATACGGCGGCACTGGCCTTGGGCTTTCAATCTGCAAGGCCATCATAGAAAATTACCGAGGTGAGATTAGGGTAGAATCTGAAGTCGGCAAGGGAAGCCAATTTATTTTCACTTTGCAGCTGAAAGTTGCGAAAGAGCAAATAAAGCCTTCGCCAATAATCGTTTCCACCGAAAGTCAATTTGAACCTGCTGCCGTGCCCGCAAAATCAGAAAAGCAAATCAGGGTCCTGGTGGTTGAAGATGACCCTGGCAGCCGAAAACTGATGAAGGAGTATTTCTGCATTCTCGGTTACCAATTTGAATTCGCTGAAAACGGATTTGAAGCGCTCGAAAAACTTAAGGCAGAAAAATTTTCCATCTGTTTTATGGATCTGCAAATGCCCGAACTCGATGGCATAAATGCTACGGAAATAATTCGCAGAGAAATCTGCCCGAATCTCCCGATAGTAGCTCTCTCCGCCTCAGTAATGGCCAAAGACCGACGCAAATGCGACGCTGTCGGCATGAATGATTATCTCTCGAAACCTGTCTCCCTTGAGATGCTTTCAGCCTGTATCAGACGCTTTTTCCCCGAATCTTGACCTGGCAGAACATCGTGAAAAAGCCGGGAACCTCCTTCATTGTTGAAGAATCTGGCATTTCCTGGCCAGGTAGTCATAAAATCTGCAAATCATTTTTTGAAAAAAAAGAGCCCTGAAAAACTTGCTTGAAATTTCGCAGGGCCTCTTTTTAAAGCTTTTACAGGATAAAATCCGTTGAGAGGAATTTCGACTTTCTTTCAGTCAAAATAGATTTGATCAGCTGACGATTGATATCATTCTCCTTGGAAGCGACCAGGGTCCTGATAGTGAAAACTCGCAAAGCATCGGAAACCGAAAGTGTGCCTTCAGCGGAATCTTTGCGTCCGGTAAACGGGAAAGAGTCGGGGCCACGCTGACACTGCGCATTGATATTAACACGACAGACCTGATTGACCATGGCATCGATCATTTCAGCCATTCGATCGGGATCGCTGCCGAAAATGCTCACCTGCTGACCGTAGTTGGAATCGATTACGTAGTTCATCGGTTCTTCAATATCATCAAAAGGTAAAATTGGCACGACAGGCCCGAACTGTTCTTCTGAATAAAGCTTCATACCGGGTTTTACCGGATAAATTACTGCCGGCAACATCAGCGTATTGCAAACACTGCCGCCATCAGGATTAACCACTTTTGCGCCCTTTTCAACAGCATCTTTGATCATTTCCGACATCCAGCCGGTTTTTCCCGGTTCTGGCAAGGGCGTGATCCTGACCCCGTCATCCCATGGCATGCCTGGTTTAAGCTTCGCTACCCCATCGACAAATTTCTGCAAGAACTCATCGACACGACTGCGATGAACGAAAAGAATTTTAAGGGCGGTACAGCGCTGTCCATTGAAAGAAAGACTGCCAAGAACCGCTTCCTTTGCTGCCAGATCGATATCGGCATCCTCAAGAACTATACCGGCATTCTTTGCTTCCAGACCGAGAACGCACCTGAGTCGGTGCGGTTTTGGGTGCTGATGTTTGAGTATATCGCCGACACGACTACTGCCGATAAATGCCAGAACATCGATTCGACCAGATTTCATCAAAGGCCCGGTAACGGTAGCGCCATCACCATAGACGGTGTTCACAACACCAGGGGGGAAGCAGTCACAGAAAGCCTGCAACAAAGGTTGATGTAACAGCACACCTAGTTTGGGCGGTTTGAAGATTACCACATTTCCCATAATCAAAGCAGGCAACAAGGTAGTAAAAGTTTCGTTGAGCGGGTAATTGAAGGGTCCCATGCACAAGACGACTCCCAGGGGTGCCCGGCGAATCTGACCGATGACGCCATCAACGATCTCAAGACGGGAAGAGGTTCGATCAAGCTCTTTAAGCGAAATAATCGTGTCTCTGACATACTCGACGGTACGATCGAATTCCTTTTCAGAATCTTTCAGAGATTTCCCTATCTCCCACATCAGCAGCCGAACCACTTCATCGCGTTTTTCCTGCATGCGCCAGATAAATTTTTCGACATGAGCGATGCGCTCTTCAACAGACATCATCGGCCAGGCACCACGACCGTGGCCATAGGCCTTACAAGCTGCTTCCAGTACTTCCATCGACTGTTCTTCTTCCAGCATCGGGTAACTGCCGATTTTCTGCTGAACCAGATTGCCGTTCTCGTTGATACAGACCGGAGACAGGACTTCTGCACATGCCCCGGACCAGGTCTTCAACTCACCATAACAAAGATACTCTCTCTGGTTGAGAGGACCTGACAATCGATATTTCTCTGGTATTTCCGACGCGGCGGGGAACGCTTTTTTCAAAAAATCAGACATCAACTTTTCTCCTCTTGGTGGCAAATTTACTCTTGATAATCGTTACAACACGCAAAAACCCAAAAAAACAATGCTACACCTTTACGCTTCATTTTCGCAGCGCATGCTCGCCAAAGTCAAGAGAAGCTTTTTAAAAACGATTCACCACCTGGTTAAAGTCGGTAAAAAACGCCAACTCCATCAAAATATCAAAATTTGTAGTTTTGTGAGTTTTTCAACTACAATCAATCGGGAGAAAAAAATGTCAGTTTCAAATAATCGACTATGCGGGCCGCGCTGATTTTTCCGCCACAATGGGACCCGCGCCAGCCTCCGCTGGCTCCGGCAATTCTTGCCGCATGTTTCCGTAAGGCAGAGCTGGAGGTTCGCCATTTTGACCTCAATCTTGCCCTGTATCGGAACCTGCTGAATCCAGAATTTGAAGGCGACATAAAAGATTATCTCCTAACCAGACTACTCGACCCGAAAAATCTTAGCAATGCCATGAGTTACCTGCAAATTTCCGAGCAGGTTCAGAAGCTCTTCGATGAAAGATTTGACCAACAAGGTGCTGGACGCCTATTTTGGGATGGCTGCCAGGGTTTCCCACCAATTGGCAGCTCTCGCGATTGGCAGACGATTATCAGCAATGATAAGCCAATGCCAGCATTAAAGCATCTGCAAAAGGAAATTTCGACGCTGCTCGACTGGGCTCCAGATTTGGTCTGCTTTTCAGTCATTTCTGACAACCAGCTTGCTGCAACACTTTCAATGGCTGCAACCATACGCCACAGTCTGCCCAACGCCTTCATAATTGCGGGAGGCTCGGCATTTGCTTATCGGCGCAATCTCTTCGAAAATCAACGGTGGCTAGGGCAAGTCTTTGATTTGATTTGTCTGGGCGATGCCGAATCAATGATCAACCTGATTCAATCTGGCACTTATGCCAGCAATGGCGACAACAACACCTTGCCGGACTTCTTTCCAGCTCTTTCAGAAAAATCCTCGGGAATCTGCAATTTTTCAAGCACAATAATGCCCGATTTTTCAGGAATGCCACTAAGCGATTACCTCACCCCCAAACTCGTTATGCCGATTGAAACGGCTCGCAGCTGCCCATGGGGGCGATGCGCTTTTTGCATTCATCCGGTTCGCGCCGCAAATGGAAGGCCTAGCTATCGACCTAAGCCCTGGGCAATGGTAGAACAGGAAATCAAACAATTATTTGCTGATGGCTGCCGACATTTTTTCATTATCGATGAAGCAATTCCCCCACCGCGGTTGCAGCATCTTTCAGAATTTTTTACGTCTCTTTCTGAGCCGGTTTTCTGGATAGGCTACACTCGCATCGATGAAGGGCACAATCGCGAAACATTCGTTAAAGCGCGGCAATCAGGCTGCCTAAAGCTCTTTATCGGAGTTGAATCAGGCTCAGACAGAATTTTGAGCCGCTTCAACAAAGGAATTTCAGCAAAACGCGCTCGAAGAGTTTTAGTTGACCTTGCGACGGCAGGTATCGCTGCCCATTTTTTTCTTATGACTGGTTTTCCCGGCGAAAACGAATGCGACCGCCAGGCGACACTGCAATTACTTGCAGAGGTATTGCCGGAATTCGATCCCTTTGGCTTTTCATTCGATCTTTTTCCACTGAATGGGGAGCTTGAAACAGATTTGCTTGCCAATCCGGACAAATATGGTTTGCAACCGCCATGCCGTGGTCCGGATAATGATATGTGCTGGCAATTTCCATTGCTCTCGGGGGCAAAGGGCAAAAACCATCTTACCCAATTTCGCCACCAGATCACCGAACTTGCCGACCAAATTCTCGGCAATGCCTTCGGCCTTCGTCACGCCGGTTTAGCTCAGGATTCCTTGCATCTTCTTTTGCTGGCCAATCGCTGATTTTTCCCAGCTTTTTTATTGCTCTACTACGCGGCAAATTTTCGCCACCAAGAGACTTGCGCCATCCTCACGACTCGGAATCGGCCACAGATGGGGCTCGCAACTTTTGTTGAAATTGTTTGCCGGTTGTTGCAAAATAATACCAGGAACTTAAAAAATAGAGAGGAGAAAATCTATGAAAAATGTCCTGTTCCTGGTTCTTGTTTCCTGTCTTTTGTTTGTACCCTCGGCGTTTGCCGGCACCTACACTCTCGATGACAAAATTGTCCATCTTCAGGGAGATACAGCCTTCGGCGACATTCATTGGCTTGAATCTCAGGTAAAGATCCGGTTCAACCATCTCAAGCTCGGCTGGGACCACCATGGCAAAGTAGACAGAATCCGCTACGATATTTCCTGTCTCGATGGTCAGGCGGTTTTGCAAAACGTCGAATACGTCGATAACGCAAACGGCTACTATGAAGTCCGATGGCAGCAGGCTGAAAGCGCACTCGACCGCGATTTTTCCTTTCATAAAGATGATCGTGATTTCAATCGCGACAATAACGTTAAATTCTCGACCAAACTAAGCGTTGAGCCCTCCAACGCCAAAACATCGAAAGTTAAATTCCACATTCATGCCAGTGGTCGCCATTACATTGTAATCTGGGAACCGGTCCCCGGCAAACTGTCTACCACCTGGAAGCGCCTCTGACGACTTTCCCTCGTTAAGACTTAGACTATGAACGAAGCTGCCTGAAATTCAGGCAGCTTTTATTTTTTAACACCTTCAGCGGTTTTGCATTATAATGATTCGAATCTGGTTCTTTGCGAGCTACTGAATTCAGAAAAATTCACAATTACCCTGGAGGATCCAATGCTCAGAAAACTTTCAAAAATCTTTTTTGCGGTAATAATTGCAAGTCTTGTTTTGATCCCCGGCGCCGCCCGGTCAATGACAAGAGAACAGGCGGTATCTGCTCTCATGGATTCAGGCTGGAGTCTTAAATTGGCCGAAAAAATCACTGACAAGGCTTTATCAAGCAATGAACGAATTGTCGCGGTATTCGATCACGACAATACTCTCATTTGTGGCGACATAACCGAGGGAAACGGCAAAAGCCAGCCTGGTTTCATGCACAGCATGCTGCTGAAAAAACACGCAAAACGCTCTGTGCCAGTGCCAGTCCCCGGCCTGTATGAAGCGGAACCATGGGAATTCTACCACAGCTGGGCCAGAAGCACCCCCAAAGATGCCTACCCATGGATATGCACTCTGCTTGCCGGACAGAAGGTTCGTGATGTTCGTCGCCAGGCCCGGGCTTATTATCAGAAATACTTACAGCCGGCAATTTATCCTGAAATGAAAACACTCGTCGAAGTGCTGAAGGCCTTGCATGTAGATGTTTACATTGTTTCAGCCAGCGCAAACGATGTTGTAAAAGTTTCTGCTGAATTCTTCGGCGTACCCGACGACCACGTCCATGGAATCCGATTGCAGCATATTAAAGGGGTAATTCAAACCAAAGTTATTTACCCGATAAGCTTTGCTGCCGGTAAGACCTGGTATATCCAAAATTTTGCCGGGAATTTCAAGCCTGGTAACATCATGGTCTTTGGCGACAGCTATCGCACCGATGGGCACATGCTGCGTTTCGCCGCTTCTCAGGGCGGCCTTGCCCTGTTAGTCAATCCTTCAACAGATCTTGAAAGCACTCTTGAAGAAAGAAACATTCATTTTTATCATCTGCCCAGCCGGGCACATTTGCACCGCTAAGCTCAGATAAAAAGCTGTCCCATAGGGGAGCAAGACGCAACCCTATGGAACAGCACAACAAACCAAACGAACGATTAATTCACAACTTTTTGCGCATATTCCCGATAGAAAGCAGCTCGCTCTGCTGCATCAGGAATTTCTTTGCGTGGTACAACAACGACATTTGCTCCTTCAGGCTTGGCAAAAGACTGTTCCATGAACATTTTTACAATTGCCGGCGGAACCGGGTAAAGAATGTCGAAAGGATCCTGTTCGGCTTTTCCCTCGCGGATTGCTTTGGTACGCTCCATTGTGCGCTCGGTATTTCTCTGAATCAGATCGAGAATCTTACAAACGTTTGAGCTCAAACCAGCTCGATCGACTTTATCCAAAGTAGTTGCCCAAAGGTTGATCGAGCGTAATTCATCGACTTCGCTGCGGCTAAGGCTCACTGTAGGCTCAAAATAAACGAGTTTCATATTATACGGAATCCCGGCATACAGCGGGTCGGGGTTTTCCATGGTAATTGGCGAACGATATTCCAAATCGGTATTAACACCGTTATAGAAAACGCTGTAGCCACGGCCCAGATAAAGATCAGTCATGCGATTAACGACGAACCATGCCAGGGTGCTTTCCCATGGAGCAAAGCAGGGGCCGTATTCGTGGAAAAGCATGTATCTGATGTTGTCACATGAAGCATTAACGACATTGCCGAGCTCATGGTAGAAAGTCGATTTGCCACAGCCGGCTGCACCAATCGGAATAATTAGAACAGGCTTTTCGGAAGTAAGCTTCTCTTGGTTCCAGTTCTTGTTTTCTTTAAGAGAGGCTGCGATAAAAGCTTCCATGTGCTCTTCGCCTTTTTTGAGTAAAACATTCAAATCCTGTGCAGTAACCTGAGCGACTAGAATTGCCAGATAAGTGTTGATAACATGATAAGGGCTAAGCTTAAAACAAAAGTCAAATTTGCCAAGCTCTTCCAGAGCTTTTTCCGGGTTGGGCTCGGCCTCGATGAGAAATTTGCCTTCCTGGGCATTGATGCCGAAAATCGGCCCGTTATACATGTTTTTCGCTTCTTTGAGAGATTCTTTGGTATCGTTTTCGCTCTCAATCGCCTTGAGAATATTGGTAATACAAATTGTAATATCCTTTTTCCAGATAATATGTTCATCGTTCTGAATTATCTGGGCAAGACTCGGCAGATTGTATTTCTCTGCAATCAGCGTAAAAGCTTTTTTTGTTCCTTCATGTACGGTCATTTTTCTTTTCCTTCCTGCTGGCATAGGTTCTGTCGGCAGGTCATACCGTATGAGCACCTTTTTATCGGAGCCTCAATACAACCAATGCGACATTTGCATTCTTTCACATTCTACATAGTTCATGCTCAACTGGCAATTAAACAAAAAATACTACAACCAGAGCCTCTTTATTCAAGCATTTTCAATGGCTGGCATTTGCCTGCAGTTCTATGCTAGGCTTAATGGCTATTAAAAAAGATCTTTCAGGAGGAAACCCAATGCGCTCATTTGCCATGCTCATCTGCTTTCTGCTTCTCGCCACCGCGGGCTCTTTTGCCGGACCGGTTCTGCCGACAGATATCGATGCTGAGGCGGTCTGGTATGGACATGTGGACATGGAAGCAATCATGCAGCTGCCAATAATCAAAGACCTGCACAAATCGGCAGCCAAAAAAGAAAGAAAAAACTACTTCAACCAGCTTTGTCATAAGATGGGCATGCGCCTGATGGATGAATTCTTAAGCGCCACCATGTACGCAACCCAGTATGAGGGTGAATTTGGCGTCATCCTGATGAAATTCAGAAGCGACCTGCCCAAAGAAAACCTCCACGCAATCTTTGCCCAGAAGTTTCCTGAACATAAAGAAACCAGCATCGGCAAACGCAAGATCTACACATGGCAAATGCGCTGTGGGCGCAAGCGCATGCTCCTTTCTGGTTGTTTCGTCAACGACCGGCAAATTCTCGTCGGCATCGACCTTCACCACCTTGAAAACGCCCTTGCGGTTCTCGACGGACAGCGCGAGTCAGTGCATTCTGGGCACCCCTTGCTCAAAGGACTGATGCCCGGAACACTTTTCATTTCTCGCGCTATCGATGTGCCTGCCACCTACCAGCTTTCAACCTACTGCCCGGTTTTACGTCACTGCAACGAAGCCTTTGCCCGCTGGACCAGCCTCGATAATACCATCCGGGCACGCTATGAATTCAAGACCACCGATCGGGAAAAAGCCGGCCTTTATCAGAAAGCCATCGAAGGCATGAAAGCAATGTTCACTTTGCGCTTTGCCGATTACGATCAGGTTATGCCCCTGCTCGAAGGCTTTTCGAATATCCAGGCAGGCAGCGCCATCATATTAACCTGGGAAGGCTCCGAAGACCAGGTTAAGAAGGCTGCAGCCCAGATTCGACAGCAACGAAAATTGCGAAAAAAAATGCGCCGCGAGCATAACCGGCAGTAAACTCAGACTTTTTCGCCGGGCCTATTTTTCCAACGATTTTCATGAAGATTTTAGCTTGAAATTTTGAAAATACATTGAAAAAAGAAGGTATAATTCTAATGAAACATGGATTTCATCAGTTCATTCAAAACAGGAGACCAAACATGCAATTTCGCCAGATTCGCCTGATGACCCCTCTTTTTGCGATCATCATAATTTTGTCCCTGCTGGCTTCGACAACAGCCTTTGCTGCCTCATCCTCCGGCGAAAACGCATTGGGCAAAGTTTTTGCCTCTTTCCCAACTACAACTGAGGGCGATGCTGCAAGAGTCCGACTTCTTTCAGGCAACGAAGAAGCCTGGTATGCTCGCTGGCACCTCATCGACAATGCAAAAAAATCGTTAACCATCACCTATTTCATTGTCGACCAGGATGTTTTTGGCTTTTCATTTCTTGGTCTGCTCCGGAAAAAGGCAAGACAGGGTGTAGCCATACGCCTGATGGTCGATGACCGATTCATGCGCGGCGCAAAAAAACTCAAAGATTACGATGAACTCGAAGAATTGGCACGCGAACCAAATGTCGAAATCAAAGTCTATAACCCGGTCGGGCGCCAGATATTGCCGGCTCTTGGCGACCTGCGAAAAGTGTTTGCCTCAAATCATGACAAAATTATCATTGCCGACAGTAGCATCTGTCTTACCGGTGGCCGCAACATCGGCCAGGATTATTTCGTTCAGCTCGGCGAATTCAAAAATGTCTTTCAGGATCTTGACGTCGTCATGGAGGGTCCCGGAGTTGTCGCCCAGCTGCAAAAAGCGTTTGACGAAGAATGGAAAGCTCTGCCCAATCGCACCGTCCGCCCGGACAGGATTAATCTCGTTTCACGCTCTGCAAAACTCGATCTGGCCTACCACCTGATGCGACGATACATGCAAGGCCAGGGCGTGCCCGACCTGCGCCGGCTCGATTTTCCAAAAAGCGTAGAAAAGACCGCCAAAGCGTTCTGCGACCAATTGTCAGGATTCAAAAAACTCTCTTCCTACAATTCATTTCGCCTGTTCAGAGGTGAAAGAAAAATGCCGGTGCGCATTCTCGACCGACATTCCCTACTTGGAACGCGGCGCGACATCACTCCAAACCTGATCAAAATGATCGATGCCTGCCGCAGTGAAATTCTCATTCAGAATGCTTACGTTGTTCTCGATGAAGCGTCTGAAGCAGCCCTGCGCCGGGCCTCAAAGCGCGGTGTCAAAATCATTCTCTGCACGAACAGTGGTGAGTCAACCAATCACCCTTCAACCGTGGCTTTCTTTCTCACCGACTGGAAAAGACTGCTCGCGACTATGCCCACAGCCCGCATACTCGTTTACCCCAAAGGCATGCCCTGTATTCACACCAAAGCATTCGTCTTTGATCGACAAATCGCAGTGGTGGGCACGTACAATCTCGACCCACTGAGCATGGTCATTAACTCAGAGGTCGTAACCGTAATCAACAATCAGGAATTCGCACTTCGCCTGGCGCTGCGCATGGAAAAAGATTTCGCCAAATGTCTTGAATACAAGATTCGCAAAGAAGCAGATGGCCGCATCAAAGTAATTTTTGGCCCCGAAGCTCACACCGAAGCAGAGGTGATGAAGAAGCTGGAACGCTTTGGCCGCATGAAGTTTCTGCGCCCGCTGATTTAAAGAAAAAAAACAAACCCGGGAAGGCCTTGTTAGACTTTTTCCGGGGTTTGTTTTTTTAGTTAATAATGGAAGTTTACTTTTGTAAAATTTACTGATCAAGCAGGTGGCATTCGGTCAGAAGCATTTGCCAGCCGTTTATTCCCTGGAGCTGAAAAACCTTGATGGTTGAATCTGCCTTAAAAACGCCGGTTTTGTGAACTCCGTTGATAAAAGGGTGAAAGAAGCCCAGGAGTTTGCCCTGTTTTTCAGCTTCGGGAGTAACCATTATCGTAACCTGCCTGGCATTATTCTGCAGATATTCAAATGCATTTTTTAATTCACTGTCATTTTCAATAGAGGCAGGTTCTTCAATACTTACAAGTTCAGCGATCATGTGAGTTACACGATGTTTGCCTTCTACTTTTGCCAGGGTCAAATCAAGAATGCGAACCTGAACCTTAAATTCTGGAACCGTATTCAAATAATTATCCGCATTGTCAGCGGCCCAAACAGCCTGTCCACAAAAAAGAACCATAACTATTACAAAAATGCTTTTCGTCAGTTTATTGAAAATCATATAATCCTCCGTTTTGAAGTTGATGAGTTTAAAGCAACTACCATGCCAAATCTTGAAAAGTTATTTTCAGGCATTATGAGCTGCTTTGCCCCCGATATAAAGGAATTGCCGAACCCTTTCTGGCGTTTTTTTGACATTCATCGCCGAAAAATCAGCAACCCACACCCATAAAAAACTGAATCGCAAAAATTTAACCTGTCGGCGAATCTTCATTCTTGCCTTTTCAACTTTAGCCTTGACATTACATTGTATTACGTAGGAAAGTTTACTATTGCCTGCTTGGGAAATTTTTCCCGAAAGCTAAAAAAACAAATGCTTTTTATGAAAGGTTATTGAGATGAATTTTTTGCGCGGTATTTTTCTCTTTGTTCTACTTGCATCCCTTTTAGGCATTTCCTCTGCCAATGCTCAAGATATGCCAATTACCCAGATTGTTCTGATTTTCGATGCGTCCAACAGCATGTGGGGGCAAATAGACGGAAAAGCAAAAATTGAAATAGCTCGCGAAGCAATGAATGAGCTATTAAAAGAGTTCGAAGCAAAACCAAACATTTATTTGGGTTTGAGAATCTATGGTCACCTGAATAAACGCTGCGACAATTCGGTTCTTGAAATCAAGATCGGCAAAGACAATGCCAAAACCATCAAGAAAAAAATTGCCGACATTAAGCCACTTGGCAAAACACCAATCGCTTATTCTTTGCAAATGTGTGCCGAAGATTTCGACAAAAACCTTCCCGGCAAAAAAGTGGTTATTCTCGTTACCGATGGACTTGAAAGCTGTGGCGGCAACCCTTGCGTTGCGGCCGGTCTTCTTAAGAAGGCTGGCATAATTTCCAAAATTCATGTCGTCGGCTTCGGTCTGAAGGAAAACGAACTTTCGTCGCTTGACTGCATTGCGAAACCATTTGACGGCAAGGTTATCGGTGCAAACAACACTGCTGAACTGATAAGCGCATTCAAAGAGATCTCAAAAGCCGTAGTAGTAGAAAACAACCTTGTGGTTAAAGGAATGGATGGCAAGAAAAAGCCAGTGTTTATGGATGTTCAGGTTTTGCGTGAAGAAAAGACGATTGCCCGGCAAAGTGGCAATGAGGTTGCATTTTCTCTTGACGAAGCTGCTTATATGCTCAAAGCCAAATCCAATGCCACTGGAGAACAACTTCAGAAGGAAAATATCAGCTTATCGAAAGTAAAAGTAACTACTGTTGAATTTGAATTCAATCAAGGCTATTTGAACCTAAAAAGCTTTGACAGCAAGGACAAAGAAATATATGCCAAATATGAGATTCTGCAAAAAGGAAAAACGGTCGCGGAAATTGAAGGAAAAGACAAAGTAGTTCAAGCTCTGCTCCCGGGAGAATATGAAGTTAAGGCCATCAACTCAGACTTA
>CAZTHA010000021.1:0-23561 GCA_964613435.1 uncultured bacterium
GGGCGCATTTGCCGATGCGATAACTTTCACCCGTCCCGAGTATATCGATCCCTTGCGTGAAAAGGGTTTCTATCTCGCAGTTAGTTGCTACAGTCCTGATCTGGTATCTGAAACCATGCTGGCTGCTGATACCTATCTTAAAATTTTCCCCAAGGGAAAATATGTCGGTAAGGTTAACCTGTTCAAAGCCATGGCCGCTTTTGCTGCCGGCGATGAAGCCGCAGCCGTTGCCGCCCTTGAAAAAGCTCAGAACCATCTGGGTAAATCAATGAAATATTCCGAGCAGACCTTTTTTATGAACGGCTATGTTTCGGCAGGTTACCACCGTTCAGCCGAAAAATTCATCGAAGGTCAGCGGCTGGTTAAGCCATCTGCCAAACTGACCCGGGATTTGAGAAAATTTCATCGCGGTAATCGCAAAGTCGAAAATGCTCTGAAGAAGCTTGAAGAAGGTAAAATTTCCGGTCTTGCCGCTGCCGAATTGCTCGAAAAAGAACTGCAGGGCAGCTATTTTGCCAAGAAAGCTCCGGAAGCTGCTTTGACCGCCGCTGCCATTAAAGATCATCAGCGATTGGCATACAATCCCGTTGCTCTTGAATGGTGTGGTCTTAAACGGGCGGTCAAGCACAGTTCATCGCCCCAGTTGCGCGAAAAGAAATACAAGGATTTTCTCGATTCTTACCCTCAGGCTGCTCCAGCCGAGACCTACACCGCATTGCAAAATCTGCGCAACATTTACCTGTATGAAATGCGAGACAAAATTCTGGCCCGAAAAGTTCTTGAAACCATGAAAAGGGTTCCCGGCTTCGAAGAACGCGCCGAAGTCGAAGAAATATTCTGTGATTTTACCAGCGCCGATGTCATAACCGAGCCTGGTTTGATTTTTCTCAAGAAACTGTTTGAAAGCCAGACCCTCGTTCCTTACGACAATGGTGCCTTGCCGGTTCTCGATCGAAGTCATCTTGAATTTCTGCTGATGATCTCTGAAATGGCTCTTGGCAGAGGTAGTCGTCTTAAGGGTGAAGATTTTACCGGTTGGGGCGGTTTGCCACTTTCGATGCTTTATGCTGCAGCAACCGACAACAAAGATCGCGCCTGGGAAATCTTTTCACAACGCAAACCCGCCCTGTCGCCGCAGGTTGACCGCATGCTCGAAGATTTGATTTTTCCGCTTTACCTGCCGGTTCCTGTTGGTGAAAGATATTTCCTGGCTGGTCTGGCTGCCGTAGAAAAGCTGCCCGACCTGGGTACCGATTTGCTCATAAAAGCCATTTCCGGTGAACCGAGAATGTTTCGCGTTGAACATGGCCTGGCCGTTCTGGCTGACGTATATAACCGGCACCTTGCCTATGGCGAAGCCCAGAAGGTCTGGAATCTACTGGCAAAAATCAATCCCGATTCCGTCTGGTTGAAGTAAAGTTATTTCTGAATTTCTGGGTTGCCGCCTTGAAAAAGTGCGGTAACTCAGAAATTTCTGTTTAAACGATGTTTTAAAAATGGAGGCATATATGAAAAAAATCCTGGTATTGTCACTGCTATTTCTTGCTTGCTCATGCCTTCATGCTGAAAAACAGTTCAATTATCGCGGTATTTTTCCTGCTGACCGAAAGGCCGATGCCAGCATTACCAACTATATTTTGCTGAAAAAAGATACTCTGGTCGAGTTTTCCCTCGAAGAACAGGGCAAAGGCGCGACCGATCTGGTTAAAATTTCCGGAATCAGCTCGACTTCAAACCCTGAACTAAATTATAAAAGCTCCGAACAGGATCTGAATCGACTTGAAGTCGCTGAAACCGGCATTTATCAGGTTACCCTCGTTCCGGCAAAGTCCGGTGGCGGAGAAATTCGCTTTGTCCTCGTCGTTAAAGAAAAAGATTCTGCAAGTGAAGCCGGCGCGGCAAAGATCGCCTCTTCTTCCGTTTCTTCGGCAGAACCTGAAAACCCGTCGGCGCTGACCGGCAAAGAGCCTGCCTCGACAACTTTAACAATAGCTGTAGCTGATGAGACCGGCTCAGATATGGCAAAAGTCCCGACAACTCCTCCTCCGGATCATCAATCCACCAGGATTAACATCAATCAAGCCAGTTTTGGCCGCATCGAAACCGTCGAGGATATCGATAACCGACCCGAGCCACAAAAATTGCCTGAGCCTCAACAAGAGTCGGTGCCGGCAACTTCAGCCGTTGATGCCGGAAACCTGCTCGATAATGCTGCACCGGCGTCGAGCCCCGCCTCTGAAACTGCGGCTGCTTCGGCGACTAATTCATTAACCGCCGTTTCACCAGCCCTGGCTGGGAATGAAATCGTCACACTACTTGCCCCGGCTGAAGGCTTTTATCTGAATCCGCTGAATGGATTCGTTTTCAGCTTGCCGGCCGGCAGGCAGGCGGCTGAAGAGCAGGCCCAGGTCAAAATCAGCCTTTTGTTCGCCGACGGTTCGGCTAAAGAAGTGCCTGGCCAGTTTTTCAGTGCCAAACCGGGAGAGTTTACTTTTTTACCCCAGGAAATGATTCCGGGAGCTGTTTACACCATACATCTCGGCGATGGCAGTCAGCTGCGCCGGGCGGCTTTTCCTGGCGTAAAAGGCGAATGTGAGTTTCGCGAAGAAAAAATCCTGATAAAACTGACCTGGAACCAGAACGAGGCCCTTATGGCCAGCCCGATCGGCCAAAAAATCAGACTTGATCATGCTTTGGTAAGCCTGGCAGCCGACGGGAACGCCATGTTGACTCTCAACCCCGATCAGGTCGCTCCATACGGGGTTGTGCAAAACTGTCGTTATTTTTTCCGGCCTTATGAAATGGTTTTTGAAATCTCAAGAAATTATGAAGCGCCGGTGAAGAATTTCGAATTGCAGGTCGCGGCAAGAATAGACGGCCAAACTGAGCCTGTTGTTGTATTTCGCCAGACCTTCAGTAAAGATTTTCAGGATGTACCGGCCCAACCGGTTTCGGCGTTGCCAGATGAACCGACAACCACTGAAGTTGTAATGCTGGCCGACCTGCCTGAGGATGCAAGATTTCTGCTGTTGCAGAGTTTTCCGGCTTTTGAAAAGAAAGAAGAAAAGAATCTTTCCTGGCCCGAAGAACTTTGCTGGTCTGAATCGGGCGATCTCTGGATGATAGACAGCCAGATTCGTCGTCTCTTCAATTTTGCTGCTGATGGCCGCCTGAAGCTCGCATTTGGAAAAAAGGGTGATCAGGCCGGTCAGATGAGCCTGCCTGTTGCCCTGACCCTTAAACAGGGGCGAATATACGTTGCCGATACTGCGCAACATTGCCTGCACAAATTTGCCGAAGATGGTTCATTTTTACTGCAGATCAGGTCAGATCCCGCTCGTGGTGCTTTTATCGATGTCCCCGGCGGTCTTTGTTTTCGCGGCGAGGAGTTGTGGGTCGTCGACCGGAGTTTATCAAAGGTTTGCTGTTTTGACGTCGAAGGAAAATACCTTGGCGGGTTCGGTGACCAGAGCACAATAGTTTCACCGCTTTCAATCAGGGCTGACGAAGAAGGTCTTTTCGTTCTCGAAAAAACCGGAATCATCAAAAAGTTTTCGCCAATGGGGCAGCAGACTGCCGGTTTTCAGACCGGTTGCCTCGAGCCGCGCGGATTCGATGTCGACCCCTGGGGAACCATCTGGGTCTGCGATGCCAAAAAGATGCAAGTAATACGTTTCACTCAGAAGGGCCGGGTTTTGGCGACAATCAAAGCGCCCCCAGGGCCACGGCCATGGATGCCCACCGGGGTTGCCATGCGTAAAGATGGCTTGCTGGCTGTTTCCGATGCTGAAAACAAGAAAATCCATATTTTCAGTGCAGAGAGCAATTAACCATGAAAGCAAAAATGATTTTCGCCCTTTTTGTTTTGTTGCTCGCAATTGAAACAGGCGCTTGCGCCGAAGAACTCAAAGCTGAATTCGTGCGGGGGCGGGCCTATTACAAGAACGAAGGTGGGCAGCCCTATACCCTCAAGACCGGTAAAATTGATCTTTTTAATCGTTTGACCATCATGACTTTTTATGATGGTCAGTGTTTCCTGAGCAGCTCAGCTAACGTCGAATTTCGTCTGAAAGAGGATTCGCTGGTTTTCTTTCAAAGCTCAGATACTTGTGAAATCAGAAAAGGTCTGGTGGGAATTCGCAGCCAAAGCGAGAAGCCCGTAAGGATTAACACGCCCCATCTTCTCATGGAGGCCCAAAACGCTACCCTGGTCGTTAAATGTTGCCCGGTCTTAACTCGCTTGTGCGTTTTAAAGGGCAATGTTGTTTTGATAAACCCGCGATTCAATCAGAAAACTCTGATAAAGGCGGGCCAGGAGATCGCCGCCGGCTCGGGTATGTACTCAAAGCTTTACGATTTCAACGACGATCTGCGCTACGCCTGGTATTGGGTTGAGCCGCTCAGGGAGCCGTCACTGCGGCCGTGATCGTTGTCGTGAAGTTGTGTCGTGCCGTCGAAACCACCTGTCCGTTTTCAAGGACTTCGGCATTGAGGACCACGCGATATTCACCGGGGAAGGTAATGGTTTCGGTGATAACCAGGCCGTTGGTCGGTATGGTTTCGCGATAGAGAGTTCCGGTGATGGCAGAATATATTCTGAGAAAGTAGCGGACACTTGAACCATTTACCGGCTGATAGCTGACGGTCAGGATTCGATTGGTCGGATTCCAGCTTGGTGGCGGGGGAGCCGGCAGAAATTGGCTGGCATTGACCCAGTCGAGCCCATCTCTTCTAAGTTCGAGAGTTTCGCTGTTGACAAAGTACTTCAATATGTAGCTTCCTGCCGGAAACCCGTTCAAAGGCCGCTGTAATATTACTTCATAGCGGGTGGTAGTGTTCTCGTAAACAAGATCCGAGCCGGCGAGCTTGTTGCCGTTAACGTCTTCGATCCAGCCGCCGGTTACACCACTGCCGCCAACGCTGGCAAAGAGAATGTCTTTGGTTGCGCTGCCTTCAACACTGAGTTTTCCTGTGGCCAGGGTTGCAACCAGAGAAGCTGGATCGACGCTGCCGCCCGACCCGCCGCCGCCACATCCGTTCAACAGTAAAAGCGACGCAATGAGTAAACAGAATATCTGATATTTTAATTTGAAATTTTCTGACATTTTCTTGCCCCCGTGATTGGTTTTCAGATAGTATCATTCAGAGAATACCGGGTCAATACCCGTCAAATTATTGCAGGAAGCAAAAATGAGAATTATTCATGCACTGGAAGGAAAAGCCTGGAGTGGTGGTCAGCAGCAGGCCCTTTTTCTGGCGCAGCGTCAGCATCAGCTTGGCCATAAAGTTGTGCTCATGTGCCAGACCGGCAGCGTACTTTTTCAGAAGGCTACTGACGCCGGCCTTGATGTCAGGCCAAATGACTATCGCAAAGAAATTCACCCCTTGTCAATTGTCAATCTGGCCAGGGTTTATCGCCAGTTTAAACCGGATGTGGTCAATGTACATCGGGCCTGGGCCCACACCCAATGGTTGCTGGTAGCCCTGTTGCACCGGTTCAAAGGTCTGGTCGTAACCCGGCGGGTTCTTTTTAAGCCCGATTTTAACCCGGTTAGCCGGGCAAAATATCGCAGTGCCGCCATTCGTGGCTATATTGCTGTTAGCCGGGCCGTTGCCGAAAGGCTGATCGAAACCGGCGTAAAACCGGAAAAAATCAGAGTCGTTTACTCGGCAACCGATACCGAGCGGTTTTCACCAGGCGGCAAACATTCTTTGAATGGTGAATGGCCGATCCCTGACGGCGCAAAAGCTGCACTACTGGTCGGCAATTTTCACCATAACAAGGGGCACCAGCTTTTGATCGATGCTTTTAATCGAATGGCCGGGCAATGGCCTGAACTGCATCTGGTTTTGGCCGGCCACAACACCGAGGCGGAAGAACTTCGCCGACTTGCGGCTTCACATGGCTTTGCCGATAAAATTCATCTGCTTGGCTTTCGTGACGATGTTCCGGCATTGATGTCGCGAAGTGCATTTACGATCAATGCCTCTTATCAGGAAGGCTTTTCCGGAACGATTCGCGAATCTCTGTCCCTTGGTGTACCGGTTCTGGCTTCGGATATTCCTGCCAACCTTGAACTTGATTCTCTGGTTCCGATTGAGCTATTTGCCTGTGGTGATGCCGATTCTCTTGCCCGCGGTCTTCTCAAATTCAGGCAAAATCCTGCAAGTGAAAAGGAAAAAGCAATGCTACGCCAGAAAACTCTGGAAAAATTTTCGGTTGACACCATGGTTAATCAGACCTTGCAGGCATATCAGGAGTTGCTATGAGACAGACTTCCATTCCGGTATTGTATTATCACCGGGTTGGCGCGCCCGACCCGGCCCATCTTAGCATTTCCTGCGCGGATTTTGAAAAACAGTTGCAGTTTTTGCGTGCTGCCGGCTACCGAACCATTTCAATCAAAGAGTTGATCGAGCACTTGACCGGGCGATCCAAAAAAAGTGACAAGGCGGTTTGCCTTACCTTCGATGATGGTTTTATCGACAATCTGCGTTATGCCCACCCGATTTTGAAAAAATACTCGGCCTGTGCCGCCTTATTTGTCGCCACCGCTTTGATTCGGCCCGAGAATCAGTCGGCCGCTGAGACCATGACTGATTTCAATCATGCGCATACCCGGGCCCGTCTTGGCGATTTCAGCCATTTTCTTTCAAAAAAGGAATTGAAAGAAATGACCGTCGATGGCACCTGGGAAATACTTTCCCATTCGCATTTTCATAATCAGGTTTTCACTTCTTCGCAGGTAACCGGTATCTATCCGGATACCGACAATCACTGGGGTATACTTTCGGCTTACGCAAATGACTTCGGTTGCGACCGCCGGCCGGTTTTTACCCGGGGCGCCGGTCTGATTAACCGGGCTTGGAAACCGCTCCTGAAACAAGGTGACGAGCCGGCGAATGCCGAGGCTTATACCTTCATTCAGGAAACCCCGGAAGAGTATGCTCAAAGAGTCGAAGAAGATTTGCGGTGCTCACTTGAAATCATTCGCGGCATTTCTCCCGACGCTCCGCCGGTTATTTGCTGGCCCTGGGGAAAAACCTCGCCCGAACTCGAAAAGATTGCGAAACAGGTCGGTTTCGTCGCTGCCTTGCGCACCGATACCGGCGCCAACCACGTGGGCATGGACCTGATGAAAATTCATCGCTTTGCCGTCAAAAAAAAGGATCTGCTGCGGTTCAAGCTGGGACTGCTGCTGAGGAACCATCGACTGGTCGCCGACTGCTATTCCTGGTTGAAAAAATAAAAACTTTTATGCTTATGACGAGTAAAATAACTGCTGCTACAAAAAGTTTTTGCTGCTATAATGACACCCATGGCTGTTAACACCGCTGAAATTGTTAAAAAAGCTAAGAACTGCCTGAAAAAAGGCGAACAGAAGCTCAGTGCCAATATTGCATTGGGCATTGCTGCTTTTGAGGATGGTCTGGTGAGTGAGGCAATCGCGAATTATCGCAAAGCCCTGCAGATCAACGCCGATTCTCCTGAAGCAAACGCTGGAATCGGCATTTCCTACGCCCGAATCGGCGACCTGCCCCAGGCACTTTGTTTTTTAAAAAGAGCGTTAGAACTTAATCCGACCTGCGGCATGCTCGCAAACTGGCTTGCCGACGTGTATTTCGATCTTGGCAATCACGACCAGGCGGTAGAATACTACTCAGAGGCTATTCGCCTCGACGCGATGGACAGCAATGCCCATAATGACATGGCCGATGTTTTTCGGCTCAGAGGTGAATTTACCAGAGCACTTGAACATTACGAAAAAGCGGTGCAAATCGATCCGCTCGACACCAACGCCATGCTCGAAAAAGCTCAGTGTCTGGTTCAGCTTGGTCGTGACGATGAGGCGATGCGGGCTCTCGAACAATTGATTCATGGGTTTCCGTCGAGTCGCGATTGTGCTACCGCTCTGGTAGTGAGAGCTACGCTCAATTCCCGGCAAAACAAAGATTCCGAAGCTTTGGATAATTTCAAACAGGCTCTTGAATTCTTTCCATTCAATCGTACTGTCCTTTTTCAGGCTGCGGTTTGCGCCGTCCGACAGGGAAAAAAGTCCGAGGCGGAAACCTTTTTGCAGCGAATTCTTGAACTTACTCCCGATGACCGCCGCGCCCAGGCATTGTTAAAAAAGGTGAAGGCATGATCAAATATTGCGGTGGTAAAAACCGGCGCGGCATGCTGATGCTTCTGGTCGTCGGGGCTCTCGTTTTCTCGATGATCATCTTCATCTCACTGGTAAACCGTGTTCGCCAGGAAAGCTCGATTACCAACCGGGTTTCTAACAGTGAGAAACTTTATCAGATGGCCTCGGCAGTTGGCAGGATCGCCGTGCGCAAACTTCAGCGCGAATTTGAGCTTCCCGTTTCCGAATTTCCCAAAAAGATCATGGATGCGGCGTTTAACGGTCAGACTGGCAAGATGACCGAAGTCGACTACTCAAGCGTCGTCGAGGGCCTTGACGTAACCAAAGCCTTGAAAAATCTGCTTGAAAATGACGGGGGCGACATTGAATCTACGGTAAAATACATCGTCGACCTCGGCGAGAAATATCCTTTTTCCGCCCCGATTAATGGCATGGTCAACAGCCCTTTCGAACGTCATGGGTACATTGAAGTGATTGTAACCGCCTCGCATCAGGGCCTGACCAAAATCAGCCGCATGCGCAAAGAATTCCTACTCACCCGACTTCTTGCGCCTCCCTTTTACCGATTCACTCTTTTTTCACACAAAGGCGCAACCCTCGACAAAAATCTGGCCAACCAGACTCTGGTCAACGACAGCGGCAATCTGATGCAGAATCGGCCGCTGATCTGTCTTAACCGCTTCATTCAGAAAAGAAAGGCCGATGTCGAAGGCTTTGATTTTCGCTTTAACCGTGCCGACAACATAGTTAAAACCCTCGATGGCAAGCCCTCTTTTGTTAAAAGCGGCTGGATTTACCTTGGTGGTCGCGGGAACACCACCGACACCACCGGCGATAGCGGCAATCTCGTTTTAAACGTCAATGCCGGCAGTTCTGACGACATTCTTAAGACAAAATTCGGGGAGTATTTTCATTTCTATTTCAATTCAAAGTCTGCCGGATGGATGATTTCCAAAGACTGGACCAAATGGCTGGATAACAATATTCCCAACAACAACATCGACGCCGACGCCAGCAAGGTAATGATCGCCCTGGTTGATTACGGTTACTACAAAGGCCTCTGGGACATCCAGTTCCGCAACAAGTCTCTATTCGGAACTGCGGTAAATATTTACAAAACTCGAGTTAATGAAGACATCGACCGTGGCAGCTCCATGCACCTTTTCGGCACTCCGGCTCTGTGTACGCCAACCCTGGTCTTTGGAAAAATCAAGCGCCGCTACGTGCGCACCTACGCATTTTATTTTCCCGAATGTCAACGGGTGTACCCTTTGCGGTCCTTCACCCAGAATCTGTCTTATACCGATTTTATCTGCAATGAAATCCCGACCTGGTATCGCGGGGTAATGGGCTCAAACGCCGACGAAAACTTCATCAGGGATTTCTACAGTCTGATGACCACCGAGCTGGATGTTGCTAAATTTCAGGTGGGCCTGCCTTCCAATAGCCCGCCTCTAAGTGGCATAGATCCAAAAATCGTCGACTATGAACCCTATCTGACCGGCCTGAAAAACATCTGTGACCCGGGTGGTCCTGACCGTTCCTGGTCTGATGTCGTTCCCCGCAACGGCTATGTCGATGATGGCCCTGAAAAGCTTTGCAAGACAGATTATCAGTTCAACAATGATAAAGAAATCTATTATAACGGCAATATCAGGCAGATCATTCCGCCCGCCGGTTATCTCAAAGACCGCATGGCTTACCTGATTGAAGGCGAGGGCGGCCGGCCGACTTTTCTTAGTAAGAACGAATTCTTCAAAAAGAACTTCATCGTTGATGACCGTGGCAAGAAGAAGCTGATTCTCAATTGTATCATCGGTTTCAAGGGCGATCTGATCATTGATATGCCCCTACAGGTCGAAAAGGGCGGAATAATTCTTTGCGATGGCAAAGTCGACATTCAACAGGCGATTACCAATAATTTCCTGACCGGCGAAGCTCAGTCCAATGCCGATTTTTTCGGTTATCTGACAATCGTTGCCCGGCGCAGCATCAACATCTCTGCGGGTAGGGCCGGTCTGGGGCCATTGCCGCAGATTCATGGCTTTTTTGTCTCGGTTGGTGATGGGGCAGGGCGTGTTTCGCCCGCCAATCCTCTACATATCATTGGCGGGGTTGCCAGCGACAACATCGATGATCTGGTCAAAAAAGGCTGCATTATCGAATGGGGCTTCGACCCCATGGAACTGGCTGGAGACAATGATTTCGGCCAGAGAAACTTCTACGGTCTCACCATGGGACCAAGGGATATTGAAATAATTTCTGAAGATTGAAAACTTTTTGAGATGAGAACCGGTAATCTAAATGAACAATGAAAATTTTTCCGACAATGAGCTGATCAAATCAGTTCTTGAAGGAGATATTGAAAAATTTGGCGATTTGATCGAGCGCTATGAGAAACTGGTTTTCAGCTTTCTTCTGGCTAGATTGAAAAACCTTCAGGAGGTCGAAGATATTGCTCAGGAAACTTTCGTTAAAGCATTCCGACACCTTAAGTCGTTCGATTGCAATAAAAAGTTCACTGCCTGGCTGCTGACGATTTCCAGAAACATTCTTATCGATCATGTTCGCAAAAATTCAAGGTCGGTGCCCTCGACCGATCTGGTTACCGAGGTGTTACTGAAAGATTCGGAGAACGAGGATACCAATCCTCAAATTATGAATCTTCGTCGTGAATCCTGGCGCAGGGTGGTCGAAATGATCAACTCCCTGCCCGAAGAAGTTCGTGAACCTTTTGTTCTTAGAGTAGTGAACGAAATGGCTTATCAGGATATTGCCGAAGCACTTGATCTGCCATTGCAAACGGTGAAAAACCGGATATTCAAGGCCAGAAGTATGTTACGCGAAAAAAGGGACCAGTATGAAGAAATGTCCTGACAAAAAGTTGCTTTTCAGTCTCGATGACCCGGAATTGAGTATCGATGATCGGGTGAAACTTGAGTCTCATCTGCAGAACTGCGTCAAATGCCGTAAACTGGCTGCCGAAGCTCGTGCTGCCGAGGAGGAATTCAAAAGTCGGGTTGCAACTGCTTTCGTTCCGGGAATTATTAAAAATGCGGCAATGCAGCAGATTCGTCTTGCTGCCAAATCAAAGGCGCCGACTGAAAAATCAGAACGGCGTTCTACCTGGTTCTGGATTCTTGCCCCCGGGATCGCCGTAATTCTATTTGCGGCTCTGTTCAGCTCAAAACCTGTTCATCGACACAATGCCGTCATGGTTAACTGCCATGCTTCTTCAGAAAACTCAAAAGTTAACAATCAGTCCATTGAATTCGGTCATCAGATTCAGATGCAGCAGTTGCCGATGAAACTTGAAGGCAATTTCGTCTTCACCATGGTTGCAACTCACACTTCATCTTTCGAACACTCCGGAGTATCAGAGCTTATCGATGCTTCTTTCGAAAATCTTGAATTTGCGAATGCCAGCGCGACCTTCACTCTTATCAGTGGCAACCAGATTCGCGTTAAGATAAATGGTCAGAATCGCGAGATTGATATTTGCCCGATGCGGGTTGGTAGATCACTGCGCCCAAGACAGGGAGTCCGGGGCCAGGTTGCCTCTGATTCGGTAACTGTTCATGAAAATGCCAGCGGACCCGCCGAATTGAACATCGCCAGCGCACCGGTTGAATTGGAAATCATCGCCTCAGATACGCCTTTGCCAGTCGAAGTTAATGTCACTGCTCCGGCTTCATCTGAAAAGCCGGTTACCGACGAAACGGTCAATCCTTTTCTTGATAAGCCCCTCATTTTGAACGGAAATTGATTATATGTGCCTGAACAACAAAAACAAAGCGTTTTCACTGGTCGAAATACTCATTACCATGGTATTTCTCAGTCTGGCATTTTTGCCGCTTTTCAACCTCTTTCAGTTTGGTACCAAAGGTACGACCAACAATCTCAACGAGGTCGCTGCGACCAACTATGCATCAGACATGATCAACTTCGTTCGTGAAATCAGCTTTACCGAATTCTCGAAATCGGCCGGTTCCGTTGAAAATTTTCGCCTGGCTGACGACGGTCAGATCAGGGCTTTTTTCAATCGAATCGGCTTGAAACCTCCGCCTGATTGCCAGAAACCATTTTCCAGAAGCATCGAGGTTCGAAAATTCAAGGGGAAAGATGGCCGGTTGTTTGGTTGGCTCAGCGATTGGCTCAAGAATCGCCAGGCGGTTCCCAATTATCTGGTCTCGGTAAAGGTTGAATTTCCCAGGCCGGCTGGCCCAGGGGAAAACGACAAAGTTTCCCTGTACACGATTGTGATGGATTAACATGAAAAGATCTGCATTTACAATGATTGAGATCATGGTTGTCGTGGTTGCGGTCTCGCTTTTTTCTGGCGTTATTTACAAGTTGATGTCCGGAACCTTTTCCCAGTTCTCGAAAAGTCAGACCAAATTGACCAATCTTCGTTCGGCAAGCATTATTCTTGAAAATCTTAAAGCTGACTTGCGTTTGGCCGTTGTTCCCGTTGAAGATGACGAAAAACCCGAGGTGGTTACCACTCCAGGCGCAACTTCAATCAAGTTCTGCATTCTTGACCGTGGTGCCAGAAAAATAGTTAAGTATTCGTTCGACAAGGGTATGGTTTACCGTAATCTGGCCGGGAAGAAAAAGGCCATCAGTCAGGCCCGGGTTTCGGATTTCATAATCGAAAAGTCCGATGAGCCCGGCAATGAGTATCTTGCTTTCAGAATAATTGTCGATAAAGACAAAGACCTTGAAAGCCGAAGTGAAATGAGTAAAGGAAACAAGGTTGAAGTGAAAGCTTATCTCTACCCAAGATTTGCCGCTTCGACCATAAGTGATGAAGAAAAATACTGGAACCTGGCTAGACAGGCGGCAGGAGGAAGCTGATGAATAAAATTACCATGACATTTTTGCTCGCAACATTCGTTTTCTTGACCCTAACCGGTGCTATGGCGGTTACAACGCACACCATGACTTCGGGTGACACCCTGTGGGAACTCGCCGCCAAGCACTACGGCGACCCAACCCTATACCCGGTTTTGCTCGAAGTGAATGGAATCGACAATCCGCGCACGATTCCCAACGGAAAGGTGATTATCATCCCTGATAAATCAACCATGCAGAATATTGCCAAGGAGACCGATGCGGCAAGAAAGCGCGAACTAATCAGTCAGGCTACCTCCGGTCAGGTTGTGCCTCCTGGTGACGACGACGAAAAGCCTGCGCCTCAGCCCGGAAAAGACGCTGAATCTCGCACCGGCAAGATTGATCCCGATGATACCAGCTTTATCAACATTCTCAAAGGCCCCAAGGTCTCGCCTGATAAGCTGATCAAGATTGAAAATCAGGACTGATCCGAAGATTTCAAAACTTGCGAATCGGTTTAAAGCAGATTTTCATGGTTTTAATAAGGCAAACGATCATTGAATCTTTTGATGAGATTTAATGATCGTTTTTGTGTGTGATTTCGCTCAACTTTATATAACCTGGTTTGAAAGGAAACAAATGAAAAAGGATTTGTCGCAGACTCCATGTGAAACTTACATGGGACTACGTGACCCTTCTTTTACTGACGAACAGTGGGAAGCATCCGTTGCCGACAGAAGAAAAAACCTGATTAGTAGAAAAAAAAGCTGAGAATCTGGGAAAATTTAACACAAAATATTATCAGTGTACCTTGACACATTTCCTGCTCAGCAATAGAATTGAATTAATCTCTTTTGTGTATGTTGTATAAGAGTAGTTTTAGTATTTTTTTTCGCACCCAACAAGGAGAAACAAGTAATGAAAAGATGGGTTGTAGCGGCTTGTTGTGCATTTTCCCTCGCAGCCGGCGGTGTTTTTGCCGACGAGATCAAAAGTCTTGTTCGCGTTAAAAAACTGACCAGTAAACAGATTACCGCTTTGGTTCAGCAAGGCTATGATGTGGCCAAAGAGGGCCAGGGATATGCCGAAATCGTTATCGACAAAAGCCGAATCAATGAATTTGTCAACAAAGGTCACCCAGTTAAGGTAATTATCGATGATCTCGATAAATATATCCAGGATGTTCAGGCCAAACAGACCAAGAGTGACCGGTATTTTACCTATGATACCTGCACTGCTCAGCTGAAAAAGTGGGCCGAAGAACACAGCTCGATCTGCCGCGTAGAATCGATTGGCAAAAGCTGCGAAGGCCGTGATATCTGGGCGCTCAAACTCAGTGATAATCCTGAAAAGAATGAAGCCGAACCAGCCGCATTGATCATGGGATTGCACCACTCAAGAGAGTGGCCTTCTGTAGAAGTTCCCATGGCTACAATCAAAAAGCTGATTGAAGAATATTCAGTCGATCCGGAAATTAAGAAACTTGTCGATTCCCGAGAAGTTTGGTTCGTGCCGATCGTCAACCCGGACGGACTCATCTATTCCCAGGAAAAAAGCCGCTACTGGCGCAAAAATCGCCGCAAAAATGCCAATGGCTCCTATGGCGTCGACCCCAACCGCAACTACGGCTATCAGTGGGGCAATGTCGGTGCAAGCTCATCTCCTTCGTCAGATACCTATCACGGCACTGGGCCGTTCTCTGAACCCGAATGCTGTGCCATCAGAGACCTTGCCATTCGCGAAAAGTTCCAGGCAAGTATCTCCTTCCACACTTACTCTGAGCTGATTCTCTACCCGTTCGGTTATGGTTACAATATTCCCAATCCCGACCAGAAGATTTTTGTGAAAATGGCTGGTGATATGGCAAGATTCAACGATTATCGACCGCAAAACAGCGCTGAGCTATATCCAGCCATGGGTGATTGTGATGATTATCTGTATGGCGACAGAAAAATGCTTTCTTTCACTTTTGAGCTTTGCAGCACTTTTATTCCGAGCGCAAGCCAGATCGATACTTTTAATTCGCTCAATGTTCCGGCAGTGGTTTATCTCATTGATAAAGCCGGAACTTACGGTTTGGTCCCTGCCTCTGGCGACGAAGAGCTGATTACCTCTCTTGATTTCGACGGCGGAGTTGCCGCAATCGAAGATCTCGTAAAACTTTTTGGCGCCGATGAAAATATTGCCGTTAGAAACGAAGCTTTGGATAAGATCGAAAAAATCTGCCAGCAGGTTGCCAATCTGGTTAATCAGGATTTGAAGAACGGTTCAAGCGAAACCTACGAAGCCTTGAAAAAAATTCCCCAGGCTGGTTTGGCCCTTTCTTATCTGCGTAATCGCGTGATATTCGATAATGCCCACGGCGAATTCTACCGTGAAGATATTCTCAATGAATTGAAAAACAGTTAATGTTTTTTTGCGACTTTGCATGTTATAATGAACTACCCGAAAGGGTAGTTCATTTTTTTTATGAGACAAACAACGAAATTAACTGATGTAACCATTTTTACCGGTTACAGCTATATAGGCTCGTGTAATGAGTTCGTCTGGATTCCAGGCGACCGTATCGGCAATCGGCAGATGCCTTCGCGCTTCATTTTCCGTCATTTGAAATGCGAGTATGACGTTGAAGCCCTGATGATCAGAAAAGACCTCTATCTGCGTACCCCAGACGGAAAAGAATACGTGGTCAGCGATTTTCAGATTACCGATATCAACGATGCCGACAATGTCAGCGGCGTTGCCAGAAATTTCGATTTGTTGTTTGAAAAATTCCCCGAAATGAAGACGATAACCGTGGGTGAGAAGGTTGTCGTTTCGAAAAAAACGCAGGTTGTTGCCTTTAAGGCTGTTTCAAATATGATTCATGCGGTCCGGTCTGGTCATGGAATTGACGTTAAGCAGACCCAGGAAGTATCTGAAAAACTGGTTGAAGAAGTTTTGCAGGCTCCTGATGCGATCATGAACCTGATGGATATCAAGTCATTCGATGACTATACCTTTACCCACAATATCAACGTCGCGACGATCTGCCTTCTGATTGGCCAGGCAATGGGCCTGTCCAAGGAAGACATGAACGATCTGGGCGCCGGCGGAATGCTGCATGACGTTGGAAAGCTTAAAATTCCCTTGAGCATTCTCAACAAGGACGGCAAGCTGACTGACCAGGAGTTCGCCGAAATGAAATCGCATCCGACTTACGGTTACGAAATTTTGAGTAAATCAAAGGGAATAAGCGAACGTGCCCGCATGATCGCCCTGCAGCATCACGAAAAGTTTCAGGGCGGCGGTTATCCCAAGAGATTGAAGGGTAATGAAATAAGCCTTTTTGCGCGAATCTGCGCGGTTGCCGATGTTTATGATGCTCTGACCACCGATCGGCCTTACCGTGTTGCCATGTCGCCCTATGAAGCGATGAAAATTCTCAACGCCGGTATCGATAATCATTTCGATCCGAAAATTCTTACAGCTTTCGTTCGCAAGTTCTCCCTCTATCCCGCCGGTAGCCTTGTAGCCCTCAATGACGGTTCTTATGCCCTGGTTTTGAAGAATAATCCTTCTTCGGTTATCAGACCGGTCATCAAGATTGTCATGGACTCGTCGGGTCGTCGTCTCAAGGAACGGGTTGAAATCAATCTGCTCGAATACAAAGATCTTTTCATCAAGGGCCCGGCAGACCCGGCTGCGCTTAATATTACCGCAAATGCGGCTTGATCGTCCTGCCATGCCTTTATTTCCTCTGCGAATACTGATGATTCTGGGTGTTATGCTGAGCCTGGCTTCATGCGTTCAGGCTCTTCCCGATGTGGTTGCCTCTTTTTCAGACGTAGAGGCGTTGCTCGAGAAAGTACCCCAGGGTACCGGCCAACTGGTTTTGACCGTCGAAAGTTTTTCGGGAAAAGATGCCAAGCGTGTGTCACAGGTGGCCGACCGGGTCGAGATCTGGCTCGGGGCAAGGCGGATCGCTTCCCTCGATGCAAATTCGCCGAAGGTAGTCGAAGAAGGTCGCCGTCGCAGGATTTTTCCCTTTCCACCAATTGAACTCTCGAGTGGTTATCATTTTTTAACGGTTCGTTTGTATCGAAAAGGGTCGTTTTCGGCCCGACAAAAATGGGATGGCGAAACTTTTCAGGTGGGAATCCACCCCGGCAGAACTACCAGGCTGCATAAAACAATTCCGATATTTCTCTGGTAAAAAATGGGAACTTTTGTGTTGAAGACCGAGTCTAATATAACTGAGGGAGCAGAGCTTGAGGCTCTGGTCGAAAGATTTAAGCGGGGCGACAAAAAGGCCTTCGATCAACTGGTAAGTCAGTTTGAAAAAGGGGTTTATCGCCTCTGCTACAGGTTCTTTAACAACGAAGAAGATGCCATGGATGCTACCCAGGAAATATTTATCAAAATTTATCGGGCTTTGCCCAACTTTGAAGGACGTTCTTCGCTCAAAACCTGGATTTATCGCATTGCTTCGAATACCTGCATCACCATTTCCGACCGGAGAAAGCGGGAAAAGGAAGGTTTGTTGCAGACGATCATCAACTGGTGGTCGGATCGAACAGTCGAAACTCCTGAAGAAGAAGTCGTCGACAATGAAATTAGACGGATGAATCAAAAAATGGTCAGTGAAAAACTTGAACAGTTACCGGAAACATACAGAATGCCGGTTATTCTCAAGGATATCGAGGGCTTTTCCCTTGAAAAAATATGTGAAATTCTTGATATACCACTGGGTACAGCTAAGTCGCGAATTAATCGCGGTAGAAGAATGCTGCAGGAAAGCCTGCAGCTATACTACCAGAGGAGTTCAACATGAAAATCTGTACAAGATATCTCGATTATGTTGAAAACAATGACGTGGTGTGTGATGCGCCCGAATGGACCGACATTCTTGCCCATGCACAAAAGTGCCCCGATTGCAGTTCGGCAATGCGGCAGCGTGGAGAAATGCTGGAAATGCTCGATGATATGGGCGAAGTTACTTATCCCGTCGATATGCATCAACGGATCATGGCTGAGGTTGAGTCGGGCAGCGCTGCCGACATTGAAATCACGCCCTGGTATGATCGTTTACTCGAGAAAATTCTCCGGCCAATCGAAATCGGTTTTAGCTTTGCATGTATTCTGATGATTGCGCTGATGCTGAATTCAGAAAACGAGAGTTTTGTACCGGCGGCTTCTGATGGTAGCAAACCTGTTCTGGTCGCCAGACAGGATGTAGAGATTCAGCCTGAAGCAGGAACCGATGAGATCGAGCCGGTGAGCCAACAGGAAGTGAAGGAATTTCTCGCCCGCCTCGAGCGCTTCAATCGCCTGCACCAGGATAGTCAGGAGCGTGAAATCGAACCCGACAAAAATTACCTGCCTGAACTGCGTCTGGTAAACGACTGGAAATAAGGAGCCCGAAAATGAAAAGAGCTTTGATGCTGATTTTGCTATTGCTTTGCGGCTCACCGATGTGGTCAGCTCCGGCAGAGCTTTTTGGTACAAGTCTTATTGCTGATATTGCCGAAAAAGTTAGTCCAGCGGTGGTTGCCATTGAATCGGTTCATTACGTTCGTGCGCGACGACGTTTCGGTTCAGGCGATCCTTTTCTGGACCAGTTTTTTGGTCATCTGTTCGATGATCAGTTCATGGGCCACAACAATGTCATTCCTCAGAAAGGCAATGGTTCCGGGGTTCTGATCAGCCCCCAGGGGCATCTGTTGACTAACGAGCATGTTATCAGCGGTGCCGACGAAATAATCGTCAAGCTTAACGACGGCACTAAAGCTTCGGCAAAGTTGATCGGCAAAGATATGCGCACCGATCTGGCAGTTTTGAAAATTGAGAGCGAAAAGGCTTTACCACATATTCCCATCGGCGATTCAACCAAAATCAGGGTCGGCGAATGGGTTGTCGCTATCGGTAATCCATTCGGACTGGGAATGACCGTTACCGCCGGAGTCATTTCGGCCCTCAATCGCGATCTTTCCGTCGATGCCAATCGTTCATACCGCGATCTCATACAGACCGACGCTTCCATTAATCCCGGTAATTCGGGCGGCGCATTGATCAACAGTCGGGGTGAGCTGATCGGGATAAATACGGCAATCATTCCTTATGGGCAGGGCATTGGGTTTGCTATTCCGGTGAACCTTGCCAAGCGCATAATCGGTGACCTGATGGCTTATGGAAAGGTAAAAAAGGCTTTTCTCGGGGTTACAGTTCAAAAGCTTACTCCTGAGCTGGCCAATTATTTCGAGGTGCCCGAAAAAGGGGTGCTGGTGACTGATGTGGTCAAGGGCAGTCCGGCCGATAAGGCGGGCATAGCACCCGGCGATGTCATTACCGCGATTGACGACAAGAATCTCACCGGACTGGAAGACTTTCAGCAGGCTCTCGAAGATCATCGTGTCGGCGAATTGGCCAGGGTTAAGATTTTCCGCAAAGGCCGTGAAGGGGTCAGCGAGGTTATTTTCAAAGAAAACCCGGCCGGTCTGAACCCTCTGGGAATTACGGTTAAAAAGGTCAACCCTGAGTTGGAACGCAAATTCTATCTCTATGTCAGTGAAGGCTGTGTCATTACCGCAGTTTCTGATGGCTCGCCCGCTGAAAAGGCCGGCTTGCGGCCCGGTGACGTCATTCTGCAGCTCAACCGTGAAGCTTTGCTCGATGAGGATGACTTCAATCAGGCAATGGCGCAAATTACTGATCAGGACCGGGTAGTTCTTCGCGTAGTGCGGGGGCAGACGGTTAATTTGCTGCTGGTGAAATTAAAATAAAATAAATATCACTTAAGAAAACTGAAAAAAAAGATTGCAATAGCCGATAGGCAAACTTATAATCAAGCTATAACCTCACCCAACGGAGGGCAGATACATGCAATTGGTTGATGTGCTGAAGGAAAACCTGGTTTTCCTCAATTTCGAAGCAGAAAACAAAGATCAGGCCATTGAAAAATTTATTGCAGCACTTCAGGAGACCGGAGCGATAAAAGAACCGGAAGTTCTCAAAGATGCAATCTTTGAACGGGAAAAGCTCGGGACCACTGGAGTCGGTGGCGGCATTGCCATGCCACATGCCCGTTCAAGCGCCATTAAAGATTTAACCGTCGCTTTTTTCAGATCCGACAATGGCATCGATTTTAAATCAATCGATGGCAAACCGGTCAATCTGATTTTTGTTCTGTTGGCACCGGTTTCTTCTGGCGGGCCTTACCTTAAGCTTCTGGCCAAAATTTCCCGCCTGCTGCGCAGCGATGACTTTAGAAATTCACTGCTTGAAGCCAAGACTCCCGCTGAAATCATGGAGATCATTCAGGAAAACGACTGATGTTACAATTGGTAACCTCTACTCGTGTTAAAGCTGTTGCAATGATTACCCTGCTCGCCTTTTACGGTGCAGGGTTTTCTTATCATTGCCCACTTTTTGCCCAGGATTCCCAGGAATCAGTCAGCACCAAAAAAGCGCGCAAGTCAGCAAAAAAGTCTGACGGCAAAAAGAAGGTCGAATCAGAAGAAGAGAAAAGCGAAGAGCTTTTTCTGCCTGAAGAAGAGGCCAATCAGAAATTTCTTCCCGACATTTACCGCTGTCCGGAATGTGGCTACGAACAGGATGAGCCCGGTTTCTGCCCCGACCACAACGAGATCGAGCTGGTAAAAATCCTTGCGGCAGGCCGTGACCCCCTCGAGCCTTCAGAACTTGATGGCAACGAAGACATTCTTGTCGATATTCCTTTGAAAAATCTTGAATTCCGCAAAGAGGCGGTTCTCAAAAATGCCTCTGACAGCACAGCCGTTGAGCCTGCCAGGAAATAGGCGAATTTCGCCGGCGCGACAATAACCGACCTTTCTAAACGCAAAATCATTATAAACTTTCTCAATGCAAGCATTGGAAGGCTTTTTTTTTACAAATAAATTTCGATCAGGAGAAGGAAATGTCATTAAATTTAACGCAAAAAATCATCAAGGCCCATTTGGTAACCGGTGAAATGACGGCAAAGAGCCCGATCAGCATTCGTATGGACCAAACGCTGACCCAGGATGCAACCGGCACCATGGCTTATCTGCAATTTGAAGCGCTTGGTGTTCCGCGGGTAAAAACCGAACTTTCGGTTAGCTACGTCGATCACAATACCGCACAAATGGATTTTAAAAACCCTGATGATCACATTTTCCTGCAGACGATCGCTGCCAAATATGGCATAGTTTTTTCCCGCCCCGGTAACGGCATTTGTCACCAGGTTCATCTCGAAAGATTTGGCAAGCCCGGTAAAACCCTGCTTGGGTCGGACAGTCACACTCCGACCGGCGGTGGCATCGGCATGCTGGCAATTGGCGCCGGTGGCCTCGACGTGGCTATGGCCATGGCCGGCGAACCTTTCAGTCTGAAGATGCCCATGGTAGTGAAGGTTAATCTGACCGGTAAACTTCAGCCATGGGTTTCAGCAAAAGATGTCATTCTCGAAGTTCTGCGTCGCGAGACGGTCAAAGGTGGAGTAGGCTGTGTTTATGAATATACCGGCCCAGGCGTTGCGACCCTTACCGTACCCGAACGGGCAACCATCACCAACATGGGTGCCGAACTCGGCGCAACCTCTTCGGTTTTCCCCAGTGATGATGAAACACGAAGGTTTTTGCTGGGCCAGGGCCGCGAAAAAGATTGGGTTGAGCTCAAGGCCGACGAAGGTGCTGCCTATAACCGCGTTATCGATCTTGACCTTTCTCAGGTCGTTCCGTTGGCAGCATGCCCGCATATGCCCGATATCGTCAAGCCCGTTTCCGAGCTCGAAGATATCATGGTTGATCAGGTCATGATCGGCAGTTGTACCAACTCCAGCTATACCGATTTAACTCGCGCGGCCCATATCCTCAAGGGCAAGACCGTCCATCCCAGGCTGTCACTAGGCATCGCACCCGGATCAAGACAGGTGCTACGCATGGCTGCCGATGAGGGTGCGCTCTCCTACCTGGTTGCCGCCGGTGCCCGTCTACTGGAAAATGCCTGCGGTCCCTGTATCGGTATGGGTTTTGCGCCGAAAACGAATGCGGTTGCCTTGCGCACCTCGAACAGAAACTTCGAAAAGCGCTCGGGTACCGACAGCGCTCAGGTTTACCTGGTCAGCCCCGAAGTTGCCGCAGTCGCTGCCGTTGAAGGCAAATTTACCGATCCGCGCAAGTTTGGCACTTATCCCGAAGTGAAAATGCCTGAAAAATTTACCGTCGATGATTCCATGTTCATCTTTCCGCCCGTAGAAGGCAAAGATATCGATGTGGTGCGCGGCCCAAATATCGCCGCACTGCCAATGAAGGATGAAATGGGCAATGCCATTTCTGCAAAGGCCGTGATCAAAGTCGGCGACAATATTACCACTGACCACATTATGCCCGCCGGCAAGTATCTGCCGTTGCGCTCTAACGTTCCCGAATATGCAAAACATGTATTTGAAGGCGTTGATAAAGAATTTTACCAGCGCGCCCTGGAAATGAAAAACAGCGTCATTATCGGTGGCGACAACTATGGTCAGGGCAGTTCCCGTGAGCACGCAGCGCTTTGCCCGATGTATCTCGGCGTCAAAGCGGTTATTTGCAAAAGCTTTGCCCGTATTCACCTCGCCAATCTGGTGAACTTCGGTATTCTTCCGGCAACCTTCAAGAATCCTGAAGATTACGACAAGGTTGAAGTTGGCGATGAACTCAAAATCGATGTTACCTCGCTCGATGGCGAACTGATAATCGAAAATGTCAGCAAAGGCGTTAAAATACCAGTTCAGCATACTTTGAGCGATGAAGACAAAATCATTCTCAAGGCCGGCGGCCGCTTGTCGTTCGCCAAAAAACAGGCCGCAGGTTGATTCCTGTTAAATGGTTCTGTCAGCTGTCCGCTTTTATTCAAGGCTGGTGGCAGGCAGGCAAACAATGATATCGGCATCGATAACATTGTCTGAAACTGCTTGACAGAATAACGAAGCCGGACACCGATCCTCCTGCAAGAGGCTAAGGTGCCCGGCTTTTCAACGACAGACCACTCAATCTTCAACCGACCGGAGGATACAATGTTTGCTAGAAAAGATGGTAGATGGCACTGCTTCGATCGAAATGCCGGGCTATGGCATGATACCGGGGCCAGAAACTTCGATGAAACCTTTAACGTTAAGGCTGCTGAAAATTTTACCCTGCCAATTTCGGCAAGATCCGGCCTTGAACCAGCTTTTTCCGGCAGCAAGATTCTTTGTGTCGGGCGCAATTATCTGAAGCATGCCCAGGAATTAGGCAACGATGTGCCTGCTCGGCCTCTATGGTTTTCCAAACCGCCGTCCGCGATAATTGGCGAGGGTGGGGAAGTCGTGTTGCCCAAGGGTTTTGGAAGAATCGATTACGAGGGTGAGCTGATTCTGGTAATTGGCAGACGTTGCCGAAATGTCGGTCGCGATCGGGCTCTTGATTATATCGCCGGCGTTACGGCCGGTTTCGATATGACCGCACGTGAACTGCAAAAATCTGACGGACAATGGACCCGGGCCAAGGGTTTTGATACTTTTCTGCCACTTGCCTCTGTCGTCGCGCCATTTTGTGAGGAATGGCAGTCGGCAAACCTTGA
>CAZTHA010000022.1:0-23457 GCA_964613435.1 uncultured bacterium
CAGAGAAAAGAGAATTGTCTGGGACTGATTCGTGATTTTATTCTTTTAAAAGCGGGTCCCCGCATGGAAAGGGTTTTGCGGGCTCTTCCAGATGCCGAACGAAAGGCTTTGTCGGTGCTGGTCGCCTGATTTTTCGGTTTTTATCTATTTGAGGCAATTTCTTTCTTTGCTCGACTTTTTTTTTGCTTGGCCTGCCCGGCCTGTCGGCCAGACTGGGGTTTGGCGCCCAGGCCTTCTTTGCTTTGCCTGCCCCTCTTTTTTTTGCTTGGCCCGTCTGGCTCGCTTGGCAACAAATCGCCCGGGCTGGCTCGACAAGTGGATGAGATCATAGCTACGTAAGATTTAGCCCTATTCGTTAATCCGCTTGGCTCCGTCCGCCTTTTTTTGATTTTCTATACCCGATTTTTATTTTAACTAATTTGCCTTCGAATTTTCTTGCGGCAATTTTCTTTCGACCCCTATTTGCTCATTGATTTCAGCGGCTTCCCCGGCCGGAATTTTTTTAGAGCCCGTGAAATGCGCTCAACTTTTTTATTATTTATTATTAAAACAATGATGAAAAAAATAAAAAAATGATAAAATCATTGGAAAAATGATCAAAAAACTGTTGACTCTCAAAAAATCTCACGATTCAAAATTTCATGGTTCGGCAATGTGGCACTACCATGCCTGTCGTGATCTGGCCATTAAGCAATTTGGTTTTTGCAAGATTGATTATGGATCGACTTGGGGTCGTGGTGAGAACTGGACATTTTTTCTTGTATTAAGCTATTATTGAAGTGGAGATGTGGAGAAGAGTTTTTTTCTTGTGTCATTTATTGTTTTTTTGTTTGGGTTAGCAGAGAATAAATGTTAGATTTGTACAAGAGCTGTTGGGTTGTGAAGGTTGGTTGCTGTAAGTCGCAATGATAATTCGCGGTCCCTTATGCAATGCTTTGTCGTTGATTTGACAGAAAGCAGTCTGTTATGACGCAATATGTTGGTATTGGCGAATTCTTTGTTTCCGGTCAGAATGAAACCATCATCAAGACCATGGCGCTCGGACCATGTGTCGCGGTGGTTATTTTTACCAAGAATTTGAAGGTCGCTGGCCTGTTGCATGTTCAGTTGCCGTTGAGTTCGGTTAACCTCGATCTGGCTGCCCGCAGGCCAGGCGTTTTTGCTGACACCGGCATTCCCCTGTTACTGGAAGAATTTGCCAGATTTGGCTATCGACCGGCTGATCTAACGGTTAAGTTGGTTGGCGGCGGCCAGGTGATGGACCCCGCTGGAACCTTCAACATTGGCAAAAGAAACTGCCTGGCTGTTAAGAAGATTCTCTGGGCATACAGATTGTATCCAGCTTCCGAGGAGCTGGGCGGCTCAATCAGTAGAACAGTCTCTATCGAAGTCGGTAAAACTGAGGTTCTGGTAACCACCCCAGGGTTGGAGCCCAGGAGGATTTGACATGGCAAAAGTTTTAATTACAGATGATTCTGCAACTGCCCGGATGATCATTCAGAGATGCATCGAGGTTCTTGGCTGGCAGTCCTGTGAATTTCTGCATGCATCTAATGGCGTCGAAGCTCTAGAGATTGTCATGAATCAGTCTGTAGACCTTATAATTACTGACATTGTCATGCCAGTAATGGATGGAATCAATTTGCTCAAAAGAATAAAAGTGAGTCCTAAGCTTAATCATATTCCGGTTTTTGTAATATCTTCGCTTGCGAATCCAGCCATGGAAAAGGAATTAGAGCAGTTTGGCGTCGATCATCTGATTTATAAACCAGTGTCGCCGCCAAAGCTTCTGGAGGCTCTAGAAGGCACTCTTGGAAAGGATTTTCTGGAAAAATGAGTTGTAAAGACCGAATTGAAAGTATTCTCCTGCAGGCTCTTTCCGAGACATTTGAAAGCCTGGTCTTTGAAGAGGTTGTCATTCAAGGAATCGTCGAGGGAAGCAAGCATATCGATGCCGATGGCAGCTGGTGGGTCAACATTGACATAATTGAGCCTTTCGATTCACAACTGGTTCTCGTAGTTCGAAAGGATTTGATGATTCAATACACAGAGGCTATTTTTGGTATGCTCGATGATGAAATGCCCGCTGAAACTCAGATTCTCGACAATCTCGGCGAATTGATGAATACGTTCTGTGGCCGGATAATGGCCTTAATGCTGCCACCCGACCATTCTTTCCGTTTGGGGCTGCCGGTGGCAGGCGAAGGATTATTGCCCACTCCCCAAGGAAAATTTTACACGGTTAATTGTTTAATAGGTGACAATCTGGTATTTTTGATTGTACCCGAAAATTTCTGCAATCACGATTTTCTGTCCTGTATTTAGCCATACCCTCTAGGAGTTGCTTAAAATGGATTCAAAGTTAGCTAACCAGTTTATTATCGCAGCGACAACGATTTTCAAAAAAGTAGGCAACATTACTCTAAAGAAAACCGGCCTTGAATATTTCCCCAAGGGAACCAAAGTCAGCGCCGGAATTGCTGCCATACTTGGCATAACCGGGGACTACAAGGGACAATTCATAATCGTTTTAAATGAAGATATGGCACTAAAAATCGCGACGGCAATATTGATGGGTGTGCCGGTCACGACTTACGACGAGATTGCTGAAAGCGCAGTTTCAGAGATCGGAAACATGATTGGCGGTGAAGCCAGCCGACTTCTCCATGACGGGGGATTTGTTTGCGACTTGACCGTTCCGGCGATTGCCCGGGGTAAAGAAATGGAGATCGCCTTTTATCCGGCTTCGCCGTTGTTTAGTATTCGCTTTGAAAGCGAATGGGGCGAACTAAAATTGATTTTAAGGTTCGAAGAAAAATAGCGGACGGGATGTTATGAATCAGAATCTTGAGCTTGAATTTCTCTCTGTTTTTGTTAGTGAGAGCCGGGAGCTAATCCTGGAAGTTGAGCCACAGCTTATTCAACTTCATCAGGAAGCGGTAAGAACCGGTCAACTTGATACCAATTCGGTAAATTCAATTTTCAGACTTTTCCATTCGATGAAGGGCAGCGCAGCCAGTCTGGGTTTGAACAATATCGCTTCTTTGACCCACAAGGCTGAAACATTGTTGGATCTTATTCGCGAAGGTAAGGTCGTCGTTGCTAATGATCATGTAGATGCCTTGCTCAAGGCCCTCGATTTGATCAACTGTTTTCTTGACCTGGTTGAAAGTAGTCATAAAGATAATGGCTATGAAAATGAAAAGCAGTTGATTGAATCAGAGCTTACCCAGCTTATTGAAAAGGATTTGCCACCAAAACCTGAGAAAAAATCTTCGGCGAAGAAGAAGGGTAAAGCTGCTGAAAAAAAAGCTGAGCCCATTAAAGAGTCGGTCGAAGAAAGAGCTGAAATTGTCGAAAAGGTTGTGCGCTCGTCAGATCCAGGCAGAAAATCGATTATTGAACAGTTTGTCGAGGAAGGCTCTGACTTTCTTGACAATGCCGAGGGACTGCTTCTTGAGCTGGAAAAAGGGGCTGACAACCCGGATCAGAAGGTTCGGGAACTGTTCCGCGGTTTCCACAGCTTCAAGGGAAATTGCGGTTTTCTCGGACTTGAAATGCTTGAAGGAATGAGTCATAAAGCTGAGAACATTCTTGAAACCTTTTTCGATTTTGAAATGGTCCCAGCTCCAGAGCATATAATGACCTTTCTGATCATCGTCGATGTTTTTCGTCAGTCCTTGCATGATCTTTCCAGCGGCGGAAACGGTGAAATAGAGGGAGCCGGTTCCGTATCGGATTTACTCGACCAGATGAAACAGGCTGTCGAAAACGAAGAAAAAGCCCCGAAAAAGCTTGGCCAGATTCTGATTGAAGAAGGCGTTGTCACTGCCGATCAAATCAGCGCAGCTCTCGAAAGACAGAAGGCAGCCATCGGTGAGGTGCTTGTCGAAATGGGGGCTGTTGACGCCCAGTCGGTTGAGAAAGCTTTGATCAAGCAAACTGAACAAAATGCTCAGGTTCAGAGTATCAGCAAAGGCATGAAGAGGTCTGATATCAGGGTGGACCTGACCAAGCTCGATAAATTGGTCAACCTTGTCGGTGAACTGGTTATCGCTGAAACGATGGTTACCAGAAATCCTGACCTTAAAGACATGGCTCTGGAGAATTTTGACAAGGCTGTGCATCATTTGCGTCGAGTTACCAGCGAATTACAGGATGTTGCTCTGAGTGTGCGCATGATTCCCTTGGCAATGACTTTCCAGAAACTGGTGCGGGTAGTGCATGACCTTGCCAGAAAAGAGAACAAAAAGGTTAAGCTTATAATTGTCGGTGAAGAAACCGAAGTCGATAAGACCATGACCGAACAGATTGCTGACCCCCTTTTGCACATGGTTCGCAATTCCGTCGATCATGGGCTTGAGTCTCCTGAAGAAAGATTGGCTGCCGGAAAACCTGAAACTGGCAAAGTTATGGTTGAGGCACGCTATGAAGGAGGAGAGGTCTGGATAGTCGTTTCCGACGATGGCCGTGGTTTAAGCCGTGAAAAAATACTTGCTACCGCAGTCGAAAAGGGCTTGTTCAAAGGAGATGCGACGGCACTTTCCGATGAAGAGATATACGCTTTCATTTTTGAACCTGGTTTCTCTACCAACAAAAATGTTTCTGAGATTTCCGGTCGCGGTGTCGGCATGGACGTGGTCAAAAAGAACATAGAAAAATTGAAGGGTCGCATAACCGTTCGTTCGAGAACAGGACATGGAACTCAGATCTTTCTTCAGATACCTTTGACCCTGGCTATTATTGACGGAATGCTGGTCAGGGTTGGTGAGGCCCGCTATACGATTCCCCTGCTTTCAATTCGTGAGTCGATTCGGCCACAGAAATCTGCCATTACCATGACCCCAGATCAGCAGGAACTCGTGCGTATCCGTGAAGAACTCATTCCCGTAATCAGACTTCATAAACTGCACGGCAAGACTCCTGACTTTCTCAATCTCGATGAAGGAATTCTGGTCATAGTTGAAGATCAAGGCCGTAAAGCGGCTTTGTTTATCGATGAAATTCTCGGTCAGCAACAAACTGTTATTAAAGGCCTTTCAAGATACCTTGCCAATGTTAAAGGCATTTCTGGCTGTACTATTCTTGGTGACGGAGCGGTGAGCCTGATATTGGATATTGGTGGATTGGTAGAAAAAGCTGGAAGGTTAGGAAAAGGCTTTATCGATGAGTTGCAGGAGGTTAACTGATGTCTGAATCGCAAAGAAACGATTTTTCTGATGATTACGATATAGATGATGACGGTGAGGATACCCAAGAGGGTAAATACCTGTCTTTTCGCATTGGTAACGAGCAGTATGGAATCGAAATCAAGCATGTTACCGAGATCGTCGGAATTCAGAAAATAACTGAAGTTCCTGATATGCCTGAATATGTCAAAGGGGTCATCAATTTGCGCGGTAGTGTGATTCCTGTGGTTGATATCCGGCTGAGATTCCGTATGAAGGCTATCGAGTATGACGATCGCACCTGCGTTATTGTCGTTAATGTCGAAGATTCTCCAATTGGATTGGTTGTCGATGCGGTTCGAGAAGTAATCTCCATTTCAGGTGAGCAGATTTCTCCTGCTCCTTCTGTTGCCAAGGGCGATATTTCCCGATATATCAAGGGTATAGGCCGTTTTGAAAATGATGTAATCATTCTTCTGGCAATGGATAAATTGTTGTTCGATCAAAAGCTTACACAAATAACAAATCAAGAGTAATAAGAAAAAATAAACTTTGTCCTGAACGCCTGATGTTGGTTTCAGGTTTTGTTCTACGTCCTTGCAGTATCTGCGGCATTTTTCATCGAAAATGCAAGTCGACGGGAGAAAGGAAAAAAGTATGTGGTTGGCAAAAATCTGGTCTGATTTAGCTTTGAAATGGAAATTGGTTTTTCTTTGTTTTTTCAGTGTAATTTTAATGGTTATCGGTGCTTTTATCTTGTCAATTAGAACGAATGATCGCATCGACGCCGAAGTACAACGTGAAATCAGAAGTTCTGCTGAAAACGAGTTGCGTAGAATTTCTGAAGGCATTTATAACATGGTTAAAACCCAGGATCAGCTGCTGAAAATCAAGCTTAAGGCTGATCTGTCGGTTGCCCGTGCCGCTATCAATGAGGTTGGTGGTATCAGCCTGGCAGCCGAGAAAGTCAGCTGGAACGCCGAGAACCAGTTTTCAAAAGAGTCGCGGCAGGTTGAGTTGCCGCGAATGATGGTCGGCAACACCTGGCTTGGACAGGTTCGCGGTTCAAAAGTGAGAACCTATATCGTCGATAAGGTTCAAGAGCAGGTTGGCGGGACCTGCACCATATTCCAGCGTATGAACGCACAAGGAGATATGCTTCGGGTCGCAACCAACGTCATCAAAGAAAATGGTGAGAGAGCTATTGGAACCTATATTCCCGCTATAAATCAGGATGGAACACCAAATAAGGTAATTCAAACCGTTTTGCGCGGTGAAACCTATGTCGGCCGTGCTTTTGTCGTCAACGCCTGGTATGTAACCGCCTATGAACCATTGCGCGACAGCAGCGGCGAAATCCAAGGAGTACTTTACGTCGGTATTCCATTGGAAATGGTTACCGACCTGCGCAAAGCGATACAAGGTATGAAGGTGGGCAAGTCCGGTTATGTCTATGTTTTTGGTGGAACCGGAACACAAAAAGGTGTAACCATCATTCATCCCTCAGGAACTGATATAAATATGATTGATGCCAAAAGCAGCGATGGCCGAATGGTTATTCAGGAGTTGATCGATAAATCTTTAAAAGCACCAACCGGGAACTCGGTTATCGACTATTATCCATGGATTAACCCTGGTGAACCAGCCCCGAGGGAAAAGATCGCCGCCTTGATTTATTACGAGCCCTGGGATTGGGTTATCGGAGCCAGCACCTATGAAGAAGAGTTTATGGACGCGATTGCCAATATTGATGCTGATTTTGATGCAGCAAGAAATTTTCAGCACATGGTTACAATCGGTATTCTGATTCTGGTTTTCTTTATTTCATGGTTTGTTGCTTCAGGAATAGTTGCGCCGATCAATAAAGGTGAAGAATTGCTGCGCAATCTTGCTTTGCTCGGAGATGTTTCTGAAGACCCTGATGACGAAAGCCTTGTGCGCAGGGATGAAATTGGCTCACTTTCGCGCAGTATCGAATCATTGATCAAACAGCAAAGGATACTTGTGGCAATGTGGGCGGAATTGGCTGAAGGTAATTGGAATCAGAAGGTTTCGGTAAAATCTGAAAAAGACAGCCTTGGAATCTCTTTGCAAAAAATGGTTGAGCAGGTAAATGCTGCCATGTCTGGCGTAAAAACTGCCGCTGAAGAAGTTGATTCTGGCTCGGGTCAGATCTCTGAGGCAAGCCAGTCGCTGTCGCAAGGGGCCACCGAAACTGCAGCATCTATCGAAGAAATATCCAGCTCGATTACTGAAATTGGCAGCCAAACAAAGGCTAACGCTGAAAATGCTACCCAAGCCAATGTTCTGGCCACTCAAACTCGATCGGCTGCCGAAGCCGGTAACCAGAAAATGGGCAACATGATGACGGCGATGAGTGAAATACAGCAGGCAAGTAATCAGATTGCCAAAATTATCAAAGTCATCGATGATATCGCTTTCCAGACAAACCTGTTGTCATTGAATGCAGCAGTTGAAGCCGCTCGTGCCGGAAAACACGGTAAGGGGTTTGCCGTTGTTGCCGATGAAGTGCGCAACCTTGCCAGCCGAAGCGCCAAAGCGGCCAAAGAAACTTCTGAAATGATCGAGAATTCAATTCTGAAAGTTAAATCGGGAACAGAAATTGCCCGGCTAACTGAAACGGCTTTGCAGGAAATTGTCGCCAGTTCAGTGAAAGTCGCAGATCTCGTTGGTGAAATCGCTGCGGCCAGCAATGAGCAGGCACAGGGAATCGCTCAAATCGGCCAGGGGCTTGAACAGATCGACAAGGTAACTCAGCAGAATACTGCCAATGCTGAAGAGACGGCAGCTGCCGCCGAAGAGCTTTCTGGACAAGCCCGAGAATTGAATGCTTTGCTGGCACGATTTCAACTAAGACTCGATCAAATGGATCGATCAGTTGAACCAGGCCCTAAAGCACGGCAACACAAAGCTCCTGTCTTCAGACCTTCCGGCAAGAAACCTGAGCCGGTAAAGCCCCGGGTGCCATTGGCCCAGCCGGTTAAGATGACTGAACCGGCTGAATCAGCAGCGCCGAAACCTAAAAATGAGCCTCGTAAAACCAGGCCGTCTGATATAATTGCACTTGACGATGATGAATTTGGACGTTACTGAAACGGGTAGGCAATGAACCTTACCGATGCTGAATTTAATGAAATCAGAGAAATTATTTACACCAGATTCGGCATAAGCCTTGGTGAACACAAGCGTTCTCTGGTAATCGGAAGATTAAGAAAATTGGCTCTGCAAAAGGGGTTTAACTCTTTTGCAGAGTTGGTTTCCTTTGTAAAAACAGACCCTTCCGGATCGAGTTTGCAGGAAATGATCGATCGCATGTCGACCAATCATACTTTTTTCTTTCGTGAAAAACAGCATTTTCAGCTGCTCTCTGAAAAAATTCTGCCGGAAATCGTTGAACGCCTGCAAAAAAGTCGATCCCACGACCTGAGAATCTGGTGCGCTGCTGCATCCACCGGAGAAGAGCCATATTCTATCATCATGACCCTGATGAACTATTTTGGCAAAGACTATCAAAACTGGCAGGCCGGTCTGCTGGCGACAGATATATCGAGCCGGGTAATCGAAAAGGCTGTCAGCGGGGTTTATTCAGATGAGCAGATTCAGAATATTCCAGAATCGATGCGCAAGCTTTATCTTCAGCGGCTAGATCAAGAAAACTGGATATTTACAAGAGAAGTTCGCAAAGAAATAACTTTTCGGCGCTTCAACTTGATGAACCAGGTCTTTCCATTTCGCAAACCATTCCATATTATTTTTTGTCGTAATGTAATGATTTATTTCGACGTTCCGACCAGAAACAAGCTGATTGAAAAGATGTATCAGGTAACCGCCCCAGGCGGATACCTGTTTATCGGCCATTCCGAATCAATAAGAACCCCGGAATGCCCCTATGATTATATCCAGCCAGCAGTGTTCAGAAAGCGAGAATGAATCGATGAAAGCCATAAGAGTCCTGGTGGTCGATGATTCGGCACTGGTGCGAACGATTATTGCCGATGGGTTGAATGCCGATCCGATGATTGAAGTCGTTGGAACTGCCGCTGATCCTTACGCTGCCCGTGACAAAATTGTCGAGCTGAATCCGGATGTAATGACCCTCGACGTTGAAATGCCAAAAATGGATGGGTTGGAATTTCTGCGCAAGCTGATGTATCAATACCCGATTCCGGTGGTAATGGTAAGCGCGTTGACCGAACGCGGCAAAAGGATCACCATAGAAGCTCTGGAAGCTGGCGCTGTCGATTTCGTTTCCAAGCCGAAAGCGGATGTCGTTCGTGGCCTTGAGACGATGATGCAGGAATTGCGTACCAAAGTTAAACTGGCCTCTACCGCCAATGTTTCCCATTGGAAAAATAAGCGCAGCCAGATGCCGGCGGCGGTAATCTCTGCTCCAAGAGCACTGGCCGAAACTACCGATAAAATTATCGTGATTGGAGCCTCCGCAGGTGGTACCGAAGCGATAAAGGAAGTCATCACCAGATTCCCGCCGCAAACCCCCGGGGTTGTTATCGTTCAGCACATGCCTGCCGGATTTACCCGGCTTTTTGCTGAAAGACTCAATAGCCTCAGCCAAATGGCCGTTAAAGAAGCCGAAGACGGCGACCGAATCCTCCCAGGGCAGATTCTTATTGCCCCTGGAGGCTATCAGATGCAGGTTGCCCGCTCAGGAGGAATCTATCGGGTAAAAGTCGCGCCGGGCGAAAATGTTTGCGGTCATTGCCCTTCGGTTGAAGTTTTGATGCAATCGGCAGCTTTGGCTGCCGGTGCCAACGCCGTGGGCGTAATTCTTACCGGCATGGGCAGCGATGGAGCACATGGCTTGAAGGCCATGCGCGATGCCGGGGCAAGAACTATAGCTCAGGATGAAGCCAGTTGTGTGGTCTTCGGTATGCCAAAAGTTGCAATAAATACCGGCGGTGTTGAATTCATCTGCGATTTGCAGGCAATTGCGGGAAAAGTATTAAATTTGTTATCATAGTTGTAAAGAGATAAGAAAAAAAAGTTTGAGTTTTTCGTCGCGGGGTAAACAAATGAAAGAGTCGCTAGTGGTTTCAGATGACTCTGAAATTCGTGAAAAACTTAACAATGCCCTAGAAAGCCTTGGCTTTAAGGTCTTTCAGACTTCGTCGGTAAAAAAAGCTTTAACATTGCTCGAAGAGCATGAAAATATATCTATTGTCGTTACTGATCGGGTTTTTGATCAGAAAGAAGGCGAATGGCTTATTCATTCAATGCAGAAAGACCAGCGTCTGAGTAACATTCCAATCATTGTTCTCGGCCGCTACTCCGGGATTAAAAGCATATTCAATCTGTTGAAAATCGGCGCATCCGCTTTTATTCCCAAGCCCTTTCTCGACAGATATTTCAAAGACTATGTCTGCAGATATTCCAGAAGTTGAATAAATCAAATTTACCCAACTGTTTTGACTTGGAACGTCATTCAGTGTATATTTGTACCTAAGAATGTATCTTAATCAGAACGAGGTTGGCTTGTGGCAAAGAAAATTCTGATCGTTGACGACGCTACCATCATGAGACTGATGCTCAAGCATCTTTTCGAAAACAATGAGTTTGAAGTGGTTGGCGAGGCTGCAAACGGAAATGAAGCAGTGGAGCTTTATTCCCAGCATAAACCGGATCTGGTTACCATGGACATAACCATGCCTGACATGGATGGAATTACCGCGGTTAAAAAGATTCTGGCAATAGATCCGAATGCCAAGATCATCATGTGCTCGGCAATGGGGCAGGTTGACAAGGTTAAAGCAGCCGTCATGGCCGGAGCTAAGAGTTTCCTGGTCAAGCCTCTTCAGCCCGAAAGAGTGCTTGCAACCGTAAAGCAGGTGCTCGGCTGATCTGATCAATTGGTAATCTGGTAAGTACAAAAAAAGAGGCTGATTTAACAGCCTCTTTTTTCTTAGCTCTTCTGCGCTTTTGGAATACTACTTCTGGTAGTTTTCGCCTTCTGGGGAGGCCTTTTTATCTGCATTAGCCGGATTGACAGGTTTGATTTCAGCAGACTGTTCATCAGATTTTTCGGCATTGGCAATTGCTTCTACGGCTTTATCGACAATCGGTTTCTTGTTGGGCAAAGGCGCAAGTTCCTTGCCATTAAGCAGATCCTGAAATTCAGTGGCATTGATGGTTTCGCGTTCTAGCAACATTCTTGAAAACTTCTCCAGCTTGTCACGATTGTCGGTGAGAATCTGAGTTGCCTTCTTGTATGCACTATCAATCAGGTCTTTGATTTCCTTGTCGATTTTTCGGGCGGTTTCTTCAGAAATGTCGGTTCTGGTATTGAATTCGCGGCCGAGAAACACCGTCTGGTTATCATCGCCAAGATGCAATGGGCCTATCTCATCACTCATGCCCAGTTCGCAAACCATTTTTCTGGCAATTTTCGTGGCGCGTTCAATGTCGTTTCTGGCGCCAGAAGTTATTTCGTTGAAAACCAGTGATTCAGCAACCCGTCCGCCCAACAGAATACACAATTGGTTGAAAAGATGGGTCTTGGAAACGGTCAGGCGGTCTTCGACCGGCAGTTGCATGGTTAAACCCAGGGCCATGCCACGGGGAATAATGGTTATTTTATGTACCGGGTCGGTTCCAGGCAGGAACGCCGCTACCAGAGCATGTCCCATTTCATGGAATGCGGTATTCTCTTTTTCTTTTTCAGAAATGATACGGCTTTTTCGCTCTGAACCGGCGATAACCTTGTCAATCGAAGCTTCAAAGTCGTTCATGGTTACTATTTTTCTGCCGCAACGCGCTGCAAGTATGGCTGCTTCATTGGTCAGGTTGGCCAGATCGGCACCGACAAATCCTGGTGTTCGCCGGGCAAGAACGCTTAAATCAACATCTTCGGCAATTGGTTTGTCGCGAACATGTATTTTCAGGATCTCTTCTCTGCCGAGGATGTCGGGTTGATCTACGACGATGCGCCGATCAAAGCGTCCGGGGCGAAGAAGGGCCGGATCCAGGACATCGGGGCGGTTGGTTGCAGCAACCAGAATGATGCCCTTGGTATTGTCAAATCCATCCATTTCAACGAGAAGCTGGTTCAATGTCTGCTCACGTTCATCATGACCGCCACCTAATCCGGCGCCACGCTGTCGGCCGACTGCATCGATTTCATCCATAAAGATGATGCAGGGTGCATTTTTGCGGGCCTGCTCAAACAAATCTCTTACGCGGGAAGCTCCAACACCGACAAACATTTCAACAAATTCAGAACCGGAAATATTGAAAAATGGAACATTCGCTTCGCCGGCAACTGCTCTTGCCAGAAGGGTTTTTCCAGTGCCTGGAGGCCCGAAAAGCAAAACACCTCTGGGGATTTTTGCGCCGAGATCGGTAAATTTCTTGGGATCGCGAAGAAATTCGACAACTTCAAGCAGGTCTTCCTTGGCTTCACTTACTCCGGCAACATCTTTAAAAAGAATCTTCTTTTCGGTCGGGTCAACCATTCTTGCCCGACTTTTGCCGAAACTGAGTGCCTTGGCCCCGCCACCCTGCATTTTTTGCAGAATGTACAGCCAGGCGCCGATCAGAAGAATGAACGGGAACCAGTTGATGAGAAGATTCAACCACCAGGACATCTGTGCCGGTGGTTCGGCTTCGATAATTACGTTGCTTTTTCTGATGATTTCCATAAGGCCAGGATCTTCAGGAGCAACAGTGTGAAAGTGCGAAGTTGTAGCTTCGTTACCGGTGCCAAGAGTGACCTGTTTTTGAATTCTGCCGGTAATTTCTCTTTCGTTTATCTTGATACGCAAAATCTTGCGACTGGTATCGTTGCCTTGGAGAACGTTGAGGAATTCCGAGTAGGTAAGTCGGTCAACTTTCTTGGTGTTGGCAATATTGGTGAATGCTGTGAGTAGAAGAATCAACAGCAGTGCGTACAGAGCGATTGTTTTCATTCTCGTTGGTTGTTCTTTCATATTCCTGTGCCTGTAAAGTTATTGGATGTCTACACTGATGCAGGCTGTAATCCTATCATAATAGCCGGGCATTATCAAATGCAAAAAGTTCGGGCTCGACAAAGCCCGGGTTCAGGATTTGAACAGTCTTTTCTGCTTGGTTTTCAGCCAGCTTATCCAACCAGACTTTGCTAAAGTTTGCTGTTCGAGAAGATCGAGCAGGGTCGCTGCATTTTTTCGGGAAAGCTCGGTGTTGCCCTGAAAGCTTAAAAGGGGCGTCAATGCTCTTTCTCCGAATCGCAGTATTTTTTCTGAAACGCTGGCCAGTTCCTGCTCGTTAGCGATAAGTTCCAGCCAATAAGGCAGGCACTCGAGGTTGTTAACTCTAAAAATGGCTTCTCGAGCATTTTGGCGGACCTTGGGGTGCTCTTCAAGACACATATCGGCTAGAAGCTCTATGCGCCCTGGTATATCGACCTTGTCCAGCACAAAAATACACGAAGTTTTCATCCAGGGGTTTTCATCGTTGGCCATGATTTTTAAGGCTTCGAGAAGCTTGTTCTGGTCATCCTTGTTCCACAAAGCCTTGATTACATTGGCTCTTACCCGGTTGTCTTCATCTTCGAGCAGAGGCAATAAAAGCTTTGCTGTTCCTGCTATTTCAAGGTTATCAAGGGACTCAACGGCATTGGCTCTGACGCGAGCGTCGCTGTCAACCAGAGCTTTTGCAATGAAATCGAGAATCTCGTCATCGGGCAGGGCTATTTTACCCACTGCAGTGACGATACAGGCCTTCACTCTCGGGTGTCGGTCAGGTTTGTAGAGATTCATGATGGCGTTGAGGTTACTGGGATCCCCGATTTTACCAAGGGTCTCTACGGCAAGAGCAACTATCTCAGGGTTTTTGTGCGAAAAAAGCCTGATAATTTTGTCGCTGGCGCTGGCATCTTCAATTTCACCGAGAGCTTTCAGGCAGTTGTAGATAACATCTTCATCATCCGATTCGAGCTTTTTCGCCAATTCGTCAATATGTGAGGGCGTTTGCGGCATATCCGGCAAAATTTTCCAGATTCTTATTCCCTCGCGTTCAATCATTCTGACCCATGAAGCACTGTTGTAATCAGAATAGGAAGAAAACTCATGCTCGGCTTTTTTCAGAGCGGAGGCCCGATCGGCAGCTTCGATAGAATACTCGATCTTGAATTTCTTTCTCGGATTTGCCGACTCGGAATAAGGTATGATTACTTTGTAGGTTTTTTGGCTGACCATAATATTTAATTCATTTTAACAGATCAGCATTGAAGTACTCAATTCAAAACTAAAAAAGCGAAACAGGAGCTGAAGCGTTTCCGATTTCTGCGGTTGCCGTAGAGGTTCTCTTGTATTCGTCGGCTTCTAGTTGCAGACTTTCGAGAAGTAACGTCGATTCACTGGTGTCGATGGAATCGTCCTTGACTGATTTTTTAGGCCAGAGTTCCGGAAAGTTTTTGCGCAGCATTCTCTTCAGCGCCTTTGCTGGCGTTTTTTCGAAGCGTTCCATGAAGAGTTGCCCTGCCTGGTCGCCCAGGTGTAATTCATGTCTGGTGATGGCGGGTTTGCCGACAAAGGGTACTCGGAACCAGCGGTTCATTACTTGCGAATGAACTGGATGGTTAAGCAATAGCAGTGCCAAAGCTATGAAAAATAATTTTCCAGGTTTACAAGGCATACCAGACGAGAAGGTTCTCCATTACCCGATATTTGATCTGTCCATGTTTGTACAATGAAGAAAGATATCCATTGACCGTAGCTCTGTAAAGGAAATATTCCCAGTTGTTTTTTCTGATGCCGAAATTGTCGAGAAAAGTTTTTACAATCCTGTCCTGGGGTTGAGGAATCCTGAGCAGGTTGCGCAAAAAATCGATGGAGTCCTTTATCGATGCGTAATTAACTTCTAGCATCTGGCCTATGTCCCTGGTTGGTTGAAAGTGACCGCCGACGAAATGTTGAGCTTTGAAGTTGCGCAGTTTTTCAATTGTTTCCATTTGGGTAGCCGGGTCATATATGAAAGGCAGTCGCTGTTTTTTGAAAAAACTTTCCGGAAAAATCGAATCAGCGATAAAGGCGACCCCGTCAACTTCAAAACCTTTCTGATTGATTGAGTGGCCGGGCAAATCAATTATTTTAATCTCAACATCGGCGAAGCATAGCTTGTTTTCAGGAATGATATCGACCCGGCTTGGGTTTGCCATGATGAAGCGGTTGGTCAATTCCGTTACTGGAGCCCCGGAAAACAAAACTGCAGACTGAATTAGTGGTTGACGAACCATAGGAGCTTCAAGGGTTGATGCAAAAATTTTACATCCGGTTTTTTGCTGAAAAAAGGCATTGCCACCAATGTGGTCGGCGTGGGCATGAGTGTTGAGGATTGCTGAGACCTTGAAGCGATAATCAGCAAGCAGCTCGTAAATCTTTGTCGCATGTTTTTCATCGAGGCCTGAGTCGATGAGGACGACTTCGCTATTTTCCAAAAGGACAATTCCGACATTGGCGGGACCGACAACGAGCCTGACCCGGTCGGAAATTTTTGTTAGTTCCATTTTGTTATGGTCAGGCCTTTGCTGCGCCTCTTTCAGACTCTCCAATAACGACCAGGCCATCAAAGCAGTTCGCCTGAACTTCTATTTCGCAATCTGGCGTGCCGCTAAAGGCTATTTCAGGAGCAATAACTTCGATGTAATAAGGGTTCTCATGGTATGGAGAAAACTGAGCCTGATAAACCCATGCCTTTACCGGTTCAAACCCATCGATTTTTAGCGTTATTCGGAGAAATTTGAACACTTCGCCACCCTTGACGATTTTGAATGCCGGATGCCATGGCAGGGGTTCGGTAGTAAAATCGGGACTGATTATCACCAGGGGTTTTTCAAGCAGGATATTTATTGTACCTGCTTTGCAGTCAGCAACTTCTGGAAAAACCTTTTTGAAAAAAGGAATTTGTTCGCGCACAGTGTTTTTTGATTCGCCAAGACCCTTCTGAATCTTGCCTTTGATGGCTCCCATTTGGTTGCTCCTCGATTTTGTTGTCTTTTTTTAGAATAAAATAGCCGCTCTTTTTATACAAGAAAAAACATGTTATTGAATCAGCCTAAAAGCAAAACGGGTTTGCTATTTGCAAACCCGTTTCGAATAAACTCTATTGATCAGAAGTTGGGCATCAATGGATCCTGTGAGGGGAGTGGCTGACCACTCGGAGCAGCAGCACTGCTTGATCCAGAGCTTCTTTTGCCCTTTTTGCTTACTTTTCTGAAATGACCTTTGGTGTGTCTTTTGTTGCCTTTTTTGTAATGACCTTTAACCCAGGTCTTTTTGGCTTTTTTGCGGGTGATTTTTGATTTAGCTTTTACCGCACTGTCCATTACAGCATTAGTAACTTTGCATCCGGCTTTAACGAAAGCGCGTCTGGTTTTCTTGGCAGTTTTCTTGATGTTTCTTTTGATTTTGCGGGCAGCTTTTTTGACCCATGAAGTCTTTTTGCTCTTCTTGGCGAAGGCTTCCTGGTTTTCACCGGCAGTTAAAAACATCGCGAATGTAAGAAGAAGGACTGCGAGGATTCTGTACACTTTACTCATTACTTATGACCTCCAGTGGTTCTTGTTTTGCTTAACTTGAAATTGATTATAAGAATAAAATTCCCAACCCGTAACCCCTTTTGTAAAAAAATATTAAGATTGCTGGGATTAGCTTTGGTAAAGGGTTAGCTCGGAATGTACGTCAGATCTGGAGGAATTTTTTTAATTTTTCTATGGCCAGGCTGCGATGGCTAAGGCGATTTTTCTCTTCTGAGCTAAGTTCAGCAACTGAGCAGTTGCGATCTTCAAGAAAGAAAACCGGATCGTAGCCAAAGCCGCCTAGTCCTGACCTTGAGAAGCCGATATAGCCGGGAAAAACTCCTTCAAAGTTATGGCTCAAGCCATTTTGGTCAATATAGACTATGATGCAGCGAAACCTGGCTGTTCTCTTTTCAGGGGGTAAATCGCCCAGCTCATTCAGTAGCTTGCTTATGTTCCGATCATGATTGGTGTCATCACCGGAAAACCTCGCAGAATGAATGCCTGGTCTGCCGCCGAGAGCATCCACTTCAAGGCCGGAATCGTCGGCGAGAACCGGTTGTCCGACAATAGAAAACAAGGCTCTGGCTTTTATTTCGGCATTTTCCAGATAGGTCGAGCCGTTTTCAACCACATCTGGAGGATTTGCAACGTCCTTGAAGCTTTTCAATGCAACCCCGGGGCCGAGTATCTCCGAGATTTCAACCAGTTTGTGAGCGTTACCGGTGGCGACCCAGATTGTTTTCATAGCTTGGCGATTGCCTGATCCTGTAATTCAAACAATTTTTTGATGCCGGCTTCGCCCATGTCGAGCATCTGGTTTAATTGGGCTCTTGAAAATGTTGCTTCTTCACCAGTGCCCTGCACTTCGATAAAGCCGCCATCTCGGCTCATGACCAGATTCAAGTCAGTTTCTGCTTTAGAATCTTCGATGTAATCCAGATCGAGACAGGGTTGCCCATCGACCAGACCGATGCTTACCGCGGCAATGTTCTTGATGATCGGGTTTTCAGTCAGCTTTCCTTCGCGCATCAATCTTTTAACGGCCATTTCCAGGGCTACCATGGTGCCGGTTATCGAAGCGGTTCTTGTGCCTCCATCAGCCTGAAGCACGTCACAGTCAATTAAAAGAGTGCGGGGGCCAAGCTTTTCAAGATCAAGAGCACAGCGCATCGAGCGACCGATGAGTCTTTGAATTTCGTAAACTCTTCCTTTGACCGTAGTCTTGCCATAGCCAGCTCGAGCGTTACGAACCAGACCAGCGGCAGGCATCAAGGCGTATTCTGCTGTGATCCACCCCTGAGGCTTTTCACGATTTTCGACGAATGCTGGCACCTTTTCTTCAACCTGAACAGTGCAAAGAACCTTTGTGTCACCAAAGCTGATCAGGGCCGATCCGTGTGGGTATTTTACATATCCGGTTTCGATAGATACCGGTCGCATTTGATCAAAAGCTCGTCCATCGTGTCTTGCCATGGGTATTTCCTCCAGAATCGGCTTGTTTGGATTATTTTTCGACAGAATATCACTAAATTGTCGATTCAGCAATTCTTGCTTTAGGAAAGCACTTCAAGCCAGGCTTCTTTTGGTTCGTCTTCAAGTTGTGAATTTTCAAGCAGCTCTTTGCAGAAACTTCGGGTTGTTTCATCCAAATCATTTTCTTTCTGCAAAATTTGCGATGGCATATCCCAGTCGCCGGGAAAAATGATGCCATCGGAGCATTTATGAAAAGTCAGTTTTCGGCAGTGGTATCTTAGAACATTGTCCATGAACACTATTCTACCGTCGAGAAGCTTGGTGTTCCTGCCCACAAGAGAAAGGACGTGGGTGTTATGCAGACCAGTAAACAATGATGCGGACGCACTTAAGTCTTTTTTTAAAGGCGATTCAATCGGTGCAGGAACTTTTTCAAGGTATTGCGCCAAAAGTCTTGGTGCCAGATACTCGGAAAACTTCTGCATTGCTTCTTCATCGCCCTCAAGACTACCGCCACAAAAGTGGGACTCTTCGTAGGTGGGCTTGAATAAAACCCTTATCTGCCGTGTTGCCAACTGAAGAATGCCTGAAATTGGTTTTTCAAGGTTGAATCTAAATTCCGGAGTCGTAAGCAGGGCGATCCCTTTAAGACTAAGGTTCAAAACCGGAACAAGCAGATTTTCCTGTAAGTCCGGGGCAAAGCAGACTTCATTGTTTTTGATGACATAGCGGTGGTACAGGCGTTTCTCTTCTCTGGTGATGCATTTGAACAAGTGTTCTTTGGCCTCGTCAGGTAGACTGGACGAGGATAGAATTGTCCGGCCAAGTTTCAGGGCTCGATAAGAAGGCATGTTGAAAAAGGCTATGGACTCAGGAGAGAGCCGGCCAAAGCTTTTTCTTGAATTCTCTTTGATAATGCCGGTTTTTATTTCTTGTCCGTTTTTTTTCCAGCCGATGAAATAATCGAGAAAATAAAATTCCTGCTTTACATTTTCACCGCTCATGGTTTGCCAGAGAAAAATTTGGGTATTATCTTTTCCTTGAAACCAGCGCATTCGCAAATCTTTATCCTCGTTTTTCAACCTGGCATTGTCTATTTCACGCAAAGAAAAACCCAGAATTCTTGGTTTGAGGAAATCGTTGAGAACCCGGGCTTCGGTTGCCGAGAGTTTTGAAAATGCACAACCGGCCATGCCATTTTCCAGATTTCGAATCATGATTCGATTATTGATGAGAATGTTTTCAAGGAAAATGTCACAATTTATCTGCTGGCCAACGCTAAGTTCGGCAAGCTTTTCGAAGGTCTTTAAGTCAACGCACATTCCGCCAAAACTAAGATTTAGTAGCGGAAATGGACCGGCAGAGTTCAGATAAATGCAGCAATCCTGCAATGGTAAACGCTCGAATTGGCGTCTCTCAGAATGGGGCGGAAGAGACGGATCTGTTTTTTTGCCGGTTCCTGAGAGCCAGTCGACCAGCCTGGCGATATCAAGCATATTTTCCTCTTAAAAACTATCTCTTATAAGAATTTTAACTCGAAAAAAGTATTTTATCTAAAAGTTTTTTCTGGTAGTATCAAGTTTGCTCTAATAAGCTGCAGGTTTTTGCTGATAATGGCTGGAAGCCGTTGACAACAAAGGTGGTGCAGGCAGGCGGGCGTGTGGCTTGAGCAATATTCGCTGCTGGAGTCGGATAAATGTCACAAATTTTGCCTCTGATTAGAAGAATCGCTGAAAACAGCAGAGCTAGAAATGGCGATGGCCGAATGGAAAAATTTTTTCTGTTCAGATTTGCTGCTAAATCATTTGTGGTGCCTGCGGTAGATGTTACCGAAGTTGTCATGCCCGGAGCCTTGATAAACGTCCCTCAGCAATCAGACCTGCTGATGGGAGTCGTAAATGTTCGCGGTACAGTGGTTCCGGTCATCAATGTTCGCGATCGTATCGGCCTTGAACGAGAATACCAGATGACCGACGATTCCCGCCTGATGATTTTTACAATTAAAGCGGGCGTTTATATGGCTGTTGTTGCCGATGACATTGAATATCGCCTGAAAGAGGGCGTGCTTGCGCCAATGCCTCCCGAATTGGCTGAATCAGGTGAAAAGTCTTTTCGAAGCGCACTTGTCGATGATAAGCAGATACATGTTTTTCTGGTCGACCAATGGCTGGATGCTGATGAAATTGAAGTTCTGCAGAAGGTTGTAGAATCATTTTAATAAAGGAGAAAATCTAATGGCTAAATATGTTTGTACTGTTTGTGGTTATGAATATGATCCCGCGGCTGGTGATCCGGACAATGGCATAGCTCCCGGAACCGCATTCGAAGATCTTCCTGAAGATTGGGTCTGCCCGGCTTGCGGCGTGGGTAAAGATCAGTTCGAAAAAGCCTGAGTAGTCAGCCAGTAATTTTCGCAAGCCGCCTCCCGATCTTTTTAAGACCAGCCGAGGCGGCTTTTTCTATCATAGAGGAAGTATTTCTATGAATCGCCAGGTTATTTTTTTTCTGGTTTTTATTGCTGTTTTTCTGATTTTTTTCTGGGGGAAAAAAAGCGAACCCGATTTAAATCGGCAGATTCCGGCCGAGGTAATGCAGAAATTTGCCGATGGAATGCAGACTGACGCAGATGGAATCCGATACCGCATCGTTCGCAAGGGAACAGGACGTCGCCCGCAACTTTCTGACCGGGTTCAGGTTCATTATCGCGGCTTCTTTTTGAATGGCCGAGTTTTCGACAGCTCTTACAAAGTTAATCAGCCGGCAGTTTTCCCGGTGAACGGAGTTATCGCCGGTTGGACAAAAATTCTTCTGCAAATGCAGGAGGGAGAGCTATGGGAAGCTATCATCCCTTCTAAATTAGCATACGGTAGTACCGGTGCCGGCAATCTAATCCCGCCAGACACCGATCTGTGCTTTCAGATCGAGTTCATCAAAATCTATTGAAATGCTGGTTCCATGTGAAACTGGCGCTGTTTCAGTTCCTTTTGTTCTGCTTTTTGGGTATCATATTTCGGGTTAAATAGACATTTCGAAAGCTTCAGAATGAGAGAACGCTGTTGAAAAAGCTTACCTTAGTACTTGCCAAAGCAGTTTACGGGCTTTTGTTACCCTTGTATCTGGTGTGGTTCGTATTTAACAGTCATTTTCAATATAAGCAGGCTGATCAACTTGCCTCCAGCCGGGCTGAAATGGAAGAATCGCTGGAATATCTGGTTAACCTGCATCGAGATGAAAGTTTTTTTCATGCTCTGTTTCAGAAAAATTTCAGTATGGCCGACCGTCATCAAAGCCCCGCAAAAGCTTTGTCCGGTCGTATTAAGGTTCTGAAAAAAAGCTTTCCGGGAGCGTTGCAATTTATCGTCTGGGATGGGAATGGCAAGGTAAACCAGGACTTAAGTGAAGAAAAAAGTTTCCAGTATGTCCTCAAATCAATGCATCAGGTTTGCCATGAAATTCTTGAACATTATCAAACCGTGACTCCTCCTGATCCGGCAAGTTTGCCGGCGGTTCAGCAGCGAATCAATCTTTTGCGTGGTTACTTTGGGCAGTTTCTTCTGCCAGAACTGATGATCGAGTTTTTTCGACCATCTTACAGCGGCAGGGCGATTACCGTCAGTGAGACGGTTGATAAACGCAAGCTTTGGATGTACCCGGGCCGGAATTTTTCAGTTGCCGTTTTTATCAGCGCGCGGATTTTGCGGCAGCGAATTGGCCCAAGATTACTGGTTCGCCATTTTAACAGGGCCAGTTCACCGATCAAGCTTGGCTATTTTACCTGTAATGAATATTTGCATGCGGGCTTGCCCAAAAACCCGGAAATCGTAAACAGTTTCAAAATTGAAGCCAGGAAGTTTGAGCAGAATGCCGTAAGTTTCAGGAACGTCGGTGACTATCTTTTGCTGTTTCAACAGGTTTCTCCGGAGCTTATCGTTTTTTCCTATCTTCAGAAACATGGGCGAATAGTAGAAGTTCTGCCAGCAACTCATTCTGCGTTTGCAAAGTTACTTAAATGGCTCTTTTTAGCACTTTTTACCATTCATTGCTGGTTTTTGCGAAATCCGGACTTCAAGTTAAGTGTTCAAAGTAAATTTCTGCTGTTGCTTTTCTTTGCCAACGGTATTCCCGCCCTGATTCTAATTTCTACCGGCTATGAATACTTCAACGAAAAGAAAGCTGCGATGATCGATGAGCAACAGCAGGAATCCATGAGAATTCTCAAAGAAATAGATTCCAGATATCCGGCAATCAGAAAGAGTTTTGCCCGGCAATTGAACGAATTTGTCGATCAGCGCAACCAAAAGTTCAATTATCAGGAGTGGAGCGAAGAAGCCATTGCTGAATTGAAAACATTTGGAGCAAGCTTCGAACCAGGCATGATGCTTCTGTTGGATCGTGCTAAAAAGCAACGCATAAGTTTTTCCAATACCAGCTCAGAAGACGCTGGTGGTTTTTTCAAAGATTATCTTGTCAGGTCACTGGAATTTGTCAGCAATAATGATTTGCGCCGGCGGGGCGAAGAAGGAAAATCAACGCTTGAATCGATTTCATCAGAAGATTCGATTTATCTTGATTTTATTAGTTTTCTCAATGAAATTACCCTGCAAAACACCGGGATGTCTGCAAGTTGGACCTTTCTGAAGCTGGTTGGAGATTATCGTAATTTTAACAGTTGGGGGATATTTGCCGCGATCTGGAGTCGGGAAGATATGCTGCGAACCTTTATTGACAAGGAGTTCTCAAAAATCGCTGCTGAAATACATCCGCGCAATCTGGCTTTGATGGAAATTGATTCCAAAATAGTTATGCCGGCCCAGTTTTCCAAAGGCGGAAATTTGCAGAGAGCCTTGCATAAAGCGGTTTTACGAAAGCAATTTCTGCAGAATGACATGAAAATAGATGGCAGGACCTATCTTTTTTGTGCGATAGCTGGAACGGAAATGCAGGAAGCTGTTTTGATAAGTATTTATCCCGGTGAACTCATCGATGAGCAAATCGCCAGGCTCAAATTCTGGCTTTTTCTAATTGGCCTGATAATTTTAATGATTTTGTGGCAGCTTGTGCGTTTGTTTGCTTCCCACATGCTTGAGCCGGTCAGAGAATTGGAAATAGGAGTAGAGCAGTTACGGGAAAGGAATTTTCGGTATCGCATACAATCGGTAGCTGAAGATGAGCTGGGGCAGCTGACCGAGGCATTTAATTCCACCATGGAGGGTCTGCAGGAGTTGGCAGTTGGCACGGCAGTTCAGGAAAGTCTTCTGCCTGAAGGGAAATTTGCCAGTGCCA
>CAZTHA010000023.1:0-22904 GCA_964613435.1 uncultured bacterium
AGTTCAGGGTGATGGTCGAGACAAATAGCTTTTAAATTGCCGTTTTTGACCTGCTGGGCAACATTTTCACCGAAAACTTCAGCGGCCTGACGCACAACTTCTTCGAGCAGTTCACCGCTTTTGATGGCTTCGTTGATCTCGACCGCAGTCATGCTGTCATCATTAAAATCGACGACAATTCGACTGCTGCCGGTAACTTCGTTGAATTCAAAATCCAGAGTAAATTTTCTCATATCTGCCCCTTTTCAAAATGAGCAAAGATCTGCTCGAACTCGTTTTCTTCACCGGCTGGAAAGCCGTTGATGGAGATTTCATCATCGCCAATATGAATTTCAATTTCTTTCGCCTGCTCGGGCCAGTTTTCCCGCAAAAAATCAAGTCGATTGCGGAAAAAATGAACGGTCTGGTTGCGCGAGCCGATCCATTTGCGCCGATCAGGCGTCTCTTCGAGAAGAAATGGACCGGCGACGACCAGGTCTACCCGCTTGAGCAAAGCGATTTTTTCCGGGTCTTTTCTTATTTCAGAATTGCTAAAGCCGGTAAAAATAATGATGTTACCGGAGTAATGCAATGTTTCGAGATTATCAAACAGGCTTTTTAAACCGGTAATTTGTTCCAGTGGCTCACCACCGACAATGGTAAGACCTTCATTCTGTGCCGATTGTATCTGCCGGGCCAGTTGCAGGGTATTCATGAGCTGACCAGCTTTTGGGTCATGCATATGTGGGTTGCAACAGCCTGGGCACCGCCGGGAACAACCTTGCAACCAGAGGGCAAAACGACGACCGGGTCCTTCGACCTCGGTATTTGTCTCAGCTCCAGCCACCCTGAGCATGTTTTACCATCCTTTCGATTGAATCGTTGATCAGACTGCCGAGAATGCGGTTCTGTTCATCGCTTTCCAAGGCAGCGAATTCGTCTGACTGGGGAAAATTCAGGGCAATAAAAATGCTGTTTTCATCTTTAATCGGCGCAAATAGCCATGTTTGCGCATTTTCGCGCATTTGCAGCGTTTCGGAAGTTCTATTTTTACCGGCAGCCAGGCAAATTCTTTCCGAGAGGCCCTTTTCGTTGATAAAATGGCCGAAGAAGCTGCAGGCATCTTTCAAAGATGAGGGCAGAAAGCCGTCAAGTTCAATAAAAACATTAACCATATCCTTGACGAAAGTGTCGATCATTTTTTCGGCAAAATTGAAGCACCAGGCAAACAGAAGGCCCAAATGCCGCTCATGCTCAAAAAATTCGCTCAGCTCGAGCTTGACTCTGACATCGCGGCGAATGCGAAAAACGGCACCCGAATCACGTTTGAAATACATCAGCTGATTCTCGATGAATTTGTAGTCGAAGAGGTCGAAATCCATGCTTTCATCGATATATGCCAGTTCCGAGGTCACAATCGAAGACAGAGTACCCTTGTTGGTCAATTCATCATAGCCGCCGAGGGGCAGAACCTGGGGTTCACCGTAGCGAGCCACGATCCAGCTGCTCTCTTCCTTGATGGTAAAAACGCTTCGGGTCCAGGTGGCCAATCCACGCATGGCGCCGACCATACGCCGGTAAAAAAGTCGATCAGCTGCGCGTTCAAAAAGATTTGGGTGCCCGATTTCAAAGATGTCATCGGTATCGAATTTAAACTCGATTTCAGTCAGTTCCTGAATCTCCTGCCGATAGATCTGGTCTAGGGCCTCTTCAACATTGAATCCGGCCGAGCTCACCGCTTCCATGGCGAAAGACTTTTCCAGTTCGGTATCGGAAAAGACCAAAGCAGCATGGCGAAATGCCGGCAGACGATCGATGATTTGGGTTATGATCGGTTGTGCCCGGACAGTATCGCGATCAGCTCCGGAAATGATAAAAACTCCATCGAGTCTGTCGGCGCCGGCAGCCGAATGAATCAGTTGCAGAAGCTGGGTTTCGTTTTCGGGGGCGCTTGTTCCCGCCTTTTTAACCCCGGCCGGAACCGACATGAAGGATTCAATTAAACGGGCAAGAAAGCCCGGCGGAATGGCGCGATTACCGCGGCGGACCAGATCTTTCCAGAAATCACGGGCAAAGGCATAAAGCTCGCTGTAACCGGAGCGGTTAATCGAGTAATTGTACCAACAGGCGATTTGATCTGGTCTAAGTAGAATCATGGTGGTCCTTAATCGAGATTGGCCAGTCTTTCTTCGATGTAGTTACGGATTTTGCGGACATCAGAGAAGTTGTTGCCGCAATAGCAGAGAATTTTGAGCTCTTCACGGGTAACGTTGCCGCCGTTGAAGATGAAGGCCTGAGTAAGAATCAGCTTATAAAGTTTGATCAGCTTGCGATCGGTAATTTCAACTTTCAGTTCGTCGGCGAGCACGCAGATAAGCGCTTTGAATGCGGTGGTTATCCGTGGGTCGCCGAGTAGATTGCCGTCTTCGCGTTCGATTGCCGCCGGCAGAACCGTTGAGACAAGGTAATCATGGACAAGAATGAAATCTTCAAGAGTGCAGTCGGATTTCCAGGGCTTTTCACGATTGTGGCTGCGGGCTTCGAAGCGAATGCCCGAACGGATAAGTTCGTTAAAACAGCTGTCACGAACCGGCAAAGTCTCAGCTTTAATAATGAAGCGATCTTTCAAGGCATCGAATTCGCCGAAGTCGGGAATTTCATTGCTGGCAGCGAACATGCAGACCAGCGGCACCGACATCGGCTTGCCTTCCTGGTAGTATTTTCGCTCATTGATTACAGTCAAAAGCACATTTAAAATAGCCGAATTCGCTTTGAAAATTTCATCGAGAAAGGCGATTTTTGCAGTCGGCAGATGGCCTTCAACCTTGCGCAGATACTTCCCTTCCTTGAGTTGCTGAATGTCTACCGGTCCCATGATTTCGCTTGGCTCGGTGAATTTGGTGAGCATGTATTCAAAATACTCATCCTGTTTCATGCCCATGCCCTGGCAGAAAACCGACACCAGCAAAGATTTGGCCGTGCCCGGACGACCGATGAACAACATCGGTTCCTGGGCGGCAACGGCAACCATCATCAGCTTAAGCAGATCGGCGCGCTTGAGAAAATAATCGTTGAGGCGCGTGTAGTAATCGACAATTCTCGTTCTGGCGGCGTTGATTTTATCCATATCTGCAAGTTCGTAAACCATTTTTGTCTCCTGTTGTGTTTAAAATCCGCAAGCCTGCTGCCATTCAGCAAAAGCCGCCTTACCCCGCGCCGAAGCGGCGAAAGCATGTTCCATCCAGATAACCTTACGCTTTTCCAGCAGCTGATGCAATTCCAGTTTTTCGGGAACCAGATCGGCGAGAATACCGATACAAAGGAAGCTGTAGATGGTCAAAGCTTCGGCAAACTGGTCGCGATTGGTTTTGTTTCTGGCCTCACGCATCCAGCGAACCGCCCTGACGATGAGATTATCGAGTTGAAAGCGACGGGCCGGCGAACTGGTCAGCAACAGGCAGAGAATGATCCATTCAGCTGAACTTCTAAATTCTTCCCAGCCGTTGGGGGGCATTGGCGTGCTTCTGATCAACATATTGAAAAGCCGTTGTTCGTCGATTGGCTGACGATAAGCCAGGCAAAGCCTGAACATATCACAATACATGGTCAAATCATAAATATCGAATTTGTCACTTGGCGGGCGGTTGATCACCAAGGGCATGATATATTTCTTGAAGGCTGGGTGCGGTCCGAATTCAGACACCATGAGCAGCAAAAGTCGTTGCGTTTTTGACACCGCATCGGTCTGCCCTTTTTTCATGGCCCATTTGAAATATTCGTCCCAATCTGAGTTACTGTCGGCAAAACGGTAATAAATGGCCCGGGCAATGGGTCGCCCATCACAGACATCGGGAAACTGTTCCTGAGGCAGCGCTTTTATCCAGCCGACTCGCAGCAGTCCGTCCTCTTCTTCGCGACGATTGAAAAGGTATGGCGGCTTGTAAAGATCGCCGGTGAAAAAATCTTTCAGGGGCGTTTCCCTGATTTTGTCCATGATCATTAGCTTTATCCAGCGCGAGATGGCCGGGGTTTGTCCCGGGTATTCAAGGCTTTCCGGCCAGTTGTCGATGCGCCGATAAAAAAATTCGAAAAAGCCTTCGTCTTTGGGAACTTTTTCGTTCTGGTAAGAGCCGGGCGAATCGCCGAAACTGGACAGAGAAACCAAAGCGTCGGCAGATTTTCTTGAAAGATGGAATGTAAGGATTTTATGAAGCTGGAACCTCGCCAGAGCGATACAGGAGACATCGGGGCAGCAGCCAACCTGTTGCAGGAACTTCTTCACGTTCAGGGAAATCTGAGCAAAGTTGTTTTCAGTCAGCAACTCAACCCGATTTTCGACATTCATGCCGCCGCCTGATGCCGAGCGGATTTCATTGAATCCGTAAAACTGACGGTTTTCACCGGGGAAAGAGGTTTTCATGGAAGTTACTGCCTGCATGAAAATGTCAGCATCGTTGAATTTTGCGGCAAAAGCGAGCATCAGCATGTAATAAAATTCACTGTTGACCGATTCTTTACGAATATCGGCCAGAAGTCGCCCCTTATCGACTTCTGAAACAGTATCCTGGGTCAAAGCCTTGAATTCAGGGCGCAGGGCTGAAAACTCAAAGATGCATTCAGCAAGCGCCTGATTATCTTTGCTGAGCAGGGCTCCGTTCATCAGCGAGGCCACTGCTGAAACACGCAGACGCATGCGGCGGCAGGTTTCGGCCCGGTCTCGCCACAGCTTCGCATCGGCGACATTATTGAGCAACTGCCGATCTATCTGCTCGAGCTGCAGTCTAAGACCGGCGATTTCAGAAGAGCCGGGTTCGGGAACATCAGCTAGATTGATTCGCGCTTTTTTATTACGCCTGGCCGTGGTAACCGAACCGCCTGCGCCAATTTCGCCGCCTTCTTTTACCGCTTCGAGTTTTTCGAAAGCGGCTGTCTGGATCTCAATCTCAACTACCTGCTTTTTTTTTTTCAAATCCTTGAATTCGAATTTCCAGGTTGATGAGAGTGTTTCAGCGCGCTTTGCAGCCTGTTCGGCCTGCAAAGTTATGAACTCTTCGACCGGCGACCAGTCTTTATCGCCGATCAGATAAGGTAGAATGCTGTCCTGAAAGCTTTCCAGGATGATGAAATCGGATTTTTGCCCGGAGATTATCTCATGCAGGCGCTCAGAAGAAAGTTTCGGCGCGAGAGTAAGCTGGCCGGGCACGAAAACATGCTCGCAGATTTCCACAAACGGGATGAAAGCATCGCTAAGGATGCTGGCCAGGCCGCGATCGGCCTGTTTTCCGCGGGCATAAACCCAGATCAGGCCATCTTTACTGATCATTGCCTGAAAATTGCGGAAACGTCCAAGGGATTCGTTGATGAGAATGGCCTTCAGGCGCTGCTGGTCTTCAATTTTCCAGAGGGTCGGCAGCAATTGGTGGTCTGAGGGTCGCAAAATAGGTTTGACGGTCAGAATTTCCTGGTCTTCCTTCTGCTGAATTGCAGGCCCGGCAAACTGCACCTTGATCAGGGATTCACCCTTTTTCCATTTCGGTTGCAGGGTCAGCAGGCGACCGTCTTTTTGAACCAGTAAGATTCCGTTTTCGGTGATCTGAAACTTGTTGAAGCATGAGTTGCCGGAAATATCGTGAATATAGTGGCCGGCTTCGACATAGATGCCACTCTGGCCGGGTACCAGATTATACCAGACCCAGCTCTCGCCCTTGATAGTATTGAAAACCCAGAGGCTGGGCTTTTTAATGCGCAACAGAAAATACTCGCGGCCCGAGGTAAACACCGAAAATTCGATTTGCCCCTGCTGCAACATGAAATGTTGTTTTACCGCGTCATAGAAGACCTCCTTGTCTGGGGTAACAACGATGACTTCTTCGGCGACCGGACGGCTGTCGAGCTTTTTGATTACTGCCTTGCGAAACAGATCGAGCCAGGAGATTTCCTTGCATTCACCGTTGGGTTGTCCGGCCTCCCAAACCGTTTCCGGCTGGGGGAGTTCTCCCTTGATCATGTTGCCAAGGCGACCGATGATGCTTTGATCGCTTATCGGCTGCCACCAGATGGTCCAGGGTGGATCTATTTCCTGAATGAAGCGGCCTTTCAATTGCCCGGTCGAAGCAAAGTAGTTAACCGCCAGCATGTCTGCCGGGGTTTTCATTTTCAGATAAGCCGCTTCTTTGCTCATTTTACCAGGTTTTCCTGTGCCACTATTTCTTCAACGTCCTGCAGGGTCAGGGTTCTTTTTTGCTGCAACTGTTCAACCAGTTTTTTGAGCAACGCCGAATTGTCCTGAAGGAAAGTTCTTATTTGAACATATACCTCATTGATGATTCGGTCAATATGGGGCGACAGGCCCGGCAGGAAATAAGGGTCAGGACCGCGGCCGGGACCGGAAAAATCTCGTGGGGTGCCAGCCATACCGTAAACACTTGCCATATCAGTGGCCACCGCGGTGGCTTTTCGCAAATCCTGACTGGCGCCGGTAGAAACTTCACCGAAAATAACCTTTTCAGCAGCGTAGCCACCGAGGGAAATGCCTATTTCGCTGCGAAGTCGGCTTTCGGTATAAAAGTAATTGGCTTTGCGATTAACCGACTCAACGAAACCAAGCGAATCGGTACCACCGCTTTCAAGGGTGATTCGGGTAATTTCAGCCTGGCGACCGTAATAAAAAAAGGCCAAAGCGTGGCCGGCCTCATGAAAAGCAACGACCTTTTCTTCTTCATCGGTGAGATTGGCTTCTTCAACCAGCCCGGCCAGCCATTTTTTCAGAACCTCTTCGTTGGCAATTGCCCTTTGATTAATCAAAAATCGTTTAAAATCTTTGATTAAAGCGCTCAAATGATCACCGGTATAAGGAGTGCCGAGATCGGTGCGTCGGCCAGTCCAGCCGGCAAGTTTTTCGACCTGCTCATCGGTCAGGCCGGTTTCAAATTTTCGGTTATAAAGGGCGAGAATGGCTTTGCGGTCCTCCCATTCCGGATAGGGAATTTCGATCTGGTATTCGAAGCGACCAGGTCGCAGAAAAGCCGGATCAAGGCTTTCGACGAAGTTTGTCGTACCGATAATCAACACCATCTGCTCTTTTCTAAAACCATCCATCTCGGTCAGCAACTGATTTACCATCGAGTGAGCTGCCTGCGAGGCGCCGTCCGAAGCGTTACCGCTTCTTGCGGCGGCAATTGAATCTATTTCATCGAAAACGATCACCGAGGGGGCGGTGGCGCGCGCACGGGCAAAGAGGCGGCGAATATTCGCTTCACCCTCGCCAACCCATTTAGACTTGAGCTCTGGACCACTGACAATGTAAATTGCCGCATTCAACGCCTCGGCAATACCTTTTGCGAAAAGGGTTTTACCGGTTCCCGGCGGGCCGTGAAAAATAAGGCCGCGCGGAATGATCGATTCGATTTTACGGATTTCGTTTTCATCGCTGAGTGCAGCAGTTGCCTGCAGCAGGTTAAGAACATTCTCGCTGATCTGCTTTTTAACTTTATCATAGCCAGCAATATCGCGATGCAATTCGATATCCGAGAGTGAGACGCCTCCACAGGCGGTGTAATCACGCAATTCCTTCATATAGTTGCCGAGCATATCGCTTATGTTGGGATCATAATCGGCCTTGCGGGCAAAGATCCCCATTATTTCGCGAAAGCGCACCGGATTAAGCCCGGAAACGAACTTGAAAATCCCCATCAGATTTATATCGCCAACGGCAAATTTGCGTGCCTCATTTTCACAAACAAGGCTGGAAATACGGTTTCTGGCGATTCCCAACATTTCGCAGCGAGCGGGAAATGCCTGGGCAATGAGTTCAGGGAGCGGAAAATCCGGGTCTTCAAAGGCGACAAGATTGAGCATTGGATTCTCGTGGATAATTGTCATTATTTCACGAGCTTCCATGGTCAGTCCACCGGGCAGAGTAGAAGTGATAATGTCGAGATAGGGCAAAAAGAAAACCTTGTTGGTTTCGGTATTGTTAACCAGATCACGCAGTTGCGAAACAATGCGATTGAGTCTGGTTCCGGACGGTGATTGCTGGTCGGCGCGACCGTCGATAATCGCAGTAGATTTGCCATCGGTTGCCAGGCGACGCTTTAAAATGCTCTGCAAATAAGGGATGATCTGTTTCTCACAGCGGATCAATACTGAGACATCCTCATTCAATCTGGCGACAGCAAAGCGCAGCTGTTCCTGATAACATTGTTCAACAGCGTCGAATGCCGAGATTCGACGGGGCAGATCGGCGAGTGCGACTTCAAGCATGGTTTTCTTCCTTCCCTATTCGGTAAATGCGGCAGGAGCCTCGGCAAAGCTGACCCCTAGCCGACTCAGGGCAGCACGGCCTTTGACGGTGAGGTCGGAAACATAGGCAAATTCGTCACGCCCCTCGACCGGGTAAGCTTTGATTCGATATCTGGTCGCCCAGGGCTTTTCGGCAACTGTAACTTTTACCGGCCTTTTAAACTGGGTATATGGGCTGGCCAGGGCGACATCACCGAGCAAGGCACGAACCTGAGCAGCATTATGACCGCTTTTCAGGTAAAATTCAGCGACGCATAGCTGTTCTCGGCTGCCGTCGTTGGCATTTTGGATCGCTTCGTTCCAGATTTTGCTGTGGGGAATGGTTACGGCAGTGTCATCGGGCGTTACCAGCCTGAGAGAGCGCAGGTTGATCGCCTGCACTTCCCCGTAGATGCCGTCGATACAGACTCGGTCCCCGACGCGATAAGGCTGTTCATATATAGCGATGATTCCGGCAATGATACTCGAGGCAAAATCTTTGAAAGCAAAGCCCAAAGCCAGGCCGACCGTACCGAAAATAGCGACGAAATTTTGCAGAGATGGGCGAATAATCAGGGGAACGATGGCAACGACGGCAAAAATCATTATCAGCAAGCGACAAAGCGGCGTCATCGGCAGCAAATAATAGCGGAAGCGCGGCGGAAGGTTGGCGCTGATCAGCGGCATGGCCCTCTTTATTACTGCCGTGGCAATGATAGCCAGCAAAAGAATTAAAATTACGCTTAAAAAAGGTATTTTATCAAGATCCTGAAAAATCAGTTCGGCACTGTTGGTTAGTTCGACACCCATTTTAACCTCTACATCGAATCGAGAAGATAATCTTCCTGGGCCAGGAAACGCCTGACCTCGGGGTAGCCCTGCCAGCTGACACGCCAGAGCCCTCGTTCAGCAATGACGATACCTGCCTTACGCAAGCGATGCAGCAAGCTGACCATCTGATCTTTGCCAAAGTCGAGCAATTCGTAAATCATGTCCGGTGGTAATCCATCATGCAGTAACAGAAACTGCAGCAGGAAACTGGCCGCCTGTCCTGGTGCAGCTGGCATTTTTGGCAAAACGATCTTGTCAAATGGCTTGCCCCAGATGGTTTTGCCACGATCAGCAACGGCCGCATCGCGTGCCGCTTCAGCGACTTCGTCTTCCGGGGCAAGTTTGAGACTATTGCGCCAGATTGACCAGGCAATAAGCGGAATTCCCCTTGATTCGACGGCAAGTTTTTTAAGAAACAACGAAGGAAAATCTTCCTTCTTGGCTTCATACTCGGCTTTCATGTCGGGATCGAGCTTACCCTCAGCGGTAATTTCAAACGGCAGGATGAAGTGGCCGTTGTCAGCCTGGCGAAAAATGGTTGTATTCGGACCTTTTTGCGCTTCAAGGTCGCAGAAAAAATTCTGCAGATCCAGGGCGCTCATGCTTTGCAGAAAATATGGCTCAGGAAAAGCGTCGCCAAATTGCATCGCCACTTCAAGGTATTTCCACAGCCAGCTGTTACACCCGATTACACAGCGCTGCCGCGAATGAAACAGGCGCTCAAAAAGCATGCGCATGTGTTCAAGACCGTTGTAATGGCGCAGAAACATGCCTTCAAGCTTGGCAATGACCAATGGCGCTTCATTGGAACGGGGCAACTTCTCGATCCAGGAAAAGTCGCGCCCGGTCAGCTGCAGATAATCGGGCGGATTGCCAACCGGCCAGCCTTTTTCTTCGGCCATGGTGACAAGCACTTCGTCGAGACCGCTGCCGGGCGGAGCGACAAAAACCCTGAAGAGATCGTCATTATCATTATTATCAAGCCAGGGTCGCATAACCTTGAATAAATATGCCGACTGCGGTTTCCAATTGGGATAAGGGGCGATCCAGTCGAGAAGCTTCTGGGGTGCCGAGCGCAGTTCGGTTTGCACGTCGACGCTCTGCTCTTCATCCTTTTCGGCAACCAGCTTTCTCCAAAAATCACGAAAGAAAGAACGGGCCTTTTCCCCGGCCGGTTTGTCGGGCAATACGAATTCAGCTGCTGGCACAACTTTCCAGTAACAATCGTTGTTTTTTTCTTCCATGATCCGCTCCTGTCACGAAGAATTTTACTACATTCGCTTCGTTTTTTCACCTTTATCACCAATAACCGAATCGCCGCCGATGAAAAAAGCTGCCCGACCTGCAGCAAACACAGTGGTCGGACAGCTTCAAATCTCAGGCAATTTTTATCTGGGAACTTTGCTCATGCAGATATTCATTGCTTTGGCAACGCCTTCTCCGTAGGCCGGATCAGCTTTATAACAGTTGCCGATGTGACGAATCTTGATTTCTTCCGGGCAATCACCCATGGCACGGGCGGTATTTTCAAAGAGAACCTGCTTTTGCGCATCATTCATCATTCGAAAAAGATTTCCGGGTTGAGTGAAATGATCTTCGCTGTCTTCCCGGTGATTCCAGTGGTCAGCAGCTCCTTCAAGGCTCAGTGGTGGTTCCTTGAATTCGGGCTGTTCCTGCCATTCCCCGGAACTGTTGGGTTCATAACCCAAAGTTGAGCCGTAGTTGCCGTCGACACGCATGGCTCCGTCACGATGATAACCATGCACCGGACATCTGGCCTGATTCACCGGAATCAGGTGATGGTTGACGCCAAGACGATATCTTTGTGCATCGCCATAGGAGAAAAGGCGTCCCTGCAGCATTTTGTCAGGAGAAAAGCCGATGCCGGGAACGATATTGGCCGGGTTGAATGCCGCCTGCTCAACTTCGGCAAAATAGTTTTCAGGATTGCGGTTCAATTCCATGATTCCGACATCGATAAGCGGGTATTCCTTGTGCGGCCAGACTTTAGTCAAATCAAACGGATTGAAAGGGAAATTGGCCGCTTCTTTTTCAGGAACGACCTGAATCTTAAGGTGCCAGCGCGGGAAATCGCCATTATCGATACTTTCAAGCAGATCGCGCTGGTGACTTTCGCGATCTTTACCGATGAGGGTTTCCGCTTCCTGGTCAGTCAGACACTTGATCCCCTGCTGAGTTTTAAAATGGAATTTAACCCAGAAGCGCTCGTTATTGGCGTTAATCATACTGTAAGTATGACTGCCGTAACCGTTCATGTGCCTATATGAAAGCGGAATTCCGCGTTCACTCATGGTGATGGTTATCTGATGCAAAGCTTCGGGCAGCAGGGTCCAGAAGTCCCAGTTGTTTTTGGCGCTGCGCAGATTTGTGCGCGGATCCCTCTTAACAACATGGTTAAGATCCGGAAATTTCAAAGGATCCTTTAAAAAGAAAACCGGGGTATTGTTACCAACGAGGTCCCAGTTACCTTCTTCGGTATAAAACTTCATGGCAAAACCGCGAATATCTCTTTCGGCATCTGCGGCGCCGCGTTCACCGGCAACGGTTGAAAAACGGACAAAAAGATCAGTCTTTTTTCCGATTTCAGAAAATATTTTGGCCCGGGTATACCTGGTGATGTCATGGGTTACGGTAAATGTACCATAAGCGCCAGAACCCTTTGCATGCATACGCCGTTCTGGAATCACTTCGCGATCGAAATGTGCCAGTTTTTCCAGAAACCAGACATCCTGCAACAGTTGCGGCCCTCGCGGCCCAGCCGTCATGATGTTCTGATTATCGGCTACCGGTGCTCCTACATTGTTGGTCAACTTTTTTTTCAAAACTTCTACCTCCCTGAAAAACTTATTTAGTCTTATTTTTTACTGATTTCGCACAGTTGTTACAAATTCCGGTAACTTCAACCTGAGTCCGGTCAATCTTGCCGAGAGAACGCACCTGCTGCGGCAATTCCAGTCGACTCATTTCATCGCAGAAAAAATCGACAGCCAGACCGCATTGGCGACAAATAAAGTGATGATGCGGCTTTAGATTGGCTTCGAACCTGGTTTTTTCCCGGGAAAACCCGAAGGTGGTTATCACTCCCAGATCGTTCAACAGCCACAGGGTCCGGTAGACAGTATCGAGAGAGATCTTCGGCATTTTTTTTCTCAGTCCGGTGAAAACCTTTTCGGCATCAGGATGGTCATTACATCGCAAGACTTCGATTAGAACTTCTATCCTCTGTTTGGTTACCTTGATTCGATTCTGCTGGCAAAGATCGGTAAATTCTTTGATTCTTTTTTCGACAAGCCTGGCGTCGATTTTCATAAATCATTGAAAATAAGAATAAATTCTTATTTAGGATGGTATCCCGAATGAATTTCTGATGTCAACTACAATTAAAATTGCATTCCGGATAATCCCTAATCCTTTCTAAGCTTGAACTTTCAGCGCAAAACCGCAGCAAATTCGCTCTGGTGCTGACGACAACGTTCAAACTGATCGTCGAGTATTCTTTCGAAAGGCATGACATAGTGTCGCGAGCGAAAAGGCCGCATCTGGTCAACCATATTGAAACCGGCGGCGCTATAAACCCTTGCCGCCCGGTCATAAGCGGCAGAAACCGGGTAAGCTGACAGAAACCTGAAGTTTGCGGGAACGAATTCGGGGCATTTTCCGGGATAAATTACGAATACATCCGGCTTGGCATGCTGTTGTCGATAGTCTTCAGAGACGACTTTTAGCAGAGCATCAAGCTCAGAGTCTGGACCGGAATGAATAACCAGCCAGCTACCATCGGCAATATCTTCAAAAGTTTCATTGGCTACCGGTCGCTGCAAAACCATTTCTTCAACCTCTTCAGCATGATTGTTCAGAAACAAGCGGTATTGGTCGTCGAGCTGCTCAAGTTTAAATACTTTTTTGAATTTAAGATTAAAAAGCGGTATCCTCTCCTGGTAAACCGGCCATTTGATAATTCTCGCCAGCAAATAAAGCTGCGTATCACCTGGCAGCACGACGTCGCATAATTCCCCAAGAATTCCGGCGGGAAAAGCGTCCACATACATCTGCTCAGGTTTTAGTTCATCGATCGTCTGCTGCAGCCAGTCAACAAGATCTTCACGGGAACGGGCAGCGCGAAAAGGCGGAATCAAAACCTGGTGCTGTCGATCGACCACTCGTTGATCACGTGCAAACGGCGACGAAGCGATTACCGTGACCGGCTCGACAATTTGCATGCTGTTGAGAAAAGCCGTAAATCTGGTTAAATGTCCAAGGCCCCCGCCGACGGAATAGAATAATTTCATTCGGTTATTTCCGGTTCCTTTTTTCCTCTAACTACTCTTTTTCAGTTTTATTATTATCCTCATAAACATCGTTTTGCGCAACCCCCCCGATTTCCTCGGGCAAATTCCGCTCCCTGGTCTTGTTTGAAAAAAATGAAGCGGCCAAAAGACCAATCTCGAAAAGCAGATAGGTTGGCCCCCCCATCATTATCTGGCTAAAAACATCGGGCGGCGTCAGCAAAGCCGATACCACGAAAATCCCAAGTAAAATGTAAGGTCGAAGGGCTTTCAAACGTCGGATGTCTACCAGACCGCTCAGAACCAGAACGAAAACACCGGCAGGGAATTGAAACATCAGGCCAAAGCCAATAATCAGCATAAAAACAAGCCCGACAAACTGGCCGATACCGATTGCGGCCTGCAGATACATCGATTCAAAGGTAAAAGAAAATTTCATTATCAGCGGCAGAATAACCAGAACGCTGAAAACTGCGCCAACCACAAAGAGAAGCCAGCAAAAAAAGGTAAGCCAACCGGCAACTCTCCGCTCTCGGCCATAAAGTGCCGGAGCGACGAATCCCCAGACGTTTCCCAGCAGGTAGGGCGCCATAGCAAAAATACTGCCGTAAAAGGCTATTTTCAATTGCACGACAAAAGGCTCGATTGGCGAAAAGAATTTCAAGGTCATTCCCGGTGGGCAAAGTTGCTTGATCATAAGGGCGAGCAGGCCGTCAGAGAAATAGAACAGCACCGGAAAAGCCAGAGCCACACTCAAAAGCATGCGCAAAATCACTGCTCTAAGCTCCTCTAGATGTTCAAAAAGAGAGCCTTCCCTGCTTTCGCCCTGCAACAAATTTCTACCTCGATTGACTTGTGGATTGATAAAATTATATTCTTAATTAGTGTACTTTAAAACAAAACGATTTGCGAATTTCCCGATCCAGTTAGTTTTACGGGAGGCATAATGGACAGAAGAAAATTTTTGGCAATTACCTCGGCTCTAATCGCCCAGACCAGTCTGCACAAAACTTTGCCGGCGCAGACAAATACGAGTCAAGGCAGCAGCATTCCCGATCTGGTGGCAGTCAGGGGCGGAGAACCCATTCAAATGTTCGATCGAGCCATAACCGCAATGGGTGGCATTGAAAAATTCATCAAACCCGGGCAGAAGGTCGTCGTAAAACCCAATATCGGCTGGGCCCGAACTCCGGCAGAGGCAGCAAACACCAACCCTGACCTGGTGGGGCATATCGTCAAACTTTGCCTGAAGGCCGGTGCCAAAGAAGTTAAAGTCTTTGACAATACCTGCAATGAATGGCAACAGTGCTATCAGCTCAGCGGCATCGAGAAAGCGGTAATCGAAGCCGGAGGAAAAATCATTCCTGCCAATGATGAGGCCTACTATGCTGAAGTAGAGCTCAAACAAGGCCGACAATTGAACAAGACCCTGATTCACAAGGCCTGGCTCGAAGCGGACTCGATTATCAACATTCCCATACTCAAGAACCATGGTGGCGCACGCATGACCTGTGTCATGAAAAATCTGATGGGCATAGTCTGGGATCGCCGCTATTACCATCGCACCGATCTGCATCAATGTATTGCCGATTGTGCAACCCTGGCCAAAAAACCAACGCTGAATGTTGTCGACGCCTACAACGTCATGATGCAGAATGGGCCACGCGGCACCAGCCTCGCCGATGTCGCCAACAAAAAAGCGTTGCTGATGTCGTGCGACATGGTCGCAGCCGACACCGCCGCAGCAGCGATTCTTGGCACAAATCTTACCGATATTTCCTACATTGCCAAAGCCAAAGATCTTGGAGTCGGCGAAAATAACCTGAAAAACCTGAAAATTGAACGAATAGCCATTTAAATGAAATTTTTGTCACTGATAAGAAAAGCCATAGCGATATCGATGCTGCTGGCTTTTCTTTTTTTGTTCTCGAGGTTCGACAGCTTCGCCGACCTGACAAGCTTTCTTGTTGGACCGCAGTTTTTAGCCGCGATTATTGCCGGAGGGACGATTCTGGCTCTGGCAACAATCATACTGACATTGTTGACCGGGCGCATTTACTGTTCGATTATTTGCCCGCTTGGTCTGCTACAGGATTTTTTTGGCCGCCTGAACCATTGGAAAGGAAAGGCAAACTTTTGCACCCTGCCTGACTTTTTCAGAACACACATGGCGGCGGCGACGATAATGCTGAGTCTGGCCGCGGCCGGCTTCACCTCGATTCTGGTCATGGCCGAACCATTTTCTCTGGCAGGACGAATATTAAGCAACATCTGGCAACCTCTCAGCAGCCGGCTAATGTGGTTGGCGGGTTCTGCCTTTACCGGAGTGAACTGGTTAAACAAGGCGCGGTCAAACCCGGTAGAAATAGCAACGCTCATACCAACTCTCGTTTTTGCCATAGTCTTGTTTTTGTTGGTGAAAAAATGGGGGCGTATCTATTGCAACCTGATTTGCCCGGTTGGCGCCTTACTGAGGCTGGTCTCCGGATTTTCAATTTTCAAGCTCCGCTTGCAGCAAGAGCATTGCACAACCTGCGGACAATGCGTTCGCAGTTGCAAGGCAGGCTGCATCGACCTGACTACCAAAAGCCTGGATTTTTCACGATGCGTTATGTGCATGAACTGTATTTCAGCCTGCAATTTCAGCGCAATTGAGTTCGCATCGCCTTATCTGCAGACCAAGAAAGATTTTTCCCCACAGCGGCGCGCCTTGATCAGCAGCACTGTTTCCGCCGTTGCCATAAATCTATTGCCGGCTCTGGTCAAGGCAACAAATGAACCGCGAAACAGGATTCTACCGCCCGGTAGCGGCAACGTTAAAGATTTTTCCCAAAAATGTATTTCCTGCCATCTGTGTATTTCGGCTTGTCCTTCATCGGTTATCAGCCCGACTAACGATGGTTTTCATTACGGCAGCATCGCCCAGCCAGAACTAAAATTCAATTATGGAATGTGCGAGCAGACTTGCAACCTCTGCACGAATATTTGCCCGACCGGCGCGATTTCGCCCGTATCTCTCGAGGAAAAGAAAACCCTGAAAATTGCTGAAGTAGAATATATAAAATCTCTTTGCGTCGTTGAAACCGACGGAAAAGACTGCGGGGCCTGTGCCGAACATTGCCCGACCAAGGCGGTACGCATGGTTCCCTATAAAAATGGGCTGATGATACCGGAAGTGACGCCAGCAATCTGCGTCGGCTGTGGCAGTTGCGAACACATTTGCCCGGTACGCCCAAATCGGGCCATTATTGTCAACCCGATCATCGAGCAAAAGCACATTGCCTTACCTGAAGTCAAACCGGTTGAAGATGCCGGCCCCCTGGAAGAATTTCCTTTCTGATAGCTGATCTTCTGGGGGTATAACAAAGTATTTTGCAATTGCCCGGCTAATAGTTATAATGAAAATAGATAAAATATATAGTTACAGCAGGAATATGATCTTGCTGGAGGAACCTTATGAGAACCAGCTTTGCAACAGCAGAAAGAGCATGTGCCGACAAACTCGAAGATCAGATAAAACTCATCGCCGGACATCCGTTGGTGAACAAGATAATCGACGCGGTTCACGGAGTATTTGCGGTATGCAATGAATACCGGCAGATTTTGGCGGTAAATGAAAATCTGCTAAAACTTATTGGCATAGAAGATCCGGCCTCTATTCTGGGGCAGAGGCCCGGAGAAGCCTTTCACTGCATTCATGCACACCGATGCGAGGGTGGATGTGGGACTTCGGAGTATTGTCGGTCTTGCGGCGCGGCCATAGCCATCGTTTTGAGCCTTACCGAGAACGAACCGATCGAAAGAACCTGTTCAATAACCGTTAACAGCGTTCGTGAAAAAGAAGATTTCTTTTTTATGGTTCGCTCAACACCGATGCAAATAGATGACACCAGAATAATTCTGCTGACCATGCAGAATATTACCAGACTGCAGAATCTGCAATTTATGGAAAGAATGTTCCTGCATGACGTATCGAATCTGGCTACGGCAATATCTGGGCTAAGCGAGTTTGCGTGCGACTGCGAACCTGAAGACATGCCCCTGTTGCTGAAAGCACTCAACAACACCTCATCGCGACTCATCAATGAGATTAAGCTGCAAAAGCTTCTTGTTTCATCAGTTGAAGGCAAATACCTGGTCGAGAACCAGCCCGTTTCATTGAAAGAGATATTTGATGAAACCGTCGACATGATATCTGGTCATCCAGCAATAACTGGCAAGAAATTGCGAAAGCCTGAAATATTGCCGGAAAAGCATTTTTCAACCGACAAAACGCTGGTTTTGAAAGTATTGCAGAATATGCTCATCAATGCGTTTGAATCGACTGATGGCGGGCGAGCGGTAAGATTCTGGGTCGATTGCGGCAAAAAAGATCTAACCTTTTGCGTATGGAATCACAAACCCATACCAGAAATCATGCAAGGGCGAATTTTTCAGCGCAATTTCACCACCAAAGACCAACACGGCCACGGCCTTGGCACCTACTCGATGAAAGTTTTCGGTGAAAAAATGCTCAACGGAAGAGTTTCTTTCGAGACCTCCGAAAACAAAGGTACGGTTTTTCGCTTCACTTTGCCGCTGAACGAAATTGCCACCAACTGAGCCTGGAATTTTGATTCTTAAAAAATCGCAGATTGCCGCAAAAAGTTATTTCCATTATAATTAGTCAATAACTTGGATTCGGAGCAGAAATCTATGCAAAAAAAGGGCGGCAACCTGATTAAACTAGTGTTCAGCCTGTTTTTGTTTTCTCTGTTAACTGTTGCTGCCACAGCTTCAACCGGTGACGATATAGTTTTTTTTGCAAACCGGGCAGACAAACTGGCACGGCTCTGTGAAGGAGCCCTGCATGAAAACTCCTACCTGCACCGTCTCAGCAAAACAAACCAGCTTACCGGTGCGTCAGACCTGCGACCGGCCTACCGTTTTCTGCGACTCTATCTGAACTTTTCCAGAGATATCGGCAAAATAGCGGAAAAGTATCAGGTGCCCTTATTGAAGCACGGTTCAGCCGAGATTAAAGATAATTTCGAGGCATACCTTCTTGGTATAAGCGCCAGGCTGACGCAAATCGTTTTTGTTGCCGAACTGATGAACTTCGTTGACCGGCGACCGAAACTCGAGCTTCTCTTCAACGAAGCCAACAAAGAATTTGCGATTGACAAAAACGCGCTGCGGCTGGAAATTAACCGTGTCATTCAGGTTAAAGATCTGGCGCGGCTTTACCGCTTTCGTTTAATCAATTTTGATAACATGCTACTCTTTTACCAGGGGAAGCTTGCCGCCAGGCCGGTTCACGACCAGGCACGGCTTCTGCCCCGGCTCATCCTGTCACAAAAGGCGGTTTTGGATCATCTGCTCAAAACCGTAGCCAGCAAACCAACCTGGAAAATTCTCGCCAATACGGTTTTTGATAAAACCCTGGATTTCATCTTGCCTGCGCAAAAAGCCGTTTTCACCTGGGTCGGCGATTCCCGCATCAAGAAACAGGAAACACGCTTGATCAGCAGAACGCAGGTCAAACAATTCAAACAATTGCTAAAACCTGGCGACATCATTCTCGAACGACAGGATTGGTATCTTTCGAATATTTTTCTGCCCGGATTCTGGCCACACGGCATCATTTATCTTGGCGACCGCAAGGAACTGGCCAGCTTTTTCAAGGATGACCGGGAAGTTTCGGCCTGGTGCCGAAAAAATGATTGCCGCAATTTTGTCGAACTGCTTGAAAAGAATTTTCCCGAAGCCTGCAAGGCCTTTTTAAAGCGCAATCACGATGGGCACACGAACGTGGTAATCGAAGCAATCAGTGAAGGCGTCGTTTTCAACTCAATCGAACATTCATGCAAAGCCGATTATCTTGCCGCTCTACGCCCGAATTTGCGAAAAATCGACATCGCCCGATCGATTCATCAAGCATTTTTCTATTATGGCCGCGAATACGATTTTCGCTTCAGTTTTGACAGCGAACAAAGCCTTGTCTGCACAGAACTGGTCAGTAAAGCCTTTTGCCGCTCCGATGGAACCGGCCTGAAACTGCCATACAGCCTTAACATGGGCAAATACGGAGTTACCGCCGACGCGATCGCCGAAACATTTGCCCGCGAACATGGCAAAGCCAATGCTCAAATGGGTTTTATCGCATTTCTTCTCGGGAAACCTGAGCAGAACAAGGCCGAGTTTGCCAACGTCGAAAAATTCAAACTATCGCCGACCTGGCGCGGCGGCCTTATCAGCTCAGATCTCGAATGATCAGAACTGGATTTCAGAGCTAATTAGAAAACGTCGACCAGGCCGGGTATAACCGACCAGTCGTTCTTTTTCTTCGTCGAGAAGGTTCACCACGCTTAAGTTTAGGCGGGCCGGCCCCAGTTTGCATGCAACAAATAATGAAAGATCGTGCCCCGGCTCTGCCGTTGAGGTATTTTCAGCGTTTTCCCAGGCACTTCCCCACCAATTGCTCTGTATCGATAATTCAACATCAGAAAATTGTCGCCGCAACATAAGGCTTGCTCGCCGCGAAACGACTCCCGGAACATTACGTCCGCTTGAAAGAATTTTCGCGCGATCGACAATGCCAATCGAACCGCTTAAATGTATTTTTGCAAAACACAATTCATCGAGCGAAATTGTATGGGAAAGAATTTCAGATTTTTCGAGATTTGCTGCTTTGATGCCCCAGGCATAGGCTGGATCAGAAGTGGCAACTGTTCCAATCAGGTCACGAATTCGGTATTTTAGCAGTGAAAAGCCCAGTCGCCCAAAATCCTCAATTTTTCTGGAAATCTTCGCCTGAATCGACTGAGCATGTTCTGCTGTCAATAATGGATCTCCATAATTCGGATAGAATTTTTCATTCAACGACGGGTTCCGAAATGAGCTGCCGGCGCCAAGATAAAGGTCACAACCTGCAGCATTCTTGCTCCAATCGATGGACCCAGTGATCACCGATTTTTTGCCATCCGGACGGTCAATTCTTCCGCTACAGCCAAGCAGGCCAGATTTGCCGCTCTGACGCTTCAGGGCGAGCAAAAAGCCGGCGTCGACTTCCCTGACACTGAAATTACCACGATTTTCTGCCCGGGTTTCCATTCGCGAAATTTCTGCCAAAGCCGTCATTCGCCCATCGAAAAAATTCTGCAAGCGACTGACTGCCTGGCGATGGCGCGAAATACCCATACCATATTCGTTCCATAACGTTGACTCATCATAGCCAGTATAGCTTCGCTGAAGAAAAGCCTGGGTTATTCGCCATTCACCGTTGGCGTCGGCTCGCCAAAAACCAAAACTAGAATCTGCTTCGATCTTCTTTTGCCGAAAGGTCAGGTTATCTACCGGCAAGGCAGAAACCGGGTCAAAGCCATCGAGCTCGGTCATACTTTCTTTGAACCCGGCACGAGCCTCAACTTGCCAGTCAGCTTCAAGTTCGCTGGCGAATGCCAGTTCGAAGGCATCAACCTCAAAACTGTCTGGCTCTGAATTACCGCGTCGGCAAGAGGCTGCCGACCAGCCAGGAGTTGAGTAATGACTGAAACGTATGCCGAGTGAATAATCCTCAAGGCTGGTTTCTAACAGATAACCGTTACCGCCAATGCCATCGCTACTTAATTTCAAGCGTCCAGGTTCAGGGAATCTGCTTGTAAGGCGAACAACCCCGCCGATGCCATTACTGCCCCAAAGAGTTGCGCGGTTTCCTTGCCAAATTTCCACATTTTCAAAGGAATCCAGTCTTAGATCGCCGATATCAGCACTGCCGGTAAATGGATCATTCATCGGCATGCCATCTTTTACGACGAGAATCTTGTTGCCGGAAAGACCGCCAAGGTTCAGTGAAGATATATGACCCGGGCCTCCTGGAACTCTTACCGTTACCTCAGCAAAACGATCGAGAAGATCTGACAAAGAAGTCAGGGCACCACTGGTTTCTTGGTTAATCGACTTTTTCTGGTCGGGCTTGCCGGTCACCTCCTCCGGCAATAGCATTGCCTTGCCAACTATTTCAAGCTGTTCAAGCTGGAAACAACGGTTGGCATCGGCTTCAGGCCCACTGTCCATCTTGGTTGCCGAAAACAAAACCTGGTTGGAAAGAAAGAAAAACGGGACAAAAAGGAACACAAAAAATCTCTTGAGCATGGGTAGCCGCCACCTCATTGAAAAATGCAGCAAAGCAAAAGGCTCTGCCGGGCTGAAATGGTATTCCGGCTGATGGATCTTCCTCCTGCCCAGCCTTCCCATCGTTCGACAGTGGCATTAACGGGCATTTGTCCCCAAACACGGCGACGGTCTCGCGCAGGACTGGCACCTGCTTCCCTGATTCAACCGCGGCTATATTAAAACAACTGCGCGCCACTGGCAAGAAATATTTCTGTAAAAGAAAAATCGGCTCTGATGGGTATTCAGAGCCGATTTAAATATTTAAGCAGATTTGTTTATTTGGGAATGTAAACTCCAAGAAGTTTTCCCTGCCAGGTGCTGCTGGTGCCGTAATCCATGTTCGGACCATCATTGATGAAACGGCCATTTCCCTTGATAACGATGTCACCGGCGGTTGGGTGGGCTGTTCCAGTGCTTCCGGCGGCAACGACGATAACCGCGCCCTCGGGTATTCTCGGGTCATGGGGGTTGGTAATCGGCGGATCGAAAGCGGTATCGAGACGCTGCAAACCTGCTTCATCAAGATTATCCTGCCGGGCATTCATGTATGCGGCAAAATCTTTGGCTTCGGCGCTGCCCATGTTGGGCAGATCGGCCCAATTAGACAAATTTCCATAGCCAGAGGAAGTGAGGTAACCCCAGACAGCATTGAAACACTGGCCATTGGAGGCTCCGCGATGATTCTGCATCGCATAATCAACGACTTTTCGCATTTGTTCACGCCCCTGGGCAGAAATGGTAACGGTATTGCTCGCAACATTGGCAGTAGTGGTAGCGACGTCGACGGTATTAGTAGCAACATTGACGCTGGTAGTAGCGATTTTGTCAGTTGAACCGGCACTGGCCGTATCATCGTTTTGCGTGATGTCTTCCTGGTCGTCAGCAGTACTTACAACGGCTGTTGCGCCAGTATTTGCGGCATCGGCTTCGGCGTTGGTACCGGCTGCAGCATTGTTTGTATTGGCATTGTTGTTGGCATTATTGTTATTATTGCCGAATATGCCCTGGAATGTGTTGATCACATCTCTTATCGCGGGCACAGCCTGCTTGATGCCATCAGCAACCTTGGTTATGGTTTCCATTATTTTGCTGGCATCGCACCCGGTCATAAAAATCGAAGCAAGGATCATCATTAGAACCGACAGCTTTTTCAGTCCTGCCATAATCGCCACCTCTTTCAACGGGTTTTATTTCATATACGGTCGACAAGGAAATGAAGCAACATTTTTTTTAAATTTAGCGCGCCAGCAATTCGGCCAGGTGATAGAGCAATCTGGTGCCGACACCGGTTCCGCCTTCTTTTGGCAAAAAGGGATTCTTCATGTAAGTCATGGTGCTCTCATCCATCCAGGC
>CAZTHA010000024.1:0-9516 GCA_964613435.1 uncultured bacterium
GCAGCTTGCTTCGCGCCTTGGCGTGCAGATCAAACCGCTTGCCTACGTAAGTGGCGAAGAATCTGCGACGCAGATCAAGCTGCGCGCTGATCGACTGCGGGTCGGCAACGGCAAGGATATTGTTCTGATTGCCGAACAGAATATCGACGCCGCCCTTCAGGGTATTATTTCTTATCTGCCGCGAATGCTGGTTGTCGACTCGATTCAGACCGTCTTTACCCCGCAGCTCGATGCCACGCCTGGTTCGGTTTCGCAAATTCGTGAATGTGCGGCGATCTTGACCAAGTTCGGAAAAGACCGTGGAATGCCGGTTTTTATCATTGGCCATGTGACCAAAGATGGGGCGATCGCCGGGCCAAAGATTCTCGAACACATCGTCGACACTGTTTTATATTTTGAAGGCGAATTGAGCTCGAATTTCAGGATATTGCGGGTTTTCAAAAACCGTTTCGGCGCGACCGGCGAAGTGGCGGTTTTTCAGATGACCGATAAGGGACTTTCGCCGGTAATGAACCCTTCTGATCTTTTTATCGGGCGAAATCGCAGCGATGCTGCCGGGGTTGGCGTCGTTCCGCTGTTGCAGGGCAGTCGTTGTATTCTCGCCGAGTTACAAACCCTGGTTAACCAATCGTTTCTGGCCATGCCAAGACGAGTTGTGTCAGGACTCGATGCCAATCGCCTGAATCTGGTGATTGCGGTTATTGAAAAGCATGGGGGAATCAAATTCTACAATCGTGACGTTTTCGCCAATGTTGCCGGCGGATTGAGGCTGGCCGAACCCGGTGGCGACCTGGGCCTGGCTATGGCTTTGACTTCAAGTGCCAATGACCGCCCGTTGCCTGCCGATGTCATGTTTGCCGGTGAGCTGACACTTGCGGGTGAAATTAGGCCGGTGGCCCAGCTTAACCGGCGAATTGCCGAGGGGCGGCGCTTTGGTTTCAAGAGATTTGTTATCGCTTCCGGTTCCGACATCGCTGAAGGACAGGGTATAATCAAAGTCGGAACATTGCGCGAAGCGATGTCTTTCATATTTAAATAGGTTGAAAAAAAATTCAAAAAAATATATTATTTTGTGACACGTTGGAGGTATTCATTGAAAAAGGCTGATACCGTTACTTTTAAGGTCGATCCAAATCTGCTGGAGATCCTGCAGACTATGCCCAACCGCTCTGAGTTCATTCGCAGTGCTATTCTTCATGCTCTGGAACACGTTTGTCCTCTATGCAGCGGCACCGGGGTTTTAACTCCTGCTCAGAAAAAGTGCTGGGACAAGTTCTCGCAGAATCATGAAATCAAAAAGTGCACCGAAAGCGATAAGATTGAAATTTTCTGCAATGTTGAACCTGATGGCAAAAAATAGCGTTCGATTGTCGAAGTTTTTTTTTATTCTGACTTTGTTGGCATTTCTGGTAATTTCCGGCACTGGTTTTGCCAAAGAAATTATCTTTGTCAGTATTCCGCCGCAGAAGTTTTTTGTTGAACAAATTGCCGGAGATCTCTTTGAGGTGCAGGTGTTGGTGGGTGCGGGCATGTCGCCCCACGCATTCGAGCCATTACCCAGGCAAATGGCTTCACTGGGGCGTTCCCGCGCATTTATGGCCATCGGGCTGCCTTTCGAGAAGGCTCTTCTTGAACGCATTGCCGATCTTTTTCCGCAATTGAGAATTGTCAGAACTGATCTAGGTATTACTCGCAGACGAATGGAAACCGGTGAAGATGCTGCTAATCACGTGCATCATGAAGGCTGTAGCCATGGGGGCGGCGCCGAAGATCCGCATATCTGGCTTGATCCGCAGAATGCGAAAATTATGGCTGAAAACATTGCCACTGGCCTGGCCGAACTTTTTCCCGAAAAGAAAAGTTTTTTCGTGCAAAACTATAGCGATTTTGCTGAAAAACTCGATAGTTTGACCGAGCATTTGAAGCTCATTCTCAAGCCTTTTTCCGGACAGGCGATAATCGTTTTTCACCCTGCATTTGGCTATTTTACCGATCGTTTCGGGTTGCGACAACGGGCCATTGAAATAGAAGGCAAAGAGCCGGGCCCGCGCCAGATGGTAAATCTTATTCGTCGGGCCAAAGCCGAGAATATCCGGGTGATCTTTGTGCAGCAGCAATTTTCGTCGCGTGCGGCGCAAACTATCGCCGATTCGATTTCTGGAACGGTCGTTGCCATTGATCCGCTGGCTGAGGATTACCTGGTTAACCTTGGAAACATTGCCCAGAAAATTTACCACGGTCTTAACAGATGAACGAGGCCCAGTCGATAATAACCTTTACCGATGTAGATTTTGAATATACTCCCGGCAGCAAGGTATTGCAGAATATTAATTTAAACGTGCCGGCCGGTGAATTTGCCTGCGTTGTCGGGCCTAATGGCGGCGGCAAAACCACTCTTCTCAAACTTATTCTTGGCGTGCTCAAGCCTTCCAGAGGCGAAGTGAAAATCTTTGGTAAGGCCCCGGAACAAGCATTGGATAAAATCGGTTACGTGCCGCAGCAATCCAAATTCGACAGCAATTTTCCGGTAAGCGTTCTCGATGTTGTTTTGATGGGCTGTCTGGATCGGAATTTTATCTGGGGCGGCTACTCAAAAGAGCAGAAAGAAAAAGCTCTTGCAGCGATTAGCGAAGTCGGTATCGATGGTTCGGCCGATCGAAGCTTCAACGACCTTTCGGGCGGTCAACGGCAGCGCGTTCTTATGGCAAGGGCCCTGGTTGCCGAGCCGCAATTGCTTTTGCTCGATGAACCGACTTCAAATATTGATATTCATGGAACCGAGCAGTTTTACAATATGTTCGAGCATTTGAACAAGAAATACACGATCATTATGGTTTCTCATGATATCGGCTTTGTTTCCAGCCGTGTCAAAAGTGTAATTTGTATCAGGCAGACACTGCAGGTTCATCCGGTTTCCGATTTGACCGGCGAAACCATGCAAAGCCTCTATGGTGGTGGTGTTCGGGTAATTCGTCACGATCACCGTTGTTCGGAAGGGGGCCATACTTGCTCGCATTCCTGAAAGATCTTATTGAGCTGCCCTTTTTGCAAAACGCTTTGCTGGCAGGAATTCTATGCAGCATGGGAACCGGAGTTGTTGGCACCTATGTGGTTCTGCGGCGAATAACCTATATTGCTGCCGCGATTTCGCACTGTATTCTTGGTGGAATCGGTGCTGCCAGGTATGCGCAGGTTGTTCTCGGCTGGAGCTGGCTGCAACCGATGCATGGTGCAGTCATTACCGCCCTTGCTTCGGCAATTTTGATCGGCATTGTCAGTTTGCGGGCCAAAGAGCGCGAGGATACGGTTATTAGTGCTTTGTGGGCTGTCGGAATGGCGGCGGGCATTTTGTTCATTTTCAAAACGCCAGGTTATAACGAAGATCTGATGAGTTATCTTTTTGGCAACATTCTCATGGTCTCTTCAAGTGATTTATACCTTATCGCCTTGCTGGATTTGGTGGTCATTGGCCTGACTATGGTTTTTTACAAGCAGTTTCTCGCGGTTTGTTTCGATGAAGAATTCGCCCGAACCCGTGGCGTAAGAGTAAACTTCTATTATTTGCTTATTCTTTGTCTGACAGCCTTGACTGTGGTTTTAACTGTGTCGGTGGTCGGGATCATCATGGTAATCGCTTTGATTAGTTTGCCGGTCGCCATCGCCTCACGTTTTTTCAACCGGGTCTGGAAAATCATGCTATTTTCTGTTTGTCTTGGGATTCTTTTTACCAGTGGCGGCCTGGCCATCAGCTACACGCCAAATCTTCCAGCTGGAGCCGTCACCATCTTGCTCGCCGGCCTGGCTTACATTTTGACAATTCTGTATTCTTCATTTAAATCAAAGGTTTGAGATGATGAAGATCGTTGCTGAGACTATTCCCAGTCGAACCATCTGGCAACAGCTCGAATATATTCTGCCCCGCTTCTTTCTTCTGCTGCTTGTTTTTGTTTCTCTTTTCGGAGCCCGCTCAGCCGAACTGAAAACTTTTTCACTCATTTTCATCTCGATTCTTTTTGAAGCTTTGCCGTTCATGCTGCTTGGTTCGCTGGCCGGCGGCTTTATCGAAGAGTTCATTCCGCGCGAAAAACTAACGGCAATGATGCCTTCAGGAAGCTTCAAGGCCGTTTTAATTGCTGCCGGCGTCGGCTTTGTCTTTCCGGTCTGTGAATGTGCAATTGTTCCGGTGGTCAGGCGCTTGCTACGAAAAGGCGTTCCTTTCTCCGCGGCAATTGCTTATCTGCTTGCCGGCCCTATCGTAAATCCTCTAGTGGGCCTGTCAACCGCTGTGGCATATTTTTTCAACTGGAAAATGGTCGCCCTAAGGCTTGGGCTTGGCTATATTGCGGCAGTTACGATCGGACTGATCGTTAATCGTCTCGTTGCCAAAAATGAGCGTTTAGCTGATGAGAATAATGCAGGACAGACGACCTGTTGTTCATGCGGTCATGAGCATGATCATACTGCTTCAGATAAGTCACAAAATGTGCAGGAAAATGCTTGCCAGCATCATGTCCGTCATGAGAATTTTGAGCACGAGCATAGCAATCATTTTACCGCCAGGATTCATCGCGCGATGCTGCATGGCGCGGGTGATTTCCTTGAAGTAGCCTGCTTTCTCGTTGCCGGTGCTTTTTTCGCCGCGGCGGCCCAGACTTTTGTCGATCGTCAGTTGATCATGGAACTGATGGCAGAAAACTGGCTGGCTGTCATGATCATGATGTTTCTGGCCGTGGCTCTGAATCTTTGCTCTGAAGCCGACGCCTTTGTTGGCGCGTCATTTCGCCATATCGTCGGCGTTCCCGGGCAACTCGGCTTTCTTGTTCTCGGGCCAATGTTCGATATTAAGCTGTTTTTCATGTATTTCAGTATTTTTTCAAGAAAAACCGCAATTACACTGGCAATTACCACGATCAGCGTCGTTTATCTGCTGGTAATGCTCAGCTCATTTTTTATCGATATAGGTCCGGTATGAGAAGAAGAATTCCTGAATTCAGCCATATTCTTTCCTGGTCGGTTTTTTTATTCTGGTCAGGAATGTTTGCAATTTATTACTTTTCAGGGGATTATGTCGATATTCTCAATCCGCAATTTGGCTGGCTCGTTCTGATGGCTTTCATCTTGAGTCTGGTCTTCTTTCTGGCTCTGTTTTTCAGACCGGAAAACAGCCCCGGGCATCACCATCATCACCACTTGCAGCACGGTTCTATCGATCTGGTTCGCCTCCTGATCCTATTGGCTCCGATTCTTTATATTGCCGGATACGAGTCAGGTAATCTCGGCAGTTATGCTTTTCAAAAGCGGTCGCTCAAAATTGCCGGTCTCGATGAAAATGCCGGCAAAATGGGGCGAAACATGAATATCGTCAGCGAACCTGGTTATGATAAATACCTGGTTGCCTCGGCTGCGGCGAAGCTTCCGGAAAGGGTTTCGATCATCGATATTCATGCCAATTTCGAGAAATTGTTAGGGAAAAATATTCAGACCGTCGGCCGTTACATGTCCCAGGCGCCAGGCGTTCCCGATGATAAATTCGTTATCTTTCGCTTTGTTATGGTTTGCTGTGTGGCCGATGCACAGCCGGTTGCGGTTCTGGTTAAAGGACCGAGAAACCCCGCTCTTAAAGAAGAGAGCTGGCTGGAGGTCGAGGGAATTCTTGAAAAGGCAACGGTTCAAGGCAATCCTGCTGCGGTTATCAATGCAACCAGAATCAGAACTACCGGTGAACCGCTCAACCCCTATTTGACGCCGATGCTTCGCTGAGAAGCAATCGGTTCTGAAAATATCGATAAGAAAAATTGGACGGATGCGCCAGAAAAAATTCTTCCGGCAGAATGGGCAGAAATGGAGCATACGCCTAGGTTATATAATCCGGTTCAACTTTCCAGGCTACTGAGCAAAGATTCAATTACTGCCTATCTCAAAGCAATTGGTGGCAAAGACTGAAGCTTCGGTTATTCTTTCCTTATGATTTCGGGAATCGATTCGAGATAACTCCAGCTCCAAAGAACGTTTTTTTGCTGCTTTCGAAAGAATATAGATCTCCCAAATTTACTAAAACCTTGTTAGAATAGAGTGGGGAGAGGAAATGAATAGCCAAAGCAACAGAAATGCGGAAGAAAACCTATTAAAGCACCTTTTTGAAACCTCGCTGGCGGGACTTGCAATTTTCAGAGCCTCCAAGGTCAGCGATGGTCGTATTGATGATTTCGTCTGCAATCGAACCAGCGCGCAATTTGAAACGCTTACCGGTTTGAATCCTCAAGATATGCTCAATAAGCCACTTTCCGTTTTTTTGCCAAAAAACAAGCAGTCGTCGATGTTGTTAACTCTTGCAGAAATTTTGGAAACAGGCGGCGCAAAAGTCTTCGAACATTATTTTCCTTGGCTGAAAAGATGGTTTGAAGTTAATGCTTTTAAGGTCGGTGAAGATTCTGTAGCAGCTATTTTTACCGATATCACCAGAAGAAAAGAGCTTGAAAACGAAGTTCAGAGAAGGATTCATTATGAAGATCTGCTGTCTTCAATTTCGCTACTGGCGGTTGAGCAGAATGATTTGAAAGTTTTTTTGCAGAAGTGTGTCGAGAAACTTGGCGAAGCGGTTGAGGTCAGCAGAGTTTATTTGTTCGAACATAATTTTAAAACCGCTTGTGTAAATAATATCCATGAATGGTGTGCGTCCGGCATTGAAGCTCAGATCGAAAACCTACAGGAAATCCCAGCGCAAAACCTCGAATGGTGGACGCAGTCTCTCGAAAAAGATGGCTTGATCAGCTTTAGCGACGTCAACGACATTCCCGACGATTTTACCAGAGAAACTCTCCAGTCTCAGAATATTGTTTCCATTTTGGTTGTGCCACTTTTCGTTAACAATGCGTATTTTGGTTTTATCGGTTTCGATGATTGCGTAAACTACAAAGAGTGGCCGGATGAAGATATTCGTCTGCTTTTTTCGATTTCGCGCATCATTTCCAGCGTGATTGAAAGAGACAGAAATTCTCGGCAGCAGGCCAGTTTGCGCGCTCAGCTGATTCAGGCACAAAAAATGGAATCGATCGGAAGACTTGCAGGGGGGGGTGGCTCACGATTTCAACAATATGCTTAACGTTATTCTCGGTCACACCGAAATGGCTCTCGAAGATATCGATCCGGAAAGCTCTGTCGTATATAACCTTAATGAGATCAAAGAAGCGGCGGTTCATTCGGCGCAATTGACGCAACAGCTGCTCGGCTTTGCCAGAAAGCAGGCGGTTACCCCAAAAGTTATCGACCTGAATGACACCATCAGATCGATGTTGAATATGTTGAAAAGATTGATCGGTGAGAATATCGCCCTTAGTTTTCGCGCCGGTAAAGATCTGAAAACCGTGAAAATCGACCCGGTTCAGATCGATCAGATTCTGGCAAATCTTTGTGTTAACGCCAAGGATGCAATTTCTGAACTTGGCAGTGTTTCTATCGAAACTAAAAACATCGTTCTTGATTCCTCATATTGTCTTAATCATATTGGCTTCATTGCCGGAGAATTCGTACAGATCGCTGTCAGTGACAACGGTTGCGGAATGGATGCCAAAACTCTGAATTCAATTTTTGAGCCGTTTTTTACGACAAAAACTCAGGGGAAGGGAACCGGTTTGGGTTTGGCGACCGTTTACGGTATCGTCAAGCAAAACCATGGGTTTATAAACGTTTATAGCGAGCCTGGTATTGGCAGTGTCTTTACCATTTATCTTCCAGTGCAAGAAGGTGAACTGCAGCATCGAAATTCTGAGACATTCGCGAAGTCTCTTTGTCAGGGTAAGGAACGAATTCTTCTGGTTGAAGACGAAGTAGCAATTTTGAATATGATGAAACGAATGCTGCAAAGAATGGGCTATTCGTTGATTTCAACCTCTTCACCAGCTGAAGCTGTAAAAATGGCAAGAGATTCAGTTGAAAGAATCGATTTGCTGATATCAGATATAATCATGCCGGAAATGAATGGAAAAGACCTTGCCGAAAGAATTAAACGGATTTATCCGGAGATCAGGATTCTGTTCATGTCAGGCTATACTGCCGATGTAATAGCTCATCACGGCATTCTGGAAGAAGGAGTATGCTTCATTCAGAAGCCTTTTAGCCGTGATCAGCTTGCCGAAAAGCTCAAATTGACTCTGGAAAAATAATCGCGGCTGTCTCTGGATAATCGATTCTAATTGCCTGCCGGTTCGACATCGAATTCTTCGACCCAGCCGTGTGCCCCTTCGTCGATCCAGCGTAGCTCATCGTTGCGAACCAGTTTGATCTTAACCGGACTCATGAGCTCAGGATATTCTTTTTCTACGAGTCGGTTACGTGGTTCGCCGCGCTGGCCAGGAATGCAAAGCCAGTCCGTATACATTTTTTTTGTATGAATCTGGTCGAGAACATTGGCCAGCCAGGTTCCGTAGGTTTGCCCGCCGTTCCAGTTGCGTGACCAGACGTAGGTTGAGCTGATTTTATGCGCCAGAAGAACTTTTGCTACAAAAAATTCGTTTTCGCAGAGGCAGAAAAGAAGGGTTTTTACTTTTTCCGAATTCCACAGACGTAATCTGTATTCGAAACACTGACCAGAGAAATCGTAGTTGCAGCCTATTTTGTTGGGATTGTCCAGTCTTGGCAGTTCTCTGAATTCCAGAATCTCGTATTCGCTGTGAATCCCGCACTCCTCAGCTTCAAGATCATGCCCGGCAGCAAATTCCTGATAAAAGTTCAAATCTGTGTGGATGAACAGATCAGGTTCGAGGTCGGCTGCGACAGGGGCGGCTGTTTCGACAGGTATTCCAGGAGCGGTTTCTCCGAGCCTTTCGAACAGCGGCTTTTTCCCTGATGCAAAAAAATCGAGATCGCTCAAGTCGGCGCCTGAGGAGGGATAAAAACAAATGCACCGATACTTTTTCAGCTCTTTAACCAGTATTTCTAAATTGTTGCCCATGATTTACCGCTTCCTGCCGCATCGAAAATGATGGCTGACTCCGCTATCATAACAAAAATGTGGCTCTAATTGCAGCATTGATTATAACCCTTCTTCGTGCTATCATCTTATCTCTTTGGAGAAAATGAAGTGATTTTTCAACTTTTAAGATCATTGCTGGTGTTGACGGGCACCCTGGTTGGGGTGTCGGTTGGTTATGGTCTTTATTCAAAATATCCTGACATCATCGAGCTGGAAAACCCTGAGCTGGCTTTGTCAGCCCTTCTTGGCTTTATCGGCTATCTCTTGTGCTCGATAGCCGGTCGGGAATTGCAAAACTGGCTGGAACAGCAGCTTGAAAGCACCAACAGCATGGAACTAGCCTGGAGTGGTCTGGGAATCCTTCTCGGCCTGGTAAGTGCAAACCTGCTTTTTGTTCCGGTCTATTTCATTATGTATAAAGGGTATGGCGAGATCAAGTTCGACAATAAATACCTCGATGCCCTGATTCCGATGTTTCATCTGGTTATTCCGCTGGCTTTCAACCTGCTTTTTGCCTTTATCGGCATGAAAATCATGATCCGCTA
>CAZTHA010000024.1:9616-22310 GCA_964613435.1 uncultured bacterium
ATCATGCTGACTCAGGATTTCAATTTGAAAAAGGTCGCCGAACTCGATCAGGTTGCGGTGCTAAATTTAAATGATCTGGCGAATGCCCTCAAACCCATATTCATAAGTGGAGAGGACATAGAAGTTAAAATCGTCAAAAAGGGAAAGGAACAATGCCAGGGAGTGGGTTTTCTGTCTGACGGAACCATGGTTGTAATAGAGGATGGAGGAGACCATGTCGGAAAGACGGTTAAAACCACTGTGAGCAACATTCTGCAAACCGGCGCCGGGCGCATGATCTTTTGCAGAATTGGAGACAAAAAGTGATTTCCCTGTAAAATGGAGGAGTAAAAATGGGTATTCGGGTTAAAGATATCATGGACAAAAACCCGACCATCGTCGAACAGGATCAAACTGTTTTTGGACTCAGAGAAATTGTCATTCTAAGACAACCTGAGTGCATTCTTGTTACAGACAGCGACAAAAGACTGGTTGGAATTTTGACACCCTCACATCTGGCTACTATTCCGGATGTGGATATTGATGACAAAGTCACGTCGGTAATGGAAAAGAAGTTCCGCCGTGTCAATTCGAACATGTCGGTGCGTGAAGCCGCAGCCATGCTTTCAGCCAGCGAGCTTGAAGCTTTGCCGGTCGTCGATAACAACGATGACCTGGTTGGTGTCGTCACCTATAAAGACATTGTTAAAGATCTGGTCGAAGATCGCGAAGACCAGATGCTTACCCCTGAAAGCGCGGTAATTTACCTGTCGATGACCAAAGATCCCGAACAGGAAGAATACTGGCTGCAGAAGGTGAACAACAAAGGTTATCGCGCCGCCATCACTCAGGTTGGCGCTACTGCCGAAAAATTGCCGATCAAACTGCGCGAAGCCACTATTGTTGCGGCAATCGCCCGTTCGGTGATCAAGGAAGATTCTCGCGAAAAATTTTCGGTGAGTAATGCTGTAAGAGACATTTATAGCCAGCTTTATACCATCAATCCAGGCTTGGGTGGTGGCTTCAAGGTTGCTATCGTGCGCGGCGAAGGTCGTATTGCCGTTGCCGCTTTCGGTCGTTGTGGTCATGCCCTTTCCAATGGCAATGAACAAATTTTCATGGGGAGCAACATTATTTAATCATGTCAGAACAGGTCAGAGTCAGATTCGCCCCTTCACCAACCGGATATCTTCATGTTGGCGGTGCCCGCACCGCTTTGTTCAACTGGCTTTATGCCAGAAAAACCGGCGGCAAATTTATTTTGCGCATTGAAGATACCGATGTGGAGCGCTCGACGCAGGAAGCCGTGGACGGCCTGCTGCGTGACATGAAATGGCTCGGCCTGAACTGGGATGAAGGCCCCGGGGTTGATGGTCCGCATGGCCCATATTATCAGTCCCAGCGCCTTGAAATTTATCATCGTTATGCTCGCCGTCTTGTCGAAAACGGTGCCGCATACCCATGCTTCTGCAGCGAAGAAGAACTTGAAGCCAAACGTCAGAAGGCTGAAGAAGAGCATCGGTCATTGCATTATGACGGAACCTGTCGTCGTCTCAGCAAAGAAGAGGCAGATCGCCGCGTTGCTGCCGGCGAACCCCATGTAATAAGAGTTAAAGTCCCTGAAAAAGACTACGTTCTCGAAGATATGGTCCGCGGTAAAGTCGAATGGAAAGCTGAAACTCTTGGCGATTTCATTATTCTGCGTTCTTCCGGTATGCCGGTTTATAATTTCTGTGTCGTCGTCGATGACGCCGATATGCAGATTTCACACGTCGTCAGAGCCGAAGAGCATCTTACCAATACCCATCGTCAATTGATTCTTTACGAAGCGCTGGGTATCAAACCACCGATTTTTGCCCATGCTTCGTTGATTCTCGGCGAAGACAAAACCAAGCTGTCAAAGCGCCACGGCGCAACTTCGGTTGGCCAGTATGCCATCGATGGCTTTCTGCCCGAAGCGATGATCAACTTTCTTGCTTTGCTCGGCTGGAACGAAGGCAACGACCGTGAAATATACAGTGTCGAAGAACTGAAAGAATGTTTTGCTCTCGATCGTATCAGCAAGTCACCCGGGGTTTTTGACCACGCAAAACTTACCTGGATGAATGGACAGCACCTGCGTGCTCTGCCGGTTGAAAAGCTGTTGCCGCTGGTTGAGCCGATCTTGCGAAAAGAAATGCCTGACGAAGTGCGGTTGCAAAACCCTGAAATTCTTCGCAAGCTGGTTGAGCTGATTCAGATTAAAATGAATGTTTTAAACGATGCGGTTGAGGTGGCGCGATCTTTTCTGCAAAGCAGCGCTCCTGAAAATGATGAAGCTGCAGCCATGATCAGCACCGAAAAATCGCAAAAGCTTTTCGCCGCTCTGGCCGAAGAATTTGCCGGATGCGAATGGGTGCGTGATGGCTACAACGCTGCGATAAAAGCGGCAGGTAAAGCTGCTGAAGCCAAGGGAAAAGATCTTTATATGCCGATCCGCGTAAAAATTACCGGTACCTGCCATGGCCCCGATCTGGTTGGCATCCTTGACGTGCTTGGCCGCGACGAGGTAGTTGCCCGCCTTAAAGCCTGATCCATTTGTTTGTAAAAAAGAAAAGGCATGGCACTCGAGAGCGGGTGCCATGCCAAACTACTAAAATATAGTAGAGGGGTGCGAATCAATCAGACTAGCTTGCCGAAGCAAGCTTTTTCAAGGCGTCTTCGGCAGCCATGACAATGGCATTGTTAGCCGGATAAAAAGTCTGCCACGGCTGGGCTGAATAACTTAGCTGGGCCATATCTTCGAGTTTCAACTTCTGCTGCAGGGCCAAGGTTATTACATCGACCTTTTCGGCAACTGCTTCGTAACCAATTACCTGACCACCGAGCAGCTTGCCGGTTTCTGCGTCGGCTACAAGCTTTATCTGAACCTTTCTCGCTCCGGGCATTATCGGAAACCTCGACGTGGTTTGTCCAAAACCAATAACTGTTTTAAAACCACGCGCTTTGGCCAGAGCTTCAGTAAAACCAGTGCCGCCGACCCTAAGTTCGCCGACACAGGTCGCTGCTCCGTTGAAAAAGCCCTGATATTCAGCCTTGCGGCCAAGCATTGTTTTGGCGGCAACTTTGGCCATAGGAACGGCATTGGTGGCAAGTTTTCCTCCAATTGGCCGTCCGTCAATGCCTGACCAAAAGTGCACGCAGTCGCCGGCGGCAAATACGTCATCAATATTGGTGCGCATCGAGGGGTTTACCACGATTCCGTCCTTTTCCATTTCTAGTTTGGTGCCGGAAAACAGGCCCAGTTCAGGCTTAACTCCTGCCGAAACGATTACCATGTCATTCTGACCGTCGAGGTCGATGCTGTTGCCATTGGCAAGCACGACTTTTTCGACCCTTTCGTTTCCCGAAAGTTCAGAAAGCGCAGCCGCTCCGTGCCAAATGATTCCTTCTCCGGCAAGTTTTTCAATGATGATTTTGCCGAACTCTTCATCGATCATTGCCGAAAGCGGAAAAGAAGCCATGTCAACCAGGTGCACTTCGCGACCGAGAGCCTTGATTGCCTGTGCCTGTTCGATACCAATTGCGCCGGCACCGACGACTACAGCTTTGCTGGCTTTTGCTGCCGCATCCTGAATTCTTCTGGTGTCGTCTGCGGTTTTAACCGTAAAAATGTTCTTCAGGTCATGCCCTGCAATTGGCGGAACAAACGGCAAGGCGCCGGTAGCTATCAGCAGTTTGGAGTATTCGATTTGCCGACCATCTTCCAGAGTTACCAGATGTGCATCGAAGTCGATTTTCCTGGCACTGGCTTTGATCAGTTCTGCACCAACTTCTGTGAGCAATTCGTCTTTTTTGGCTATGGCCGCTGGCTCGAGAATGCCTTCTATTACGTAAGGTATCGCGCAGTAGATTACTGAAAATTCTTCGGGGCGCAACACTGTTACCGATGATTCCGGGCGGTTGTTCTTGAGCATACGCGCTGCCTGGATGCCCACCGGGCCGCCGCCAATAATAAGATAAACCGTTTTAATTGTCTTCATTCTTTTTGCTCCTTGTCTGGCACTTTCAATTGAATGGGCAGGTTCCTGTCGTGCAGGTGCTTTCGTTTTCTTTTTCCTTCACCTGAAACGAAGAGAAGATTTTTGTGGTGTCGGTCGATTTGCACTTTTCGCAGCAATGTTCGGCTTTGCTATCGATCTTTTCGAGAAATGTCGTCACGTAACCGCATTTGTTGCATTTAAAATCATACAGTGGCATGTAAACCTCCTTATTTTACCAATGGTGCTGGGGTTGAAAGATATTCAGAAAGGCTGGCAAAACCGCCCATCAGAATAAAAACGTTCTTAAAGCCGGTGGCACGCAAGGCCGTGCCAACCGCTGCCGCCCGCGAACCTGAAGAACAGACCACGAGGATATTTTTGTCGACCGGCAATTTTTTAAGATTTTCCGGCTTGAAAAGCTCGGAAATCTGTATGGAAATGACATTATGCATGGTCATGCCAAATATCGCGTTTTCTTCAGGGGTTCGCACATCGAGAATCTGATAATTCTTGTATTCCTCAAGATTCTTGATGAAAGCCTCGGGTTTTATCAAATGCAGGCCTTTGCCGGCTTTTGGTCCGGTAACTTCAGCGAACATTTCGGCGAAGGCTTTGGCAACTTCGCTGTTGTATGCTTTGACTTCTGAAGCGTTGAAGAAAAGAAGAGCGGCGAGAGAGAACAGAACGATTTTTTTCATAAATTTCCCTTTGCAATTAATTATTTAAAATGAATTTATGCAGTTACAGTCTTTTGCAGACTGTAAACTGTGCCATAAGCAGCCGGCAGGAACAGGAGTGCCAGGCCCAGTGAGTAAATCAGGCCGCCGATTACTCCGATGGCCATAGTTACCAGCATGTCGCCGCCTTCTCCCAGGTTCATTGCCAGAGGTATCAGCCCGAGAACCGTAGTGAGCTGAGTCATCAAAATAGCTCTGACTCTGGTTGGTGCCGCCTTCAGAATCGCGGCAAATGGGCTCATTCCCTGCTGGCGATATTCCTCGGCCAAAGACAGCAATACGACTCCCTGTGAAGTTACGCCGCCCATCATTACCAGAACTCCAATCTGAACCGTAACGCCAATGGCACTGTTGGCCAGATAGAGTGCGATGAACGATCCGGTCAGGGTCAGCGGAATGTTGAGAATTATCAAAAATGGCAATACGAATGATTCAAACTGAATGGCCAGAATTACATAAGCAAAAAACAGGGCAAACCCGATGATCATCGTCATGACTCGCTGGCTTTCAGCCATAAGTCTTGCCTCACTGCCCATGCTGTAGCTGACGCCAGAAGGTTTTTCGAGCTCGGCCGCCGCTTTTTCGGCTCTGGCCAAACCTTCCCCTGTCGAAATGCCTACCGAGTCGGCGCGCACGATTACCCGCATAACCTGATCCTCGCGGGAAATTTCGACCGGACCGACCGCACGTTTTACCGCGGCTACATCTTTGACATAGATAGGCTCGCCGTTGCGGGTGTCTACGATAAGATTTTCAAGATCGGCTTTACTTGAAAGCGAAACTTCCGGAACCATGACGCGAATCGGGTAATATTCAGTGCCTACTGCAAACTGCGTGCCAACCATGCCCTGAACCAATGTTTTTAGAGTGTTTGCGACTCTGGTTACCGAAAGTCCAAGTGCCGAGGCTCGAGCGCGATCAACTGAAATTCGGTATTCGGGCTTGGTCATGTCCATCGAAATGTTTACCCCCGAAAGTCCTGGGGTGCGGCTCATTTTATCCGCAAGCTTCTGGGCAAATTCATAAATAGCCATCTGATCTGAGCCCTTAACGTTCACTTCAATGTCCTGTTCGCCGACTTTCCGCATTCCCTTGATCGGCATGGCTTTAACCGGCATTTTGGCGCCCGGATTCTGCTTTTGAACCTGAGCGATCAGAGGGCGGATCTTGTTGATGAACTGCTGGGTACTGATGTCACGCTGAGAACGAGGTACGAGCTGCACGTTCAGATTGCCTTCATTCCCAACTTCAAGAGTGTAAAGACCGAAAACGCGACCGCCGGAAAGACGAAACACGCTGCCTATCTCAGGAATTCCCTGAAGTTTCTGCTCGGCCTGTTCGAGAATTCGTTCAACTTCTCCGACTGCCGTGCCGCTTGGCGTGTTGAGTTTAACCATGACGCGACCGTCATCGAGCTTTGGCAGAAACTCTGAACCTACTCGCGAAGCGAACCAAAGACCGCCCATGAACAATAATACCGCCGTCGCGATTACCATATATTTTCGTTGCAGGCAGAAGCTTAGAAAAGCGGTATACTTAGCGGTTAACGATGAGATTATGCGATCGAAAACTTTAACCAGTCCGGTTGCTTCACCTTCTTTTTCTGATTTGAGCAGTCTGTCGGTCAGCAGTGGCGTGACCGTGATCGCTACCATCAGAGATATGACCACGACTCCTGCGACAACCAATACCAGTTCTTTGAAGAGAATCGAAGACATTCCCGGAACGAAGATAAATGGTAGAAAAATGGCAAGAAAAGTTAAAGTCGAAGCGACGATTGCTGAACTGACTTCTTTAACTCCCTGGGATGAGAAGTCTTTGTGCCCCTCGGCCTTCAGACGGGTGATGTTTTCAAGAACGACGATGGAGTTGTCGAGAATTACCCCAAGCGCAACTACCAGCCCGCCAAGGGAAAAAACGTTGATCGAAAAATTGCCCGCCTTCATTAGAGCGAAATTGGCCAGCAGGGTCAGGGGCAGGGCGACCATCATGACGATGACCTGGCGCCAGCGACCAAGAAAAAGATAGACGACGATTATTACCAGTATCGCTGCAAGTATCGCTGAATCTCGAACGCTGTTGATGGCACCCATGACGTAGGTGCTTTCATCTTCAACAAAGTTGAATTCAATCCCTTCGGGGATGTCTTTTTTTAGCTCCTGCAATTTGGCCTTGAGATCATTGGCGACCGAAACGGCGTTGGCGGCATATTGCTTCAGAACCTTGAATTCAATACAGGGCTTTCCATTGAAATGTGTGATGATACGCATTTCTTCATGGCCATCTTCAACTTTGGCGATATCCTTGATATAAACTTCTTCGCCATTTGGCCCGGCTGCCACAACCACGTTTTTGATTTCTTCGAGACTTTCAAATTCTCCCATGGTTCGGGCGATAATTTCCCGTGATTCAATGGTGACGCGACCGGCAAAGGTTTCGAGGTTTTCTTCGTAAAGAGCTTTGCTGACCTGGGTCGGAGAAATGCGAAAGGCCTGCAATCTTTTCGGGTCAAGGTGAATGCGGATCTCGCGCTTCATGCCGCCGACCACTTCTGCCCCGGCAGTGCCTTCTACGGTAGCCAGGCGGTCGACCAGCCAGTTTTCGGCCCAATCTCGCAACCAGACAAGATCATGTTTGTCGGAAGTGATCATGACCTCGATTACCGGTAATTGAGAAGGATCTGCTTTGATTCCCACCGGCGGATCCATGGTTTTTGGCAGTTTTTTGGTGACACGTCCCATGGCGGCAACCACGTCTTGAAATGCTACCTCGACATTGATGCCGTAGGTGAAGTTAACCAGCAGGGTATACATGCCCTCGATACTTGAAGATTCAAGATAATCGAGGCCATCCACCGTTGCTATAACCTCTTCAAGAGGGTCGGCGACATTTGTTTCGATGTCGTCAGCAGTAGCTCCACGCCACCAGGCATGTATCTTTACCATCGGGTAAGAAATATTCGGCAGATAGTTGACGTCGAGCTGGGTCAGGCTGAACAGGCCGGTAACGATTACTGCCAATACCAGAACGGTTACAGCGACAGGCCTTGATAAAGCGAGTTCGGTAATTTTCATTTTGGCTCACCTGGCTTTTGGGTCGTTGTCGCGTTTTGTTCGAGAACCTTAATTTCCGAGCCGTCCTTGACGCTGCGATTGCCATTGGTGATTACTTTTTCGCCCTCTTTCACGCCGCTGGTTATTTCGACGAGGTTGTCGTTTTCCAGCCCGGTTTTGATTTTTCTTAACACAGCTTTGTTTTCAATCGCGACGAAAGCGATGCTTTCACCGCGGACGTTGCTCAAAATTGCACTGTCGGGAATAGCCAGACATTCATTGCTGTCGAGCCGGGTGGTGACACGGGCAAACATGCCGGGAATAAGCTCCGGCGCATTTATTACTCTTGCTTCTACCAGTCTGGATCGGGAATCTTTGGCAAGTTCTGGAAAAACCTTGCTGACGATTGCCTGGTAAGAGACGCCAGGATAAGCGTCCAATCTGATTTGAACCTCGCCCCCCTGCTTGATCCGGGCTGAGCTTTTTTCTGGAACAGCGAATCTGACAACTATCGAAGTTGAATCATACATTTCGATCAGGGCCGTTCGCGGTGTTGCCAGATCGCCTTCGCGTATGAGAACTTTGCTGACGACGCCAGAAAAAGGCGCTTCAATAATACACTCGTTGAATTTTGCCTGGGCTATGCCGAGCCTGGCTTCTGCTTCAGCAACCGCTGCGCGCTGGATTTCAATCAGGGTCTTCGTCGGACCGGCAATAAGCATTTCGAGCTTTTCTTTGGCGGCGATGAGATCGGTTTGACATTTTATATGGGCAACCCGGGCCTTTTCGCTTGCTTCTGCCGGAAGTGCCCCGGTGTTGACCAGCGATTCTATTCTTTCGAAGTCGGCTTTGGCAAATTCGGCGGCTTCTTCCCGTTGCTTAACCACCTGTCGGGCCTGGGCAATTTCTTCTCTTCTGGTGCCGGCTTCAAGGTCGGCAAGCTTGGCTTTAGCGACTTTTAATGCCGCCTTGGCAAGTCGAACTTCCTGAGCATACAAAGGTCTTTCTATTTCGACGAGCTTTTCGCCGGCTTTAACCTGATTGCCTTCTTTCCAGGGGCAGAATCTGATCGGTCCTTCAACCATGGCCTTTATGATCACCGAGTTTTCAGCAACCACATTACCGGTAGTGTTGAGCTCGTTCACCATTAACACTTTCTTAACTTCTTCTAATTCCACTGTCGGAACGGGTTTAGCTTTTTTGGCCGGAGTCGAAGCCTCTGAGCTTGCGTTACTGCCAGCACTCAAAGCTATTGTAAAAATGACTGAAATTACTATTACTATTTTAAATGCAGATTTCATTTAGTTTCTCCTGAAGCAAGTTTCAGCTGAGCATTGGCAGTATTGAAATCGGCCAGCGCCCGATAAAAGTTGGTTTGCGATTCAAGTAGAGCTGTCTGGGCATCGAGTACGTCGACTATTACTCCTTTGCCCTTCTCGTATTTTTCCTTTTCGATTCTTAAAGACTCTTTCGCCTGCTCGATGGCTTTCTGAGTTACTTTGATCCGTGCTTGCGTCGATTCAATATTGAGTTTGGCAACTTTTAATTCAAGTTGAATTTTCAGTTTCAGCTCACGTAGAGTCTCTTCGAGTTGTTGAAGTTTTTGCTTTTCCTTGTTTACTGTGGCGTTTATTTGACCGCCGTCGAAAATCGGAAAGTTGGCGACGATGCCTATTTGCCCAACCTCTTCCGATCTGCCGTCGGCAACTGCACCAGTCCAGCGGTTGCCATACGAGCCGCGCAGATGAACTTCCGGTTGCCTTTCTGATCTGGCAATGCTAAGAAGCTTTTTTTGCGCATCAACCTTGGCCATGAGTGACTGGTAATCCTGTCTTCGGTTCAATATCTGGGCCAATTGTTCCTGCCAGTCAGTGTCCTCGATGCTCAAGGCAAGCTCGCCGTCGAGTATGCAGCCGGAAGGCTCGGTTATGCTGATACCCATCAAATTGAACAGTATGGTTCTTTGCACATTTAAAATGTTTTTTTCGCGAATGAGTTTCTGCTCGATGTCGGCCAATCTCACTTCAGTTCTGAGCAAATCGACCTTTGCGGCCTTTTTGGCCAGAACGAACTGAGAGACCTGATTCAAGTGGCTTTGCATAGCTTTTTGTGAGAAATGCAATGATTCGATAACTTGTTTTTGCCCAAGCATTGAATAGAATGTATTGGCAACATTGAAAATCAGCTCGCGTCTGCTTCGCTCGAAGTTCTGCAATGCTGCCTGTGTGTGCAATTTGGCGTGTTTTACCCGATTTTGCAGCTTGTTGGCGGTATAAAGGGGCGCGGAAAGGACCAGATCGCCCGAAAAAATGTCGTCGACATAGGGGATTCGATCGCCGACTTTTCGGGGTTTTACCATTGACTGGGCATCGATTGAATGCTGAAAACCCAATTCGCCCCTTAATTGTGGTCTGATTTTGCTTCTGGCAATACCAGTTTCGGCGCGACTGGTTTCGGTTACTGCCTTTAGCTGAGCCAGATCAGGGTTGTTCAGTTCGGCGATTTCAAGACATTCTTCAAGGGTGAAACTGGTCTTTTGGGTTAAATCCGAAATGTTTGTTTTTTCTCTCTTGTCTTCATTTCTGGTCTCTTTGGTTTGCGCGATCAGTAACTGACTCGTCAGAATCAATGCTAGTAATAGATATAAGCTTCTTTGTTTCATGCTGCTGCTCCGTGGGGTGAAAATTTCAAATGAATTCTTCATCGGAAATGGTTTGTCGCAAAGAATCCAGATATTTGTCGATGCATTTTTGGCAAAACTTTCCATTCGGTGAAGGCTGAAGAAAACTCTGGAAGTTGCCGCGCCATGCTTCACTGTCGATTTTGTTGGCCTGATTGAAAGCCATAAAGCAGATGAAGCGTTCGAGAACGGTTGCGTCGAGAGAATGTTCCATGCGATTTGCCGTTTCGATAGCCAGATCTTCATCAAGAGCCAGAATCTTGATCAGGAAATCTCGAAGAATGCGATTGCGCAAATAAAGTTCTTCAGCGATTTTTCGGCCTTCGTCGGTGAGGGTTGCCGCTTCATAGGGGGCGTAATTGATCAGATTTTTCTCGGCAAGGCTTTGCAGTGCCGCTGTTACCGTCGATTTTGCTACCGACTGCATAGTCTTGATGTCTCTGGCCCGGGCCACTCTTTTTTGACGTTCGAGTTTGTATATCGTTAACAGATAGTCTTCGATGGTTGAACTCAATCGGTGTTTCATTGTAATACTCCAAAAAGTTTTATGAATCGAACTTTATACTAATTATAAAACTTTGTCAAGATTATTCGCAAGAGCTCGCTAGTCAACATTTGGGGCCAGACTTCGATCAGGGGAGGGCGTTGGCGTAAAAAATTTCCGGTTGCCCGCTTTGTTTTTAAAGAGTTTCGGTCGTTGATTCAATGCTTTCCGGTAAAAGAAGATCAGGGTTGACTTTGGCTTTGAGCAAATCTATCATTGATCGCGAATAAATCAAGTTATGGAGCTTAAATCATGGCAGAACGTTACGATTTCAATGCAGTTCAGCAGAAGTGGCAACCGGAGTGGCGAAAAATGGGTTTGTATAAAACCTCTGACGATCGCTCGAAAAAGAAGTTCTACTGCCTCGACTTTTTTCCCTACCCATCTGGAAACGGTCTTTCCGTAGGTCATCTGCGCAACTACGTTCCCACCGATGTTATTTCGCGCATGAAGCGCATGCAGGGATTCAACGTTCTGCACCCCATGGGCTGGGATGCATTCGGTCTTCCGGCAGAAAATTTCGCCATTAAAATGGGCGTGCACCCGGCTGAAACCACAGCCAAGAACGCTGCCAATTATCGCCGCCAGCTTACCCTGGCCGAATGCTCATACGACTGGGATCGAGAAATTAATTCAACCGATCCCGACTACTATAAATGGACCCAGTGGTTTTTCCTGCTCCTTCACAAGCGAGGTCTGGCTTATAAAGCAACCGGAGCCCAGTGGTGGTGCCCCGACTGCCGTACCATTCTCGCCAACGAACAGGTTGAACAGGGGTTGTGCTGGCGCTGCGAATCGCCGGTAGAAAAGAAAGATCTCAACCAGTGGTTTTTCCGGATCACTGACTACGCTGACCGGCTTATCGACGATCTCAAGACTGTTGACTGGCCCGAGCGCATCAAAAAGATGCAGGAAAACTGGATCGGCAAAAGTATTGGTGCCGAGGCCAATTTCAAGGGCATCGATCCGGTCGACGGCAAAGAATATGAAATTCCGATCTTCACTACCCGTGTAGATACGATTTTTGGCGTGACTTTCATGACGCTGGCACCCGAGCATCCATTGGTCGAGAAACTGACTCATCCAGACAATAAACAGATTGTTGAAAACTACATTGCCGAATCGCGCAAGAAATCCGAAATCGACCGCCTTTCAACCGAAAAAGAGAAAACCGGGGTAAATCTCGGTAGTTACGCAATCAATCCATTCAATGGCGAAAAAGTGCCGATATTCATCGGTGATTACGTTCTCTATGGCTATGGAACCGGAGCAGTTATGGCGGTACCCGCTCATGATGAGCGTGATTTCGCTTTTGCAAAAAAATACAATCTGCCGATCAAAGAAGTCATTACTCCCGATGGTAAGGCGCAGGGCGAGCTTGAAGCCGCTTATACCGAATATGGCGTTCTCATCAATTCTGGCCAGTTCGATGGCTTGACCAGTGAAGCCGCGATTGAAAAAATGATCGACTGGCTTGCCGGCAACAAACTTGGCTTTAAGCGCGTTAACTACAAACTTCGCGACTGGTTGATTTCGCGACAACGCTACTGGGGTGCGCCGATTCCGATAATTCATTGTGACAGTTGTGGCGAAGTGCCGGTGCCGGCAGAGCAATTGCCGGTCAAATTGCCCGAGATTAAAGAATTTAAACCCGGGTCAGATGGTAAGTCGCCTTTGGC
>CAZTHA010000025.1:0-22222 GCA_964613435.1 uncultured bacterium
TCTTCATAAACATCCGGGATATGCAGGCTTTTGCGACTTAGAGCGGTATGTCCGGCAATTGAAGAATTGTCTATTATCAAAGAAATTTCTTTCACCTTGTCACTTTTAATGCTTTGGGAAATAAGCCGGCCTTCAATTGAATCAACAAGATACAATGTTGCTCCTTCGGCATCGAGAAGTTTGCAGACATTTTTTACCAGACCATCGAGAAGTTCTTCGATATCAAAAGTCGTCAATAGCTTCTCGCCCATCGAGATTATTTGTTCCAGGCTTTCAAGTCTTCTTCTTAGCTGCATAGTCGGCTCCATGGTCAAATTGAGGCTTTTTCTTAGTTTCTGGTGTGTTGGCAAATGCTATGAAAAAAAAAGGTTAAATCAGATTTGTCTTATCGCGAAGTTTACTCCAAATATTGTAATGACACAACTGCAAAAAAGTTGTATAAGTTATTGAGGATACTTAAATTAAAAATTTTAAATTGTTTGAATTCAGAAACAGGAATAATTATTTAAAAAAATGCTTGCATGATATGCTTGATAATTGTACTGTTTAAAACAGTTGATTTAAATAACGGAGGTATTGAATGGAAAAAAAGGTGAAAAAGGAAAAGAAAGTTACTAAGCCCGCAAAAGCTGCAAAAAACACCAAAAAAGAAAAAGTAGAAAAGGTAGTTAAGCCCGCAACCAAACCAGCGGCAAAAACAACCGCCAAAGCAGTTAAAAAAGCCAAAGTAGAAAAACCAGCCAAAGTTGCCAAACCGGCCAAGGCTGCAAAAGCTCCCAAAGCTGCAAAACCGGCCAAAGTCGCCAAAGCCAAGGCTGTAAAAGCTCCTGCAAAAGCAGCAAAAAAAGCCAAGCCGGCTAAAGTTGCCAAACCGGCCAAAGCCGTAAAAGCTCCCAAAGCTGTAAAACCGGCCAAAGCTGCCAAAGTTGCCAAACCTAAGGCTGCCAAAAAGGTTAAAGCTCCTAAAGCCGCCAAAGTAGCTAAAACAGAAAAAGCCAAAAAAGTCGCCAGTAAAAAAGTGCCGACCCGTCAGCTGATTCTTGACACCGCTGGAGAACTTTTTGCCGATTATGGCATGAAGGGCACCAGCATTAAAATGATTGCTGATCAATCTAAACAGAATATTGCTGCAGCTAACTATCATTTTGGCTCAAAGAAAAATCTTTACATCGATACCATCAAGTATGTTGTCGAAAAACTCAGCGAAAACAATGATTTGAGCAAAGCCAAGGTTAATGGCAAAAATTTTGAAGCTGAACTTGAAAAGTTTGTAAAAAGCCGCGCAAAGCTCCTTCTTAGCGGTGCCAATCCTCCATGGTATGGTAGTTTAATTGTCAGAGCCCTACAGGAAGCTCCGAAAAACATCCAGGAAATGGCTCTTGGTTTCTTTAGACCTGAAGTGGAATTTCTTGAAGATATGGCTAAGGCCGTAAAGGCCAAAATTACGCCAATGGCTGCTAAAATGTGGGCTTACACCGTTATCAGCCAGATCATTTTCTACGTATTTGCCCGTCGCATGATTCTGCTGGCTATCGGTAAAAAGAGCTACTCAGCTGAATTTATCAATGAAGTCTCTCAGCATATCGTGCATTCTGCCAAGGTTGCTCTTAAAAATTAAAGCAGCTCAAGGTTGAATAATTGATTCTCTCAAGAGAGAATAAAGATCAACCGAAAAAAGAAAGCCTCCGAACCTTTGTTCTTGAATGGTCCGGAGGCTTTTCTTTTCGTTTTAAAACATAAATTTGAACAGGTTGAAAAATTCCATTTTTGCTTTTTTCATGAACTCCCGGTTCCATGAGTTAACATCATCCATGGTTATTTCCCGGCAACGGCTAAGATCTTTCAGCAGCATCTGGCGAAAGGCCCTGGCGACTCTTCGGTCTTCAAACGAAATTACGTCTTCAGAATCGCACGAATGGCTTCGGGAATTCACGTTGTATGCGCCGAGAGTTACAGCGAAATCATCGAAAAGGCTTACTTTGGAATGCAGTGTCTGCGCTCCCCGCCATTCAAAGATTCTGGCTCCGGATCTGAGAACATCTTCGTATGAATCGCGCCCGGCCCAGCCACCACTCGGATGATTGTTTGATTCAATTGAGTTGGTGATGATCTTAACCTTTACCCCCCGGGCTGCGGCATTGGCGATAGCCCGCTTCAGCCGATCGGTCGGAATGAAATATGCCGATTCAAAGATCACTTCTGTTTTGGATCGGGCCAGATAAATTTCGAAAAGGTCGAGGACATTGTCATCCTGTTCGTCGATCGGGAAAGTGACGACAAATCTCGCATCTACGCCATCAAACAATGGTGGGTTTTCAAAATATACCGGAATTGGCCCGCGAATTAACTTGGAGCGGTCTTTCAAACCTTTGAATTCATTGATTTTTCGGCTGGCTTCTTTGAATTTTGCCATTTCGCCTTTTTCAAAACTTTTCTTGAGCGTGAGTTCTTCCCAGTTGCGTTCGAAGAGATTGAGAATCTCTCTGACTATTGGCCCCTGGACTTCAACGTCGGTATCGCGCCAGCCATATTCTTCGAGTTCGCCTTTGGCATATTCACTGCCAATGTTCATCCCGCCGACAATGGCTATCGTTTCATCAATAATGAAAAGTTTCTGATGTGATCTGAAATTTGCCTTGAAAATGTTTTTCAAAATGGGGTTATTGATTAAAACTTTAACTCCGGCGTTTTTCAGGCGTTGAATTACCCCGTCTTTTTTGCCGAAAGAAAAGAAATCGTCGAGTATCAGGCGGACATCTACACCATTTTGGGCTCTCTCGCAAAGAATGTCGGTCAATTGATTTCCCGATTCATCGTCTTGATAAAGCAGGGTCTGCACAAAAATGCTTGACTGGGCTCTTTTGGCATGTTCAAAACGATAATGAAAACTGGTTCTGCCGTTTACCAGCATTCTGACACGATTAAGCGGCACGATGCGCGAGCGGGTCAATGCTTCGACGGATCCTTGTGGATAAGTGGCGAGAACAGCCTTGTCATATTCTTCAAGGGCTTTGTCGAGGGCTCGGGCTTTGAAAGAGCGGTTTAAATTGGTGGTCAAATATGACCCCAGTTTCCAGATTTTAACCGGAATAGCCAGCCAGGATGATTTCGTGAAACTTCCCCATTTGTTGACCGCATTTTGCTGAACTTCTTTGAATGTCGATCTTTTTTCGATCAGAATCGCTTTTTTCTTCAGCATGTTGATGACGGCAAAAGACTGTCTTTTGCCTTCTTTATCGAGTCTGGTGGTTTTTACGAAATTAAGGATGACCTTTTGGGCTTTGCCTAAACTGCCGGATTTATCAAAAACCAGAGTTGCCAGCTGAAAAACAGCCTGCTTTTTAACTTCGGGGTCTGGACATTTTTTAACAAAGTTCTGCAGTCTTTCAAGAAGTTCGTCAGATTTTTCTTCGGCATCGGGAGCGGCAAGGTCGGCGAGAATTTTGTTCAATTCTTCAGCATAAACATTAACTTTGCGGCGAACTGAGCGGTTGAAAGTTTCTGGACCGGTTTCCGATTCAGGAGAGGCGTCTGAAAATTCTTCGGTTGTAGCCAGATCATTGGTATTTAGAGTGTCGGGAGTAACTTCAACGCCGATGGATTTGTAATAATCGGCACAGGCCTCTTTTAGTTCCTGGGCCAGAGCGGTAATTTCCTGCTGGTCTGCGCCACTCTGTACTGCTTCACGATATTGCTTGTAAATTGACTGATAGCGGTCGAACAAGGATTTTACATCGGAATTTTCAGCTGCGACCGCCAAAGTTGCGCAAGTTAGCAGAAGTATGCTTAGGAAAAATTTTCTCAAGGTTGCCAACATTTTTCTGCTCCTGAAATTTGATTATTTTTTAATTATACCGATGTACCGCAAAAACGTAAGCTTTGATCACTTTTTGCCGGCAGAGAAGAATTTGCGTGCTCCCGAATGAAGCATTTCCGGTTCTACACCTTTTTGATGATCTTCGCGTCTGAACTGCAAAGAAGAATTGTTTTGCGTGGCGATAAGCGAAGAATTCTGATAGATGATTCTTAGAAAATCATTGGCGTGGTTGTCGGAAAGATTTTCGGTAGCTACCAGAAGTGCTCGAAGGCCGATGGTATTACATGGATTGATTTGTCCACGATAAGAGCCGGCTTGAATAGTCTCACCGGAAAAATATGGATATTCTTTTACCAGGCGTTGTTGAGCCTCGGCGGGGATTTCCACAAATCGCAGTTCAATGCGGGCTGCCAGCCGTGAAATGCCATCGGCAGGAACCGCTCCAGTATAGTAAACCGCGTCGACATAGCCATCGCGCAAAGATTCGGTGGCTCGGGTAAAACGTTCGTAAACCAGTTCGTAGTCGCCGGGTTGCAGACCAGCTGCCGCTAGAACCTGAGTCGCGTTAACCGCACTGCCGCTTTCCTTGCTGCCAACTGAAATTTTACAGCCTTTGAGATCGGCAATGGTTTTGATGGAACTGCTGCTTTTGACAACTATCTGGACAACCTCTGAGTAAAGCGAGGACAGAACCCGCAGTTCTTTAAAGGAGTTGTCGACGAAAGTTCCCACTCCCTTTGCGGCCTGCCAGGCGATATCGCTTTGCATAAGTGCCAGATCGATCTGGTTTTTGCGCAGGTATTCGACATTGGCAACCGAACCCTCAGTCGGTTCGGCAATAAAAACGAGATTTTTCAGGTTTTTTGATAAGGTACGAGCGATTGAATTGCCGACCGGATAATAGGTGCCATTAATGGTGGCAGTACCGATGGAAAAAAAGCGCTTGATAAGATTAAGTCTGTAATTGGCATTTTCGGCGATAAGAGAGGGCAAACCTGTTGATAGAAAAGCAAACAACAGTATGGGTATGATCCATTTTTTGTTTTTCATCATTTTGCGCCTCCATTTTGAAAATTCATCGTGGTTGTCTGATTACCGCCATTTTGTTTGCTCTTTGCGAGAGCTTTACCTGTCTGGGCAATCAATTGTTCTGGTGAACCACATTCCGGAGTAAACTCGACAAGGCCAAGGCTGATGCTTATTTTTGCTTCCTCTTTTCCTCGGGTGACGGGACTGCCGGCAATTCTTTCCCGTAAGCGTTCGGCAAAAATCAGTGCCTGTTCTGAATTGGTATGGGCAAGAATTACCGCAAATTCTTCCGGGCCGGATCGGCAGGGGATATCGGTCGCACGAACTGAATCCTTAAGGGTTTTGCCAATTTCATAAAGAATGGCGTCACCCATGCGAGTGCTGTGTTGTTCAAGCATATTTTTGAAATTGTCTGCTTCAAACATTACCAGAGTCAAAGGAAAAGAAAATCTTTTTGCTCGTTTGATTTCGTCTTCAAGGCGGATGTGGAAGTATTTTGCAACATAAAGCTCGGTTAAGTCGTCGGTGATCGTCAATTCATGCAGGCGGGCATTGTCGATAGACATTGCCATCTGACTGGCAATTGCCTGTAAAAGCGCCATGTCTTCCTGGTTGAATGCCTCGCTGGTCGAACGATCGGAAAGATTGAGGACGCCAACACAGGTGTTGTGAACGATCAAAGGCACAGAAACCAGAGTTTGCGGTGCTTTGAAATTGCTGTTTGCATCATAATTTTTGAACCTGTCGTCGGCGGCGCAGTCGATACAGAGAATGGGACTGCTGGTTGCGACGACCTCGCCGGCGATGCCTTCGCCCACATCGAGCTCTATTTTCCCTTTGACGGTTTTACTGTCGGTTTCCTGGTCTATTTGTCCGGCATGTCTGAAGCTTTCAACGCTCAGTTTGGTGCGGTCGTCATTTAAAAGCATGATTGAGCCGCGACTGGCCTTGAAAATCTCGACGATATGGCTTAGGCATTCATCCAATGCTTGTTGATAAGTCGATGAAGTGTTGATAATCTGCGATACACGATAAAGGGCGGTAAGTTCAAAAACCTTGTTGCGTATGCGTCTGGCCATAATGTTGAAGCATGCTGCCAGAAAGCCAAGTTCGTCATTTCGCCCGGTTTTTACCCTGGTTTCAAGATTGCCCTCGCTAAGTTCGTTGGCTTTTTCAGCGATTTCTATTACAGGTTCGGTAAGTTTTAAGCTCAGGTAAGTGCCGAGAAGCAGAGCGAGCACACCTATCAATGCCACAAAATTGAAGGTTTTTGCTTTGATGGTGCTGGCAAACGCATAGACTTCGCCAGCATTTTGAAAGACAAAAATGCGTAATCGGTAATGGAGTATCGGCAGTGATATGGCTACCTGGGTTTGCTCTGGCGATCTATCTGATAATACATCGTAAGCGCCGCAGGGTCTTTGCATCAGGTCTGAAATAAGCTCCTGCGGAAAGTCGGGTTGGTCAAGGAGGTTTTCGCCTTCCTGGGTTACGAGAAAATAGCGGAAATTTGTGCCGAAAGTGATTCCCTCAAGCGATTTTCGCAATTTTAGAAAAGATACGGTTGCTATAAGCTGATTCTGACCGGAAGCCCCGATAGGTGCTTTGACCAGAAACGCTTCCGGCGAAAACATGATGTTTTGGCTCGAACGCGCCAGCATTTTTTCCGGAATCGATAGTTCCAATATGGTTTCGTTATCAGGCTTCGAATGTCGCAAAAGATTGCCTTCAGAGTCACAAAGCACAATTCTTTCAACGTATTCGTATGATTGATCGAGTTGCTGTAGCGCTTGAGCCGCCTCGACCGTGTTCGGCTGCATAAGGCGAACGTCGTTGGCCAGAAAACGGGTCAGATCTTCATAGGTCGATACATACTGATCAACTTCATATTTAACCTGTTGAAATGCCTGAATGTTACTTTCGATCAGAAGACCCCGGGAGATGTCGGCGAGGACACTGAATGAATAATAGCCAATACTTATCAGCGGCAAAATGGTCAGGACGAGAATGCCAAGCCAGACCTTGAATTTAATGCTGCTGAAAAACGAAAATCCTGGTTTATTGATGTTTTCCGAAATATCGTTCATGGTTGTTTCCTGAGACATGATGAATTCTTGCAAGTCGGTAACCGTATAAATGTACAACACAGTTTAATAAAAAAGGGAGTCGCAAGTAAAGAATTATTCGAGCCCTTCAAGAATCGCCACGAAATGTTGAAAAAAATCTGAACCCGGGTAGTGTCGCGCGGCAATTGTCGCCGGCGTATCATCGTTTATGTCGCGTAAATTACCATAAGCACCTTGCTCAACCAAAAGCTTACTCACTGCTAGAAAGCTTTCGTGCTTTTTTGATGAATAGGGAAAAAGCTGGCGATCTTTCCCGGCAAGCGCACACAAATGAAGCGGTATCTGCCACCGGCGATTCATGCAGTTTGCATCGGCGCGGTGTTCAAGCAGAATTCGCACGGTTTCTACGCAGCCATTTCCAGCGCAAATGTGCAGTGGAAAATTCCCGTCATTGTCCTGAATGCTCATGTCGGCTCCTCGTGCCAGTAAAAAGCTGAGAATAAGTGGGTAATTGTATTGAGCCGCGTAATGCAGGGCGCTGAAGCCCTTCAGGTGATCGACATGATTAACATCGGCTTTGGCTTTTACCAGGACGTTTACCAGCGCAAGATGCCCTCTTGCCACGGCAATCTGCAAGGGAGATCGGCCCAACTCATCTTTGAGATTAACAAGTCGGCTGTCTTGGCATATTGCTTCCCTGATACGATTGAGTTCGCCTGTATGGATCAGCTGATGAAAATCTGCCGCTGAAAGCTCGCCGCAAAAGAAAACAGCCGCTGTTATCGACAAAACAATGCTTAATACTTTTTCATATTTCGTAAGATTCATAGTTTAATTTTTCTGGTAGAATTATAGTATAAAAGATCGCCGGAGGTAGAATCAAATGCAAAGAATTCTCATTCTAGGTTTGCTTTTTCTAAGTTTTTCGATTGTCGGTTCGGTAGCAGCTCAGCAGCCTGCTGACCAGGACGAGACTGAACGCGTGCCAATGCTCGTTGCCAATGGATTCGCATTTCAAAATAAGGAATTCAAAGTCGTGAAACTGGTAATTACTGGTGAAAAAAGCGAATCAGAGACTGATGCCGCAAAAGATACCGATAAAAAAAGCGCGAAGAACCTTAATGGTATTTTTGAAATAGGTGGGTTTCTGTTCAAGTTGAAGCCGGTAGTTAACGGCGACGATATTCTTGAGGCTGATCTTATCGAAAAAGCAGATCCGATCTCGACAATGGAAAAAGGTTCTGAAAAGAAGCTCGCAGTTCCAGTCGGGCATGTTTCAATTAAGGCCCAACAGCCAGACCCTAAAAATCGCGTTTTTATCGGCGATCTTCGCATAAACTCAGAAAAAGCCGAAGGGATCAAGGGGACTTTTGAATTGTACCTCAATGATCATACTCCGATGTTCCGGCAAAAAAGAGGCTCTGAAGAACCCGGACAGGAATAGAGTGGTCACTTAGCCTCTAAATATTGTCTGAAATAGTTTGATTGTTTCAGACTTGCCTTTCAGCTCTACTTCGCCGAAATTTCTGAATTCAAAGCCGTTGTCGCGGTTGTTGGACAGGAGTTTTTTGATTCTGGCGCTGACCAGAAATCTTTCTCGTGGAAGATCGGCTGCTTTACTGCAAATTCTTGCCGCGGTATTAACCGGATCACCAATGACCGTAAAATCGCGTTGACTGCCAAATCCGAGCAAACCGGCAATTACTTCGCCGCAGTGTGAACCAATGGTAACTGGAAAGGGAAGGCTGCCTGATCTTTCAGCGTTTCGAATCTGTTCGACTGCCCTGAGCATATTTGCCGAATCAACTTCAACGCCCTGCTCAGAGTAAAAAATTGCCAGGATTTTTTCACCCATCAGCTTGTCGATATCGCCGCCATGGTTCATGATTATGCGACTGAGGTTTTCGATATGCTTTTGCAGGTCGGCGATGAGTTCTTTGTGGGGAAGGGTTTCAATGAAGGTCGCGAAACCGGGCACTGCAATGTAGACAATATTGACATTGAGTTTCATGCCTTTTTCTGCTTCGCCCAGCCTTTGCTCATCAGATGCAATCAGGCGTGCGGATTTCGAAACCATTTTGCCCATAAGCTCTTTTTCCTGAAGACCTTTGATCATCTTGTTAAAAGTAATTGCAAGCAATCCCAGCTCATCCTTGCGGTCTGTTTTCAGCCGGAAACTGTAATTTTGCCGACTGACATTGATTGCCCCCTGGGTTAGTGATCGAATGGGGCTGAGAAAATCATGGGCCATGCTCAAGGATAAAAGAGTTATCGCAGCTATACTAAGCAAAATCCAGTTGAGAAATTCCTGCCGTTGTTTTTCAACGCGCTCAAGAATAAGACTTTCCGGCACGAGCCCTGCCAGTAGCATTACTTCATTGTGTCGACCTATTCTGGCTTCAATTCTGAATCTTTTTCCAAATATCATGGTTGTCATGCTTACCGGCGTTTTGGTCGTGGTTGCCCAGCGGCTTGCATAAATTATGTCGGCGACATTACCGGCAACATGAGGCTGTTTCAAGCCGCCATACAATACTGTGGAGTCGGTGAACAGGGGAAAATCAGAAACAGTTTCTCTGAAAATACGACGCAAGGCGTCATTCATGTCATCGAGGAACAACCAGAAAAACAGAGTTTGCGGCTTTTCCAGGCCTGGGTAAGGAATGATTTTCATACAGGCAAAACCGGCATTGGCAAAAATCCTTACAGCAAGATCGAGACCGTGTACCAGACCAAAATACGCATCGCTTCCAAACAGATTCCGGAAAATTTCCAGACCGGCATCGCGAGTCATTTCTCCCTTTACCGCGTCGCCGATTTTCTCTTTTGTTTGGCTGATTTTTTCTATACCAAGGTCGGAAAAATACTTGGTAATAAATGCCTGAACGAATCTCTTGAATTCCCCGGTTTTCCTTTGAGGACTTGTCGGATATATGCTTTGTTGCCAGCCATTTTGATTGTAGATGATGGCTTCATTGAAATAAACATCCTCTGCCAGCTCAAGAACTTTTTTGTCTATCTTTTCAACAATTTGCGGGTTGTTTTCACGATTTCGTTCGGCAACCAGTTGCTGGAGTTCCCTGTTATTACAAATACCGTCGATTTTCTCCCAGTCTCGTGTTTCCTGGAACAATTGGCGTCGCTCAAGCTTTTCAAAAAGGGCAATTAATTTCAATCTTTCAGTGTCGATAGCTGTTTCCTGGCGGTCGATAGCACTCATTTCATTCAAAAGATAGATCGAAGAAATTGGAATAATTGCTGCAGCAATCAAACCGGTGAGAAGTTGGCGACTCAAATTGCGCGCAAGCGCTTTTTGCCGAAAAATGCTTTTGTACCATATCCAGGTTGAAAGAATGAAGGCCATGATGGGGGCAAACAAATTTTTGAAAGGTTTGTCTTGTTGCAACGGGGCTGGTTTGGCGACGACTACTCTGTATCTGGTGCCGTCGTGCTGTGAAAATCTTTGCCGGCACAACCAGTTGTCCTTTTTTATTTCGTTTTTGTTGCTGAAAGACAATTTCTCAGCAGGCAAGGGAAAGCCTGGACTGCAGTGAATTATTCCCGAATCAGTGATTATCGCATATTCGAGCCCTGAATTCTCAAGACTTTTCCCGAGAATTTTGAAGTGTTTATTTTTTACATGTGCAACCGGAAAACACATGAAAATTGAGCCAATACACATCATCGATGCATTGGTCGGTTTTTTTTTGAGACAGATTGCCGGAGGTTCAAGGCTAAAATCCATTTTAAAATCAGGGTTTCTTTGCAGGAGGGGTTGCCAGTAAAAGTATTCTTCCTGACCAAGGCGCTTAACATTATGGACTCTGGCATGGTAATCGTTGTAAAGCACATTCATGGTCATTTTCAAGCCCGTCAGGGCCGGAAGGGATTCATCCATATCATCCATTTTTGGATATTTTCGTATGACGATGCGCATGATGAATCTTTCCAGCAGCTTTTTCATTTCATCAAACAAAGTCGGGTTACCAATGTATTTCACCAGATTGGTGTTGTCCAATCTCCAGTAGTCATAAACCTGCGCGGTGGTGCTTCCTCCTGAAAGGTGCAAGACCCCAAGCTGGTTTGGTTCAAGACCTACTTTTTGCAAATTAAACAACATTTGATTTGCTGAGTCGATAACTGCAGAATCGCTTGATCCATGTGCGCTCCAGTTCAAGCGCGAAGAAATTTGATCGCATTCAGATTGGAGCAAGTCTTCAAGAATAACTTTTGGGTCGGAATGAACCGCCTTCATCAGACCAAGGTTCATCGTTTCCTCAAGCGATTGAATCTGGTCGCGAAGGAATTTGTCGCTATGAAGAAAACCAGAATTGATCGAGGCCAGAATGGCGAAGATAATACAGGCGATGCCGGCCAGAAATACCATTGTTCTGCTGTTTCGGTATTCCTTGAAGCCATGAAAGTCTTTGGCCGTTTCGCTGTCTGAATGAGTTAACTGCTTTTCTTCGTATTGAGGTTCCTGATTTTTGGGTATCGTTGCCAATAACTTTTCGCTGGCGGCATGAGAAAATGAAAAAACGATCGAACCATTTAGCTGATGTTCAATTAACGGCAATTCCAGGTCAGAGGCATGTCTGGCGATTGTCTGATCAATTACCAGGGGAACTTCGGGAACCTTTTTCGTGAAGGCTTCAAAAGCTTCGGCAAGCTTGAATGGTCGACCCAGCATGGCATATTCGAGCCTGGTGTCAGCTGAGCCGGTCTGACCGGAAATGATCAGGCCGGAAGCCAGGCCGATACCAATTTTATAACTGAATTGCCCCGAAAGCTTGCGTTTTTCATTGATATATTTCAAACGTTCAAGCATAGAAACTGATGCTTTGAGTGAACGTATTTCCGGAGGAGTCGGCTGGTCTTTTTCATCGATAAATACCGCTTCTATTGCATCACCAATGAATTTATAAATTCTCCCGCCATGCATGGCAATGATTCCGGCCATTTCTGCAAAGTGAAGATTGAGCATTTCGGTTAGAACTGAAGGGGGATACTGTTCGCCGAGGGTGGTAAAATTTCTGATGTCCGAAATCAGGACTACCCCATTATTTTCAGCCTCTTTTAGGGTTCCTTCTTCTGACGAAATAGCCTCAACAGCGTGGTCTGAAAGAATCGATGCCAGTCTTTGCCTTTGCTTCAACCCGATCAGCATTTCTTTGAATTCCCGATTCAAAATGCCGATTTCATCATCTCGGTCAGTGTCAGCTCTGAAAGAGAACTCGCCGACTTCAACGCCGCCCATGGTTGTTTTGATTCTTTCCAGAGGACTGGCAATTCTCAGATAGGTAATGTAGCCACTGATAAAAATAATCAACAGGCTGATCAAACCTATAACAAGGCAAAAAAACAATCTCCAGGTGTGTTTCTGATTGTTGTCAAAATGGTCGATGCCGGCAATCAGTACGGTTCCGAAAAAATGCCGCGATGAGTAGCCCAAGATTGACATATTATCGGTAAAAGTTCTGGTAAAATCAGTCTTTTGGCTCAAGGAAGCTTTTGCCACCCTTTTGAAAACCTTTATCAATTCAGGGCTAATACTTCGGTCTGGTTGAAATGCATATTTCAACCCCTCGGCACTGTCCTTGAAACCTAAAACCTTAACCTGTGGGTTCTTCAGGGCAAGCATATTCATACTGCGTGTAAGAATGGTGTCATCGACTTCTGAATATAGCCAGCAAACGAAAATGGCAAATTTTGGTTTCCCATCGATGAGAAAGAAATCATGAACTGTGCCGATTTTACCGCGACCGAATTTGGTTCGGAAAATTCTGCCACGAAATCGTTCCAGTTCGTATTCCATCGAGTTGCCTTCGCGTCCATAAGCCTGATGAGCGGCAACGTTTTTTTCGTCTTCTTTGAACTCGGGCATCGCAAAATCCGGAAAATCGGTTTCCATTTTTTTGCGAAGGTTCAGGGCGATGTTGTGGCCGTAGAAGCCAACCAGTGGCTTCAAGTCCTTAAGAGGAATTCCCGGAAACTCTTTTATGGCGAACTCTCCCTCAAGATTTATGAGGGCAATTCCTGCCAGAGGCAATTTACCTGCATCATTGCAAAATTTGGCGCGAACCATTTTGGTCAGCAATTCTCGGCGGCTCAGACCGTTGTCGCCAAGCTCTGAAATAATTGCCTCATCCTGCATACACTGGCGAAAAGCCTCTCGATAATCGGTTTCAATTTGTTCCTTGCCGGCATCGAAATCAAGCAGGCTCGATTCGAGAAGATCTTCAAGCATCCTATCATCGGCCTTCATTCGATCAAAAATGTATGCGCTTGAGGTAACGATAAAAAGCATGATTGGCAATGTTCCTGCCAGTGCAAAAACAATGATGAACCTCGACTTGATCGAGTTCCCTGGCCATTGATTTAATATCAGTCCCTTGACAAATGTCAGAATAAAAAGCCCGATCAAGAAAAGGTTCAGAAGAAACAATGGTTTTTTAAAATAGAATTTTGCCAGGGTCGGTTGAAGTATGAACAGAAGGTGCTTTTCTTCGGGAATTATCCGGGTAAACAGGCTGTATTCGCCAAGATCCATTTGCCAAGGAAAACCGTTTTTTTCCCAGGTTTTCAGATTTTCTTCATTGGCCAGGCCGATGGTTTTTCGCCATTGCATCAACGGTTCATATTCTTTGAGCCTTTTTGGAAAAAAGCAATCATCGACCCCACTTTCGAACAACTTAATGAAACCACCTGGAATCTCGCGACCAAGTCCGCCGGTTTTTGCCGCCATTTTCAATGCTGCGCTTTCGAGATCCTGATTTCTTTTAACGATGAGAAAGTAGCCGGCAATTTGTCCGTCAAGGTCAGTACTGTAGTCCCATAGCAGAAAAGACGGAATCTTCCTGAAAATAACCGGAGTTACGATGCTTCGATGCTTCTGGGCGAGAATGTCTGGCTCAGAACCGCTGCCAAACAAATTTTTTAGCAGATTTTCATTCGTTTTTTTTCCATAATCTCTTGCGTTTCGATCCTGTAGTTGATCGATTAGAGATGAGAAGGCAATTTCCATCGGCCTGCGTCCAAAAAGGCGGCTTTGGTTGTGAAAGATGAGCTGGCAATCTTTTGCCTCGCCAGATTGGTAAAACAGGAAAAGTTCATGCTTTGGAAAGCTTTCAGGAAGACAGCTTTTAAAAATCTTTGCCCATGGCAGTTTCTTGAATTGTTCCTCACTCATCCCGGTTAGGCTGCTGTCGATTTTTTCTTTGAAGGCTTCGCCGGCTCTGGACATGTGTTGATTGAACTGTAGCGAAGAAGCTATTTCTCCGAGTTTCTCTTCGGCGAACCTTTGTTGCTCCAGCCTCTGCCAGGGAAAATACAATTCGCTGACAAAAAGATAGCTGGCATTGAATGCCAGTAATGGAGTAAGGAACAATAGGAGAAAAAAGCTATGGCGGAATTTTTGAATCATATTCTTGTTGAATCAAGAATAATTAAGAAACTCACTGCGGTCAATCTGCTTATGCTTCAAGTTGAAAAACTCTGACAGCGGCTGACTTACCTTTAAGCTCAACTTTACCATACTCGCGTGCTGGAACAGATTTCTCTACAGCTTTGAATATCTCTTCCGACACTAGAACGCGATGATAACGCATCGTTTCGGCAAGGGCTTCGATTCTGGCCGCGACATTGACTGTGTCGCCAATAATCGTGAAATCTTTTTTGTTGCCTACGCCCAGAATTCCCGAAATGACAAGGCCTTTATTGATCCCTCCAGCGACGGGAAAAGGTAATTCACCCTTTTGTTCCTCCTGCAGAATTCTTAAACCAACCCGACAGGCAGAAATAGAAGCTTGAAGCGGGTCACCTTTGAAAATTGCCAGGATTTTTTCACCGATGATTTTGTCGATTTCACCGCCTTCGGCCAGAATTATTCGGGCAATTTCTGAAACCTGTTTTTGCAGGTCAGAGAAAAGCTCTGACGGACTGGAAAGACCTAGCCATGAAGAAAAGCCGGGGCTACCGATGTAGAAAACCACCAATTCTTCTTTTTTGCTGCTGGTTTCCTGAAGTGTAGAATCCATTGCTGTTTTTGAGAGCATTTTGCCAATGAGTAATTTCTCTTCAAGACCTCTAGCCATGTGGTCAAAAGAATCGCAAAGGTCGCCGAGTTCGTCGCCACGACTGATGTCGATGCGGTAAGAAAAGTTTTCTTTACTGATCTCCTTCATCCCTTGCGTTAGAAGTTGAATCGGTTCAATTATTTCGGCGGAAACATTTTTTGCCATCAGTGCGATCAGAAGCATGGAAAGTAGCAGCAGTTGCAAAAAGCCATATTTGGTCTTTTGCACTGAATTTCTTATGGGCTTAATCGGTTTGACTCCGGTTAAAATCATGCTGGGCTGCTGAATTCCCCGTCGCGATTCGATCATGAATTCCTGATTGTTGATTTCTTTAAAAATTGATATTGGCCGGTTTGAGGAAACAACCCATGATGAAAGCTTTATCAAACCAAAATCAACCAGATGTTTAAATGGTGAAGCTGCGTAGCCATAGGAACCCGAGGAAATTGAGAAAATAGCCCTGTCTCCCGAGAATAGGCTGGCGATTTGCGATAAATATCCGGTGTTATGAAACAAAATCATCCAAATAACTATGTAATCAGGCATTAAAATTTGTTCGACCGGGTGAATAATCAAGCCGGCAACCGAATCGATGATTTCCATTTTTACCGGGAGTCCAACACCGTTGGCAACTTTAATTCCCACGTTTTCGCCAAACATCGAGCTGACAACCTGCAGTCCTTTTTTTACCGCAATTTCGGCTTCAAGCTTGGCAGCATCGACATTTTGGTTCTGGGCTTCTTTGCGCATGCGTGAAATCAGGTTTTTGCCCACCTTTATCAGTACATAAGAAAACTGGTTTTCTTTTTTCGGTTCGGCATTATTTTTTTCTTCTTCAACTTTAATTGCTTCAAGTTGAGAATTCAGATGTTTAAGTCTGTTGCCGTGGTTGGCGAAATCCCAACCGGTTTTGCTGACAATTACCGCATCACGGGGGTCGAAGTTGGCCACCGTCTTTTTTAGTTCATCTATTCGGTCACTGAAATCGCTAAAAATCTTTTCAAGGGGGGCAAAATCTCGCCTGGCCGGGTCTTGTCGGTCTACTTCTTCGATAGCATCTCTAAGTTCCTGAGAATAGGAAAAATTTTTAATGGTTTTCCAGGCTAGAGGTTCGGAAAAAGTCTGGCGGTGCTCAAACAAATCGAGAAATCTTTGCAGGTCAGCCTTCTCCTGGGAAACCTTCGAATTGAAGTTTTCGATTGAAAACAGGTCGACAACAAAAAACATCGTGGTTACAGGAATAAGAGCGCAGACAAAGAAAGCCGCCCAAAGTTTCATTGGCAGAGAATAGTTGATGAAGGTGCTTCCACTTGCCAATCTGAATAGAAGCCATAGCAAAAAGAGGCCGGTTGGGATAAGCAGGGCCAGACCAACGCTGTTTGGAACACAGCTGCTGCCATATTCAGAAAGAACGGCAAGGTTGTAATGATCGTTATTATGAAAAATGAGATCTTGGGTGACGACTGCCTGCTCTTGAATCCTGGCATAATTTCCACTAACAAAATCAGCTTTGAATTTTTCAGGAAAATTTAGTGAAAAGGTGTAGCTACCGGTTGTTTCGTTTTGAAGAGCGAGAGAAATGTTTTTTTCTGCATAACTGTTGAGGAACAGCTGAGTGTCTAAATTTTTCGAGTTTTCGGCGATGGTGAAGAAAATCATTCCGACGATTCTGAAATCAATTTCAGACTGGCCAGGGCTACTCAATGACGATGGTTTGGCCGAAAGATCTCGTGTAAGAACTGACGGATGCCGGGCAAAAAGGTAATTCACGAAAACAAATTCTTCTTTTCCGTCTATTATGGCGGGGAATGCAGTGGCAAATTTTTCAATGTACAGATAGCTCAGTTCAATGGCTTCGCCAAATACCTTCGGAATTTCCTTTTCCAGAATATCGTGCAATTCAAGCATTTGTAAATCGTGGTCGACGGAATTCTTGAAAAAGGCGAACTTCTGCAAAATCTCGGTTTGATCTTCACTCCAGCCAGAGTTGATAACTTTTTTAACCGATTGTTCGGGCGATGTCATTGGTGTCTTTTCGACGAAATTAAAAGCGGCGACCCTCTCAATCTTGAGGCTTTCACTGGCTAATTTCGAAAGCTGACTCTCAACCAACCCTTTTAAATCAGAAAGTTCATTTTCGCTGCGATTAAAAGCCAACTGCTTCTCAATTTCACCGACAGATTTATAGCAAAGATTTTCAAAACCTGTTTTTGCTGCATTCCTGCCTTTCATTTGTTCAATAAGTCTCAGATTAACCTGGGAAATATTTACTCGTTCTATCTCTTCAAGGTTATGATTGCGAAAACTCAGGCCAAAAAAGACTCCGGCTAGAATCATGGCAATCAGTAGAACTCCTAAGGCAGTAAAAAGAGACTGGTTGAAAACTTTATCTGAGGATTCGATGGTAATACTTGGAAGATCATCTTTATTCTCTTCCTGAGAATATTCTTCCTGAAGAATATCCTGAGTTTGAAGATTGGAAATCTCAAGAATTGTATAAGACTCGATGTCGTCAAGCTGTGCCAGAAAAATTCCATCACCTTTTAATGAATCTGCGATCTTTTTGTCGACAACGACTGGAAAAGCAGGGTTCTTTTTCGAGCAGCTTTCAAGTTCAGCTGCACGTTTTAATGCATCGCCCAAAACCGCATAATCAAGACGGGTCTCCAGACTGCCGGTGCCCCCTGAATAAAACTTTCCCCATGCCAGGCCAATTCCTGAACTATAGCTGAATTTTTTGTTCTTGAGCCGTTGGCGGTTGATTTTTAGTTGTTCTATATTCATTGCTGCAGCCGCTTTGAACGCTCTTGATTCCGGCTTTTCTTCAAATGATGAGTCTTCAGGAAAAACAGCCTCGATGGCATCACCAATAAATTTGTAGATGCGACCACCTGATTTTGAGATTATGGCCGCCATACGGGCAAAATGCTCGTTCAAAAGCTCGGTGATCTGGTCTGCCGGGTATTCTTCACACATTCCGGTAAAATTTCTGATATCGGATACCAGGGCGACGCCGGAAAATGATTCTCCTGAAAGAATGCCATCCATAGCCTGGTTTTTCGAAAGAGCTTCTATCGCCTGATCAGAAAGCAGTGAGGCCAGACGATTTCTTTCGCGAAGGCCTTTGGCCATTGAAGAGAACTCCGTAGCCAGGATTCCAAGTTCGTCGTTACTATCTACTTTGATATCAACATCCAGATCGCCGGATGAAATATGATCCAATGAAATTTTTAAATTGGTGATAGGTTCAAGAGTGACTTTGGCGCATAAATAAGCGACAAGAACAACAACAATTATTGCTAGAGCAAGAATGCAAGACAAAATTAGCACCCGATAAAAAATCCTGGCCTGAAGATCCGAATTGTTACTTATGCCAACGATTATCGAGTTCGCATATTTTTCCGAGGGGTAAGCTACCAGGGTAGCGTTTTTTGTTTGGATACTGGCATAACTGCCCTTGAAATTGGCTGCCTCAGCGAGTTTTTTAGCCGCAGTTACCGTAGCGAAATCCACGTGTCGGTCTGGTAGTGGATCAGGCTCAATTCCGCTGGCCGAGGTTCTGAAGCGTATAAATGAAAAGTCTCGACGGTTGAGAGCTAAAAAATCCTTTGTCTGTTTGAGTGTCTGGTTATCGAGATCTGAGCCTTCCCAGGCGACAAGCACCGCATAACGTTCAACACCGTCGAACTCTATGTAGTCATGCATTTGAGTGGCCATGCCTTCGGTGCGTGTTCTGTTAATCGGGTAGGATCGCCGTCGACCGATCTCTTCAATCAGATCCAGCGATGCTACCGATTGATAGGCCTCAGCCGCCATTTTGTGGACCCCGGGCGGATCATATTCTTCAACCGGGTTCTCGGGCTGGGATTTGTTTATTTGCCGACAAAGGAAGTTGACGATGGGGTAACTGAAAGAATCGATGAATAGATTCATCTGCTCCTTGTCTTGACGTGGCGTTTCCTTTATTCCTTCGGCTTTTTCATCGAGAATGGCGTAGCACATGAGCGGGAGTGAGGTTTTTCGCTTCTGAAAATTCTCTTGGAGGATTTTTTCTGCTTCTAAACTTTTTGAGCCACCCGTTTTTAGGGCTTTTTTAAATTCAGGGTTTGCAATTAGATTTTTGAATGCAGAAATGTATTCTTCTTCAATTTGAGCCTTTCTTGAATCAAAAAGCTTGAGGCTCATCAGAAGGTTCGAGGCTGTTTGAAAATTGATCGAGCGTCGATATTGGCTTATATAGCCCGAAGATGCTATGAATAACAGGCTCAACGGCAAAGTCGCTGCGAGAAGAAAAGTTATTTGAAAGCGAAGCTTAAGCTTTATTTTTGGCCAGTGATTCTGCAAAAAACCTCTCAGGAGCAGAACAATAATCACTGATATCACCAGAAGATTCAGAAATCTGAGCCATGGTGGAATCTTCATTTCTTTCAATTTCGGTAATAATATGGTCGTCAGATGGGTATTACCTTTGCCCAGATATGAAAATACCCGAAAGTTGCCTAAGTCTGCTACTGGGGGAGTTCCGCTTGCCAACCAGTGCTTGAGATTGTTTTCAACAGATGGAATTTTTTCTCTGGCCCATGTTTTAAACAGCCGGGATTTATGGAGCGGGGCAGTTAAAACTGAGCTGCCGTAACCCTTGAAGAGTGGTATGAAAGCTGCCAGGCCAATGCGCCGATCGCGAAAATTGCGCAATGAAAGCAGCATGCCATCGAAGCGATTCTGGTCTGTACATTTTGAAAGAATTATATAGCCAAATGTGCCTTTGCCTTTAATTTTGAAGTAATCCCAATAAAACCAGTGTGGGCCGTTATTATAAATCGCATATGAAGTTACCGCTTTTTGTGAAATTGCCATGTAAGATCCGCGTGATTCCCCACCAAGCAGGTTGGTTAAAAGTTTCTCGTTCTGGCGGCGAACGTAATCAGGTATTGGATCAAGGTGATTTAGGGCGACCAGATATTCAAATATCCTGATAAATGCTCTTTTACTCATGATTGGACTGCCGTCATGCAGTAAAATTTTCGACATTTCGCCATTTTCGGGTATTTGAAAAACAAAAATATCTTTTTCGGGAAATGGCTTTCGGAAAATCTTTCTGGCTCGACTTTGTAGATAGCTCTCGAGGCCTTTTTCGGGAAACTCAGCTTCTAGCCCCGCCTTTATCGACTGACCAAAGCTGCCGCAGATATTGGAAAACTGGTAAGAAAAATCTGAAGCTGCCGCAACACCCTCAACTTCCTGGTTGGCAAAATCAGATTGCTCGATTTCACGCCAGTGCAAATCGATTTCAGCGAGAAACACAAAGCCGAAATTCAGGGCCAGCAAAGGTATCAGCCAGAGAATGATTGGCAGAATTACCCGCTGTTGTTTTTGATGGAGCTTATTTTTCTTTTGCATCGTTTTCAGCTGCTTGTGTTTTTTTGTTTTTCTCTACCAGGAAATACAACTCGATGAAAGAATAGATGTAAATATACATGGTCCAGTCGAGCCAACGATTGTGCTCGAGTTCCTTGGTTAGAGCATTCAATTTATGCATGTTTCCGGTTCTGATGGCCGTATTGACGGCTTTATTTATGACAGGAATCACTTCATTGATATATACGAGCAAAAGACCCATGACCAGCAAAAATATTATGGCGCCGCGAAGCTGGTAGCCAAGTCGCCAGGCGCCAAGGCCTGGACAGACAAGATTCAGGATCATCGCTCTGCCCAGGCTTGGTGGCGTGGCCGGCTTGACTTGCTCGGCAGCGGTTTTTTGCAAATCTGACCTGCAGAATCGGCAGATCTTTGCATCCGGCAAAATCAGCTCGGCACAAAACGGACACTTGATTCTCTTAGTGTCAGAGGAATCTTGATTCATGGTCGTTTTAAGTTCACATTTCTCTTAAAGATGATTGTGGCAAGATACTAAAGCAAATAATGTATAAAAATTCGGAATTTGATAAAGCGGTTTTTTTAATTGCAAATTCTTTGGTGGTTTTGACGGGAAAATCTTGATGATTTCAGTTTAAATCAAGATTGCCAAAAATTTTGTAAACTTTTCCATCGCGGGCAACTTTAAGCTCTTTGCCCGGAAACGATTTGGGGAGTTGCTGCTCGAGCAAACCTACTACCTCGTCTTCAATACTTTCCTGAAGGTCTTCTGGTATGCGTTGCAGTGTTGCCAGTTTGACCCTGAATACGTAGCCCGGCCCTAATTTCGATCCCAGGCCGGCGGAAAAAGAAACCCCAAGATCGAAAAGCCCGTCTGCATCGGGAGTTACGCCCTGCTTGTGCTTGGGCCGATTGGGACGGAGGGGGTAAAGCTCGCCATACTTTTCTTCAAGGATGTGGTCTATTTCATCGAAAATGTCCTGAAGCTTTTCTTCCCATTTTTCGAGTAATGGATTTTTCATGGTTTCTCCTGCAGAATGTCGTGTGGCACCATGCTTTATGGCAATCGCCAGAATTTTATGCTACTATTCAAGCTTAATATAACACAAAAAGATGCGGAATTGCCATGACGCTAAGTGAGTTAATCTTCAGTATCGGAGTAGCATTTGCGCTCGGATGCGATGCTTTTGCCGTTGGCTTGGCGGTTGGAACAAAAAAACCTTGCCGCCTGGCTTCTTTCAGGCTTTGGTTCCATTTTGGGCTTTTTCAGTTTCTGATGCCGATAATTGGCTGGAATATCGGCACTTCGCTCGTTGAAAGCATCAAGGATTATGATCACTGGGTCGCATTTCTGCTGATGTTCGTCATCGCTTCAAAAATGCTCAAGGAAAGCTTTGAGGAGGAAGCGGATTACGCCGATGGCACTGATGATTCTTTGGACGAAGTCGAAAGAACAAAAGACCCTACCCGAGGACTATCGCTGGTTGGTCTTTCGCTTGCTACGAGTATCGATGCCCTTGGTGTCGGGTTTGGCATGGGCGTGGCCAGAATGACTCTCTTGAAACCAGCAATCATAATCGGTATCACTGCCGCTCTGATGACCTACGTCGGTATTTGCCTTGGGCGGAAACTTTCAGTACGCTTCGGTAAAAAAGTCGAGATCGTTGGTGCAATAATTTTGTACATTATTGCTTTCAAGCTTTTATCAATTTAATTATTTTTTTAAAATATTGGCTTCTCTGAGAAAAATAAGGAAAATTTTCTCGAACTCTTCAGGGTGAACCTTGTGGGCCTGAACATGACGTGAATCTTTGGCGATATAGGTTTGAGCGTTGGGCAGAGCCTCTTTCAGCGCATTG
>CAZTHA010000026.1:0-21963 GCA_964613435.1 uncultured bacterium
CCGAGCGCGAGCTGGCGCAAAGGCTTAATGTCGCACGCGGCACTGTGAAAAAGGCTTACGACATGTTGGCGCAACAAAAAATGATTGTTGCGACGCGAGGGCGTGGTTCAATTGTTGTTGGTGGTAACCTGCCTGGCAAAGAAAGTCAGAGCCGAATGTTTCAGGCTCAAGGCAAAATAATGGCTGCTATTGGTGAACTTGAAGCGCTTGATCTCAGTTATCGCGAAATAGCCGATCTCTTCAGCCTCTGTCTGGCTCAGCGCGAAGAAGAAATGGCAAACTTTCGTATTGCCGCAGTAGACTGCAACCCGGAAGCCCTGGGAATATACCACCAGCAGATGGCCATGCTGACGCGCATGTCGCTGGCCCGGATACTTTTTGCAGATCTTGAAGCCGAGTCAGAGCCACAAATGGTGCTCTCGCCCTTCGACCTGATCATAACCACCAGCAATCACATTGAGCAATTGCGTAAGCTCGTTCCGGAGCTGACGGAAAAATGCGTGCCGGTAGTGGTTTCGCCTTCTTCGGCAACACTGGTGGCAATGGCAAGGATTCCCTCGACTCATAAAATTGGCGCTCTTTATCAAAGCAAACGTTTTTTTGAAATAATTCAGGTCTGGTTGAAAAAGTCTGGAGTAATTGCACCGGTGTCGGGCCTGGACCTCTCAGAAGCCTCGCCACAAGAGCTGGCTGAATTTGTTGCAGAAAAAAATACGCTGGTGGTGCCGCCAGGTTTTGCGGCTAAACTTTCTTCCTCAATTCTTTCTGTGGTCAGCGGTTTTCGTCAGCGTGGCGGAGTACTGCTCGATTTTGCCTACGAAATTGAGCGCGGTTCACTTCTGCATCTCGAAGACCTGATTAAAGGCCTGGTAAATCAATCAAGGAATTAGTTATGAAAAATATCGTTCTCGGAGTAATTGGTTTTGACTGTCATTCCGTCGGCAATAAAATTCTTGAAGCTTTCTTCACCGAGGCCGGTTTTAAAGTGACCAACCTGGGGGTAATGGTGAGCCAGGAAGAATTTATCAGTGCCGCCATAGAGACCGATGCCAAAGCAATTCTGGTTTCATCGCTCTATGGCCATGGCGAGATTGATTGTGCCGGGTTGCGTGAAAAATGTATTGAAAAAGGCCTCGACAATATTCTGCTTTATGTCGGCGGAAATCTTGTGGTTGGTAAAACGCCCCAGGAAAAGGTTGAAGCCAAGTTTTTGCAAATGGGTTATGACCGGGTCTTTGCTCCAGACTGCGAACTGGAAAATGTGGTTAAGTTGCTGATTAATGACCTTGAGGCAAGGAAAGATAATGATTGAAGACGAGATCATCAGCGTCGACATTGGCTCGACCTGGACCAAAGCCGCCCGGTTTGTTGTCCACAACGACCGCTTTGAAGTGATAAAGCGGTCGGTTGTGCCAACGAGCAGTGACTTTCTGCCCGATGGCTTTTTTTCCGTTCTCAGTCAGCTTGACCCGAAATTAGACTGGTCGAAAACCGATGCAAAAAGGCCGGGAGTTTTTCTTTCTTCGTCGGCAAAAGGTGGTTTAAAGGTCGCTGTGGTTGGCCTGGTTCCGGAAATGTCGCTGCATATTGCCCGTCTCGCTGCGTTCTCTGCCGGTGCGCGAATTTGCGGCGCTTTCCCATATCGCCTTATTTCTTCATACATTAATGAAATCGAACGCATTCAGCCAGACATAATTCTGCTTTGTGGTGGCACCGATGGCGGCAACGAACGCTATGTAAAAGAAAATGCCCGGGCCCTGGCAGCATCTTCTTTTGATGGGGTGATCGTATACGCCGGCAACTGCCAGGCTGTCGATGATATTTCTGAGTTGCTGGCCAAAAAAGAACTCGTTCTATGTGAGAACCTCATGCCCGATTTTGGTCGCCTCAATCTTGAGCCGACCCGCAGTGCTATTCGCGAGATCTTCCTTGACCGAATAGTGTCCGGAAAAGGTCTGGACCAATTGGTGCGGCAGTTCAAACTCGCGCCGGTCCCAACTCCGCTTGCCGTTTTAAATCTGGTTGAAGCTGTGGGCAAATATTGTCAGGGTTGGCAGAATATTGCCGCCATAGATATGGGCGGAGCGACAACAGATTTTTATTCCTATACCGAAGCGTTTCACCCCGATTCGGGAAACTTTCTTAAAGGCATTGTCGAACCGCGTCTGAAAAGAACCGTTGAGGGTGATCTTGGGATGCGGGTGAGTGCAGCTTCAGTTTTCGAGCTCGCCGAAACCTGGTTCGAAGCCGAATTGAAAAGCTCTGGCGCAACTCTTGATCAGATGCGTGATTATGTCGGCAAGCTTGAGCAGAATCACAGCTATCTGCCCGAAGAAATTCAGGGGCGCGAAGCACTTTTTGATAATCTTTTAGCCAGAGCCTGTATCAATAATGCTCTGGTTCGTCATGCCGGTTTTGTTGAAGAGGTTTTTACTACCTCAGGACCCATTCAGGCCCAGCATGGAAAAGACCTGCGCAAAATCGATAAAATCATCGGAAGTGGCGGCTATCTTGCTGCTCAAACCGATAATAAAAATTCTTTCTCTTTCTCGACCGCTGGCCAGGTAGATGCACGGCGAAATTCATTGATCCCTGAAAAGTATGCTTATTTCGTCGATGCTGAATATCTCTGGCCGCTTTTGGGTAATCTGGCAGGGCAATTTCCCCGGCAGGCAGCCCATATCGCTGTTTCAGTCTTAAAAGAGCAGGTGGTTGCACGCAGAATTGAAATGGATAAAGGATATGAATTCAATTCACTTGGCGGCAGCTGCACTTCAAACTATACTCAAGGAGCCCAGTCGTCGTGAATTCATACATGCTTAATCAGAAAGACTTCGCCGCTATTCGTCAGGAAGTTCTGCAAAGCTGGCCAACCGGCAAAGATCTCGGCCTTGAAGACGGCATAGCCTATCAAAAGCAGATTCCCGAGGAAAAAAACTTTGCCATTGCCATGCGCAAAGCATCAGAAAGCAACCTGACCCTGCTGCAACCCCGCGCCGGAGTAGCGCTGATACAGGATCACATCAGCCTTTTGCAGTATCTTGAAAACGAAGGCGGTGCCGACTTGTTGCCAACCACCATTGACGCCTATACCCGGCAAAACCGCTATCAGGAAGCGGCAGTTGGCATAGAAAAATCGTTGCAGGCGAGAACTTCTTTGCTTAATGGCTTTCCGGCAGTGAATCATGGGCTCGCCGGTTGTCGACAGGTGACTGAAGCGGTAAAATCTCCGATTCAGGTGCGCCATGGAACCCCTGACGCCAGGCTGTTGGCAGAAATAACCCTGGCCGGCGGCTTTACCAGTTACGAGGGTGGGGGGATTTCCTACAATATTCCTTATGCCAAAAAAGTGTCACTCAAACAATCAATTGAAGATTGGAAATATGTCGACCGACTCGTCGGCATATATGAGGAGAACGGCATTCACATTAACCGTGAGCCGTTCGGACCCTTGACCGGAACCCTGGTGCCGCCGTTTGTCAGTCATGTTGTTGCTATTATCGAAGGTATTCTGGCGCTGCGCCAGGGAGTAAAATCGCTTACTCTCGGTTATGGCCAGGGCGGAAATCTGTTTCAGGATATTGCTGCTCTCAAGTCTCTTAAAAGTCTGGCTCATGAATTCTTCGTCCGCGAAGGTTTTACTGACTACGAACTTACCACAGTTTTCCATCAGTGGATGGGCGGGTTCCCTGAAGATGAGGCCAAGGCTTTTTCTGTTATCAGCTGGGGCGCTTCAGTCGCTGTTCTTGCCGGCGCCGACAAGGTTATCGTCAAGTCGCCCCACGAGGCAATGGGCATTCCGACCAAAGAAGCTAACGCGCAGGGGCTCAAATGCACGCGTCAGGCTGTTAACATGCTGCGCGACCATGTTTTCCCGATTGGTAAAGAACATCAGGTCGAAATTGAGCAGATCGAGAAAGAAGTGCGCTGCATAATGGAGGCTGTTTATCGACTCGGTAACGGCGATGTTGAAGCGGGAATTATTGCCGCATTCGCTGCCGGCGCAATGGATGTGCCTTTCGCGCCCTCGATTCAAAATCATGGCAAGATTCTGCCAATGCGCGATAATCAGGGTTACATAAGAGTATTTAATAAAGGCAATCTCGCTCTTGATGATGAAATCATGGCATACCACCGCGGCAAGCTCGAAGAGCGTGCCAGCGCCGAAGGGCGCCAGGTATGTTTCCAGATGGTGACCGACGATATTTATGCGATTAGCAAAGGAAGGCTGGTAGGTAGACCAAGATGAAGATAAGCAAAGCAACTTTCGCCCCGGGTAATTCGGCCTTTTTTTTCGATGATCAGAGGGCAATCAAAAAGGGAGCCGCGCAAGATGGATTCGTTTATCTTGGCGAACCGGTAACACCGAAATTCAGCCGGATCAGGGAAGCGGGACAAAGTATTTCCGTGGTTTTATTGCTTGAAGACGGACAAATCGCTGTTGGGGATTGTGCTGCCGTCCAATATTCCGGCGCCGGCGGCCGTGATCCCCTGTTTTTGGCTGAAGATTATGTTCCTTTTTTGAATAAGAATTTGAAGCCTTTGCTTGAAGGTCTGGAACTATCTGCATTCAGGGAAATGGCTGATCGCTTTGCCAATCTTGAAGTAGAAGGTAAAAAGCTGCATTCGGCAATTCGCTATGGCCTTACTCAGGCGTTGCTCGATGCAGTTGCCAGAGCGAATCATCTCATGCCATGTGAAGTTGTGTGTCGGGAATACGGTTTGCCGGTTATTGCCGAGCGAATTCCGATTTTTGGCCAGACCGGTGATAACCGCTATGAAAATGTCGACAAAATGATCATCAAGGGAGTGGAGGTTCTTCCACACGGCTTGATAAACAATATTGAAAGCAAGCTTGGTCGTGATGGCGGAAAACTTCGTGAATACATTGAATGGCTGGTTGCGCGAATTGTTAAATTGCGTTCCAGCGAAGAGTATCGACCCAGTCTGCACATAGACGTATATGGCAATATCGGCCCCATTTTTGACTACGACATCGATAGAATCGTTGATTACCTTGCTTCTCTTGAAAAGCATGCCGGAGGATTGCCTCTTTATATCGAGGGCCCGGTTGACATGGAAGAAAAGCAGCTGCAGATTGAAAAACTCGGCCTGATTACGCAACAGCTTCGCAAAATAGGATCGAATGTAAAGATTGTCGCAGATGAGTGGTGTAATACCTACGAAGATGTGCGTGATTTCTGCGATGCCCGGGCCTGCGATATGGTGCAGATAAAAACACCAGATCTTGGCGGAATTCAAAACATTGTCGAAAGCGTTCTCTATTGTAAGAAGACTGGTGTCGAGGCCTATCAGGGCGGAACCTGCAATGAAACCGATGTTTCAGCAAGAATGTGCGTGCATCTGGCGGTTGCCGCCCAGGCCGAAAGAATGCTGGCCAAGCCCGGCATGGGCTTTGATGAAGGTTACACTATCGTTAATAACGAGATGGAACGGGTTCTGGCCGTTTTGCGTTTAAGAGGAGAAAATTGATGGGCACCAAAGAAGAATTCAGAGTTTTGTCACCCACCGCGATTCTCGGTTATGGTTTTCCTGAAAGCTCATTTAAAAAAGGAATTGAGAGAAAACCTGACTTGATTGCCGTTGATGCAGGTTCTACCGACCCGGGGCCTTATTATCTTGGCGCAGGAAAAGCTTTTACCGACAGGGCGTTTGTAAAACGTGATCTACGCTATATGATCAAAGCCGGCGTTGCGGCCAGCATCCCGGTTGTGGTTGGCACCGCAGGAGGATCAGGGGCTTCGGTTCATCTTGAATGGTGTCGGCAGATTGTTCTAGAAATCGCTAACGAAGAGAAGCTTAGCTTCAAAATGGGCATAATTCCTTCCGATATCGATAAAAATACGGTTAAGGCTGCACTGAAGCAGGGACGAATAAGTCCCTTAACCTGTGTTCATGATTTAACTGAAGCGCAGATCGATGAAACCACCTATCTTGTTGCGCAAATAGGAATTGAACCAATCGTCGAAGCTCTTGAATCAGGTTGTCAGGTAATACTCGCTGGAAGATGCTATGATCCGGCGGTGTTCGCGGCCTTGCCAATTATGAAAGGATATGACCCAGGCTTGGCTCTGCATATGGGAAAAATTCTCGAATGCGCGGCAATTGCAGCAACACCCGGTTCTGGTGCCGACTGTGCCCTGGGAATTCTGACTCATGATTCCTTCATTCTCGAGGCTTTGAGCCCAAAGCGCAGATTTACCTGTGAATCGGCCGCCGCTCATACGCTTTATGAGAAGTCCGATCCCTACCACTTACCCGGGCCGGGCGGAATGATCGATTTGGAAAAATGTTCATTCACCGATCTTGGTGATGGGCGAGTCGAAGTCAAGGGTAGCCGCTTCGTGGCCAGCGAAAAATATGCCGTAAAACTCGAGGGGGCCCGCCCGATTGGTTATCGTAGCATAAGCATTGCCGGAACCCGTGATCCGATAATGATTGCCGACATCGATCGTATTCTCGGTGAAGTTCAACAGCAGCTGAGTGAAATGTCACCCGGTGATGACCGTTCCCAACACCTGTTTTTTCATGTTTATGGTAAAAATGGGGTAATGGGAAGTCTTGAACCTCAATTGCAGGTGACTGCCCATGAGTTATGTATCGTTATTGAGGCATTGTGCAAAACCCAGGAGCAGGCCGACACCCTTTGCAGCGTGGCCCGGTCAACCCTGTTGCATTACGGTTACGAAGGAAGAATATCAACCGCCGGAAATCTTGCTTTTCCATTTTCGCCTTCAGATATCAGGATGGGTCAGGTTTTTGAATTCTCATTGTACCATTTGCTTGAAATGAATGATGAGAAATTGTTCGTCGTCAGGCTCGAACAGCTTGAAAATGGCGAGTTGAAATGAAAGGAAGCGCTATGAAAAGAAGCATACTTGAAGCGGCAAAAGTTATCAGGTCCAAAAACGCCGGCCCCTTTGAGCTAACCTTTGATATTATTTTTAAAAACCCAGAATTCTACGAGATGTTTAAAGAGCGTCAGATAATCAATGAAAAAATGATGGCCGAATTGTTACAGATAAAAATTGACGACATCATTGGTGTCATTTGGTTTGCTCCAGCCAATGCCGTTAAGATAACGATTAAGCGACCCATGCCTTCTGGGGCTCCTGGAGAAACAGATATCTATGGAGCTCAGCAGCATGCGCCACTTCTAAAGATTGAGTTCTGATTATGCCGCAAAGTTCATTCCTCTATAATAATCAGCTGCATTTTGAAACACTGATTTATTCGGTCTATTATGCACCGCGCGGTCGGCCGCGTTTGTATGTCTTGGCTGATCAGCTTGCAAACCGTTATCTAACCCCATCCGATTTGCTCATTGGTATAATTGGCACTGAGGGAGCAGGAAAGTCGACCCTTATCAAAGGTCTTTTCCCTGGACTCGAGTTAACCAACGACGACGATGGGGTCAATGTCAAACCTACACCAATCTATGAATTTCAGCCCGATGATTTTTTTGCGCCACACACATTTCATCTTGATATTCGTTATGAATTGGCATTTAAGCAAAAATTTGAAATTGTCGATGCTGTCAAATCTGCCATCGAAAATGGCCGTCGGGTGGTGATTGAACATTTCGATCTGATCTATGATGCTCTTGGTTTCAATGCTCAGATATTGTTTGCCATAGGCGATGAAGTGCTCGTTGCCAGACCGACTGTTTTTGGTCCCTTGCCAAACTCCCTGAAAAATGTTGTCGAAAAGACGACCAGATACCGTAAAATGGCCCATTCCGCCGAAGATATTACCAGTTATATTCTTGCAACTGAATATAACTACAAACGACGAGTTTTGCATTCAGACGTAAAGCATGGCTTTGTTATCAAATTCCCTGAAAAGCCAAATATAGACATTAAAGAACTAGAGGCCAAGGTGAAGGCGGTCATCGACCGTAATTTGCCTATTGGCACCAGAAAAAAAGACTGCATTGGTATCGGCGACTGGGAAATTTATTGTACCGGCACACGAACTCACGTTAAGTCTTCCGCCGAGATCGAAAACTTCCGTCTTCACAAAGAATTTGTTTTTGATCCGATCTGGAAAGAATACATGCTTATTGGAATGGTTGGCGAAAAATACCGCGCTGGGATTGAAGATATGGTCTATTTTGATGAATAATTGCGCCCATGGCCAGGATTGGTTTCTTTTCGGAAGAAAATATCAGAAGACAGGAGCGAAAGATGATCGAACGCAAGTTTAGAAAAATAACTGCAGAGGGTGTCAGAACAAAGCAGTTTGGCGACAGAGGTTTTGTCGAAATCGATCCATCGGTTTTGCAGGCTCTCACTGCCGAAGCATTTCAAGACGTTTCTTTCTTCTTGCGCTCAGATCATCTTGACGAATTGGCAGCGATAATCGACGACGAAAAGTCCTCTGCCAATGATCGTTATGTTTGTCAGGCTCTGGTTAAAAATGCCATTATTGCCAGTGAAGGGAAATTGCCTCTCTGTCAGGACACGGGGACAGCAACAGTTTTTGCCTGGCGAGGCGAAGGTATTCTTACCGGTGGTGGCGATAAAAAGGCGATCGAAGAGGGTATTTGTCAGGCCTGGAAAAATAATAACCTGCGTTATTCTCAGGTTGCCGCGATCGATATGTTCACCGAAAAAAATACCGGCAACAATCTTCCGGCGCAAATAGAGATTAATTTCGCTGCCGGCGATGAGTATCATTTTCTTTTCATGGCAAAGGGCGGGGGGTCGGCGAACAAAACGATATTGCATCAGGGTAGCCGGACTCTCCTTAATGATCGAGCTTTTGCTGAATTTCTGCGGGAAAAAATCTTTTCGCTCGGTGTGGCAGCATGCCCGCCTTATACTCTTGTCGTTGTTGTTGGCGGAACCTCACCTGAAAATAACCTGAAAACGATGAAGCTCGCAACCGCCGGCTATTATGATGATTTGCCGACACAGGGTGATGGTAGTGGCAAGCCTTTTAGAGATTCGTTCTGGGAAGAACAGGTGCTGAAAATTGCGGCTGAAACCGGCTGGGGGGCACAGTTCGGTGGCGCGCACATGGCTATCGCAGCCCGGGTAATAAGGCTACCGCGCCATGCAGGCTCATGCCCGGTCTCGGTTGGCGTGTCCTGCTCGGCGCATCGCAATGTTCTCGGCAAAATCACCTCGGAAGGAGCTTTCCTTGAAGTTTTAGACCGCAATCCGGCGCATTTGTTGAATAAATGTTTAATTGATAATGATTCATTGCCAAGAATCGATTTAGATCGTTCCATGAAGGAGATTATTTCTCAGCTCGAAAAATTTCGCGCCGGAGATCTGGTTTTGCTCAGCGGCACCATGGTTGTTGCCAGAGACATGGCTCACGCCCGAATATTTGAAATGGCTCAATCTGGGCTGCCGATTCCTGAATACTTTAAGAAACACCCGGTTTATTATGCCGGTCCGGCTAAGACCCCAACCGGTTACCCAATTGGCAGTTTTGGACCGACAACTGCCCAAAGAATGGATGAATACGTCGACTTTTTCATGGCTCGTCAGGCTTCAATGGTTATGCTCGCCAAAGGAAATCGTTCAGAATCGGTGGTCGAAGCCTGTCAAAAGCATGGCGGCTTTTATCTCGGAACCATAGGCGGTGCGGCGGCCCTGATTGCAAAAGAAAATATTCTCGAATCAGAAGTCATCGATTTTGAAGAATTTGGCATGGAAGCTGTACACCGCATCCGGGTAAACAAATTGCCGGCCTTTATTATTTATGATAATAATGGCGGCCGGCTATATCAAAAATAGAAATCTGCTTGATTATTTTCAATCCCGGCGGTAGCCTGATTCAAGCATGGCAAAGTATACCGTTGAAAAAGCATTCAAATATGTGGGCCTGTTCCTGGTTCTGGGGGGCATCGCGGCAATTATCTACACGATAATGCTTGGGGTGGAGACCAGCGCCCAGGCTAAATGGCCAACGGTTCAGGCCGAGTTGCTTCGTGCCGAATTCCAGCAGGTTGTAGAAAAATTGCGGGATGACCCGAACGCTCCTGGTGGCAAGCGCGAAATCTACAATTGGATTCCCAATTTTGAATATACCTATGTAGTAGATGGGCAACACTACCGTTCTCGACAGATTTCCACCTTCGATCCGATATGCCGGACCGAAAGTGATGTTCTCGATTTGCGTCGTCTCATATCTCGCGACAACACCATCCTCATCTATTATGATCCGCAAAATCCAGCCTTTTCTGTTATCAATCCTTTTCCAAGTCTTATAAACATCTGGATCAGTCTTACCATTTCAGTTATTGCCGGCCTTACCGGACTTGCAATGTTTATCGTTTGTCGCAATGCCTGATTGACCGATAGGTAGTTAAAAATTTAGCTTGGATAAAAAACGGTTTTAAAATACCTGCCTTCGCAATTCAGATATGGGAAAACTGATTTGAAAAACATTCCATTCGTCTTTTCTAAAAATATCAAGCTTGCCTTTATGCTTTTCAATTGCGTAGTTGGCCAGGCAAAGACCTACGCCCATATGGCCATCTTTCTGACTCATGCCAATAAACAAATTTTTGAAAATATTTTCATCTACTGGCGCGCCGGTATTTGCTATTTTGATGATGATTTCGGAATCGTTTTCTTCTGCATACATTGTAACCTGTGACGTGGTCTCGCTTCCAAAAGGCGTGGCAGCCTCAACGGCATTTTTTATTATGTTCAACAATGCATCGGATATGAGCCTTGTTTGGCACATGACCTTGTTTTTTTTCAATGAAATCCTTCTACTGACTGAAACTTTCTTGGGTTGAGCAAATCGCCTGGCTGCATGAAAAACATATCTTAAAACCAATCCCAGATCGGTCGGCTGCATTTCTTTGCTTTCCTGCCCGGAAATGATTTGCGAGTAGCTTTCACCAATGTTTGAAAGCTGGCCGATTGCTTTTTGCAACTCTTCGAGAGGTGCTTTATGTGTGGTTTCATTTTCATGAGTGAGCTCAGAAAGAATCAGGTCGATTATCTGTAGATGATTGTTCAGCTCATGAATCAAGGCGAAGGCAAATAGTTCCACATTGTCGGGAGGCAAAGCTTTTTCCCCTTCTTCTTGTTGAATCATGCCGCTTTTTTCAGCCGTTTTTATTCGTCTTACCAGTTTTTCGTTCCAGTTTTTTATGGTACCAGAAATTGATTCCAGCCATTTGTTTCTTTGTTCAAGTTCAGACAGAAGGCTGGTATTTTGTTTCTTTTTTCTAATCTGTTCAAAAAGCTGTTTAAGAACTGAATGCATTTTTTCATAGTCCATCGTCTTGGGCAGATAGCTGTGGGCTCCGAGTTCCACAGCATCGAGGTTGGACTCAACGTCTGGATAAGCAGTCATCATTATAACTTCTGTTTCGGGATTAATTTCTTTAACTCTTCTGAGAGTTTGAATTCCTTCAATGTCAGTTGGAAACCGCTTGTCAAGCAATGTCAGGTGAATGTCGTAATTCAATACCGCGTTGATTGCATTCTCGGGAGTATGAACGCTGAAAAGGTTAATGTCTTCCTGTCCGAGCAGATCTTCAAGTATTTCACAAAATCTGGGTTCGTCGTCAGCTATTAGAACGTTGAATCGGTCGTTGGCAGTCATGGTGTGATCCTTTCAAAATTAGCCATCGTCGCATAGGTCGGGAGTTTTATAATAGCAGTTAAACCTTCTCCAGGTTGAGAAATCAAGTTCAGACAGCCATGATGTTCTCTGATTATTCCTTGGGAAATGGTTAAGCCTAAGCCACTGCCATTACCGGACTTTGTTGAGAAAAAAGGTTCGCATACTCTTTCGAGTAATGTCGGTGACAAACCTGGACCATTGTCGGAAACCTCAATTTGTATAATTGGTGCATCTGGCTCAAATAACGGCGGAAGCTTACTAGTGTCATGTAAATGAAACTTTCTGAAATTTAACAGTTTGCTACGTGGGGGATCGCTGGATCTCCTTTTCAATTGATCTTCCACCAATATATCATCTGGGGTAATCTTTCTGCAAATTGCCCTGATGGTGATTTCTCCGGAACCATTCATCGCATCACGAGCATTGTCAAAAAGGTTGATAAAAACCTGGATCATTTTATTTACATCGCAATAAGTTGGTAATAATTCTTCAACAAATGAAATTTGAAAGTCGATTTTATCAACGCGGATTTTCAGCTGAAAAAGCTCGATAGCCTTGTTGATAATATCTTTTATTTCCGCTTTCTGAAAAAAGGTTTCAGATGGTTTGGCCAGATTCAAAAACTCCTTAACAAATGATGAAGCTCGACCAACAGCTTCATTTATAAAGCCTAAATGCTTGCTGACAATTTCATTGTTTTTCAGGTCCTGATTTCTTTTTATAACAGCTGTCGAGGCTTTGACCATTGCCAGTGGTGTGTTGAGTTCATGTGAGATTCCAGCTGCCATTTGCCCGATCATTTTCAGTTTTTCTGCATGGATCAGTTTCGCTTCAAGAAACCTTACTTCACGAATATCCTGGAATACGAACACATAGCCGGAAACTCTCCGCTCACGATTTCTGAGTCTAACCGCAGAGAGACTTACCGGAACAGGATTATCGGTAACAAAATCCGCTTTGCCTCGTGAAAGCTCAGTTTCAAAATTCCTGTATAAAACATTCGAATCAGATTCATCGACCGACACCTGCTGAAAAATAATGTTGAAAAGATTCGGTTCTATTAAATATTTAATGTTTGATCCTTTTAACTTTCCAAGACTGGTGTTCAAAATTTCCGCTGCGGCACGATTGAAAACCCTAATTTCGCCAATTGAATCAGTTGCGATAATGCCAACGGTTGAATTCTCAATAATTGCCGAAAGGTTTTCGTTGATTTCCCATATAGTTTCATGAGCTTGTCTGAGCTCTGCCGTTCTTTCTTGCACCTGATCTTCCAAGCCGCTTTTAAGCATTTCCAACTCGGCGAATATTCTTGAATTGTTAAAAAACATTGCCAGCGTATCTACGAATCTTTGATAGCGTTGAAGGGTGTCGGGGGGTATTTCCTGTTTAGAAATTGGATTACTGAACCCAACGACGCCAATCGCCTTATCATTTGTTAAAAGAGGCATCAAAACAAAAGACATGCCACCCGGCAGGATTTTTATGTCTTCATGAACGCATGAGTTTTCTGAGGTATTGGAAAAACTGAGCATCCGTTTTTCTGTTAAACATTGAATGGCAATGTCATTGGTTTGGTAAAGCGGGATTTTTGGAAAATTTTTCCTCGCGAGCTTCGGCGAGATTCCCGTGACCCACAACGGTTCAAGACATTTTGAGGCCTCTGAAACAAGTCCAATGTTCAGCGCTTCCACTCCGATATAACGTCTGGCATCTTCAACTATTTCTTGCAAAAAATCGTCTACTTGAACTTTGCCGGAAACATTTCTGATTATTTTTGAAAGAACTCGAAGCTCTTCCGAGGTTTGATTTAACTGATCAGTGTGATTCATATGCGGTAATTCAGGCTTTCATGTTTTTTTGAATCGATTCAATTCTTTTCTTAAGTGGTGAAACCTCATCTGGATCAATTATAACATCAATAACTGTAGGTTTGTTCGATTTCATGACTTTTTCGAGTGTCTGCCTGATCTCATCAACCTGAGTTACCCTGATGCCTGTTGCTCCAAGAGATCTTGCGCATGCAGCTATGTCAAGCCTTGGAAAGTCATAGTTTTCCAGCCCCTTCTTTTTTTGCAGCTCTTCTGCCTGGTAGACCATGTTCAAACGCCCGTCATTAAATACTACCCAAATAACAGGAATGTTATATTTTACTGCAGTAGCTACCTCCATCCCGTGCATAAGAAAACAGCCGTCGCCGCATAGGGCGACCACGGGTCGATCTGGTGCTGCAAGCTTTCCGCCAATGGCTGCAGGAATCGAATAGCCCATTGGACCGAAGCCTGCCGCAATTACAAAAGTTCCCGGCTGGTTGATCTGAAGATAATGTAGCGCCCAGAGAGTGTGATTCCCGGCATCGATAAAAAAAATAGTTTCATCGGGTAGCGTTTGCCGAAGTTCATGGATCAATCTTTGTGGCTTGATGGGAACGTTTTCTGACAGCGCCTGTGCAGTTTCTTCCTTGTTTAACAGTTTCCCATAAAGCGAATTCGATTCTTGCTCGGTTCTAAGCGGTATATATCCGGTTTGTTCAGCCTGGCGTCTAATCTCATATAACAGTTCGGAAAGTACGGTGTTTGCGTCGCCAACAAGCGCGATATTGGCCGAGTAATTTTTTCCGATTTGCTGGGGATCGATATCAAGGTGAATCAATTTCTTCGTGCCTTTAATTCGAGAGTCCCAGCTGTTGGTGCTCCACTCATCAAAACTCATGCCAATTGCAATTAAAAGATCTGAGCTAGCTGGGCTTAATATCCTTTCTTCTGCTGCATCTGAACCGGCCAAGCCCATAACCCCAAGTGCAAGTGAATGGCTTTCCGGAAAACAGCCTTTTCCTTTTGGGGTAGATGCAACAGGGATGCATAGAAGTTCTGCAAGCTCCAGAAGCTTTTGGGAAGCGCCAGAAAGAATTACACCAAAACCGGCAAAAATCACCGGACGTTTTGCTGCCAGGATTGCTTGAGCAGCGGTTTTAACCTTTGCCCGGTCAAAATATCTTGCATCATCTTCAAAAACTTCCAAAAGAGTGTTGTCCGAAACACATGGCCTTCGCATTATGTCGGGTGGTAGATTCAGATGGGTTGGCCCCATCCGGTGCCTCATCGCATTTCTCACTGCTTTTCTTGTGAAAAAAGTAAGATGTTCGGCGGTAAGAATCATGGCACTGTATTTGGTAATTGGTCTGAGTAGCTCGGCAGACGAAAATGATCTGTCTTCTGCCGAGCTCTCTTGAGTTGCTCCTTTGCCGAAGACATTCAATGGAACTTGAGCGGTTAAGACCAAAAGGGGAATTGAATCTTTGAAACTCACCGCTACGCCAGTAACCAGATTGGTTGTTCCGGGGCCAGCGGTCCCGCAGCATACACCAAGTTTGCCAGAAACTCTTGCGTAGCCATCTGCCATAAAAGCGCCTCCGGCTTCATGCTTGGCAATAATCGGTTTGATTCTGCATTCGGGCTTGCTCATTGCATGGAAAATTGGCATCAATGGAGCGCCAGGGACGCCAAAAATGAATTTTACCCCTTCGCCCTGCAATAATTTGATCATTTGTTCTGCACAGTTCATTTAAGGCGGTTTCCTTTGCTAAAATCTTCTGGAAATGGACCACGGTATTCTATATCAGCAATAGCCAACGGAAAGATGGGTGACGCTCCAGAATCCGAGTGCTCGTTAAGAATTCCAAAAAAAGAAATAACCGGCGCAAAAGTCCCAAAGGCCAAAATCTCCGAATACGAGAAATCCATATCGGCCAGCAAACATGCCATTAGACCTGCCGCATTCATGGTTATGCCATAATTCTTTTCAAGCAGGGTTTCTACTTTTCTCCCCAAGGTTAACCATTTTCCATCGCTGAGCCGGCATTCTTTTGCCACCTGCAAAATTGGTCTGAGCCGCTCATCGCCATTGACCAATGGCCTTCCGAAGCCTGGAATCTTTATTTTTCCGGATTTTAACCGGGAAATCTGGTTCTCAATGCTTTTGCCATCGTTTGATGCTTGCTCAAGATCGGTAAGAAACTTGAAGCATGCGGCTACACAATTCCCTCCGAACATAAGCCCTTCAATTCCCATCAGCCCGCTGCAAACTCCTGCAGCATAACCGGTATTGTTCGCCGCACAAAACGCTACTGCCCGATTTGGCCAGATTCTAATATCCGGATAAATGGTTGCGGTAATGATCGCTGAAAGCAATCTTTCAACTTCTGGAGAGGGCAATTTTTTCTTGAAGTAAAGGTGCAAACATCCGGCAAGGGAAATTTTGCCTGCCAGTTCTGTGAATAAGTCGTATCCCGCGAGAGTGACACTCTGATCCTGGTTTACGCCGCCAAGACCTGACCATGCTTTTTGCTGCCAGAACCTTAGCGTTCCGATATCTTGAAGAGATGATTTTGAGCTCATAATTTTTCTGCCTCTCTTTCCGGAGCAGGTTCAGAATGAAAATAATGGCCGGAATCGAAGTAGCTTGGAAACTTTTTGTAGCCAAGATTCTGTTGCTCAAGGGCGTATGCTGCTAGAGCTGGTCCAGCCGCGATCAGAAATAAAACCGCACCGCCTGCGGGAGAAATGGCGAGGTCGAGAAGTCCGGCTGCTATTATCCCTTCCAGAAGGATTTCGCAATCAGGTGTGGAATTATCTTCCAAAAATTGGCAGAATTGTCCCCAACATTGCTCTCTTTTAAGAAAAATCATGGCTGCACGGGCTCTTTGGTCGGTGTGTCCATAGTGTTTGCCAAGTCCTGAATATGGCGAAAACTCGAGCAGAGAAAAGTCTGATTCCCTGCTTTTTAACAAATTTTCCATTACCTTTTCAATCCAGCGAGCTCCCCGATTCAAGCCTCCTCTTGCCATAAGGCCTGCCAAAACCGAATTCACCGATGGTGGTGAGCCGATTGCGGTGCTCATTGCAGCAAGTGACGATTCATCTCGAATGCCAGGGTTGGCAGCAAGGTTCATCAGAAATCCGAGCCATGTTTCCTGATGCAGTGTGGGCAATTTTCCAGTCATATGCAGATAAGACAAAGCAATGAAGCTGTGGTTTTCTACCCAATGGGAAAAGTAGTCTCGCCCGAAGAGAAAGGAGCGATTAGGAGCGAATTCATTTCCTTCAACTGGTTCTTCAAGCCATATACTGGTTTTTAGATTCATCTGTTTCTCCAATTTCTTTTAAAAGAAGTTCCAGATCAACAATACCATACCTTTTGACCATTGGATTTTTGATCAGAAGAAAAAACAACCCTGTTCGTTAAAGCCTAATAAAATTATTCCATAAAGCCAGTTCTTTCTAAACTCATTCAATAGGCCTGCCCTTGAACTTTTTTATATTGGAAAAAACTAAAATCAAACTTTTGCGGTAATATAGGCAAAACCTTCGGGAGAAATAAAATGAAAAGAATCTTTATGCTTTTGCTGCTATTGAGCTTTGCTATCGTTGTTCAGGCCGCCGACAACCCCTTCACCGAAGAAGCTGTTGTGCCCGAGAGTTCAACTCAGGTTTCTTCTGACAATGAAGATGCCAAAACTGCTGACGGATTTCCAGTGATGGGTTTCGTTGATGCAGGAACAAGACTTCGATTGCGTTCCTGGCCCTGGGGCGTAGTGCTGGGTCTTTATGAATCAGGCACTTCAGTAAAGGTAACCGGAGCCTCCGGAGAATTTTATTCGGTTGAGATCAATGGCCGAAAAGGCTATATGCATAAAAACTATATTTCAATCCCGAGTCGGCCAGCTTCAAAAGTTGAACCCTATTATCCGGGCAACACGCGCAGTGGCGGATATTTGCCGATGTCACAGGGAATCTCCGCTTCAAATTCAAGTGCTGGCAGTTCTAATTCCTCGAATTCAAATTCGTCCAGCACTTCTACCGGGAGTTCTTCATCGGTTTCTCCATCAGCGGCAGAGGCTGCTTTGGCTGGTTACAAAGGTGGCAAACTTTCACCATCTGAATTCGCCAGGCTTTTTGGCCCGGTTGCCCGCGAAAATATGAAAAAAACAGGTGTGCCTGCATCGGTTACACTGGCGCAGGCAGCTCTGGAGACAGGGTGGGGGGCCTCTACCATTGGCGATGCCAAAAATCTTTTCGGTATCAAGGGAACTGGTCCGGCAGGCAGTATCAGCGTGCCGACCAAAGAGTTCGTTAACGGCAGAATGGTTACCGTTCGCGACAGTTTTCGCAAATATCATTCATGGCAGGAATCGATCGAAGATCATGGCAAACTGTTGCTGAATTCTCGCTATAGCCCGGCTTTGCGATATAAAAATGATCCGGATCGCTATGCCCACGCGATACATGATGCCGGTTATGCAACTGACCCCAATTATGCTTCTAAATTGATCAGCATAATGAAGTCGAACAATTTCTACCAGTTTGATGTAAAATAAAGCCGAGGTGCTGATTATGAAAAAAATACTCAATAGTTTATTTTTGCTGTCGCTAATGTTGTTTGTCTTTCTTATGCCAATTCGTGCTGACCTGGAGGTTCCCGGTGAGGCAGATCCACTGTTGGCTGAGACTGCTTTCGAAATTGCCGGAAAATCATTCAAAGCCTGTAAAGAGCTGCGTGAGAACTCGGTTTTTGTAAGAATTCTCGATGCTGCCGGACAGGAGGTAGCAAGATCAGAATCGCTTGGAGAACAGGAAAAATTTTTCGTTCTCGGTGCCGCGCCAAAATCAATTGCAGTGGTAGATATTAACAATGACAAGGTGCCCGAAATCATTGCCCCGGCAATTACAGGTCCTGACCGAAGCGCTCTTTATATTTTCAAATTCAACCCTCACACCAGCAAGCTCATTCCTTTCAAATTTGCTTATAAAAAGGAAAAGCTCGAAAGAGACTTTCTGGTCTCGGACTTCTATCAGGAGAACGGACAAGATTTGGTCTTTCTCGAAAACAATCGGATTAGAGCTCTGGGAAAAATTTATCAGGAAGATGCAGAGCCTGTCGTTGGCTTTTACTTTTTTGATATTGACGGCGAAGGTTACAGCTGCAGCGAAATTGCGCCTGTGCCTGAGGACTAAAAATTTATTTGAAAAAATCGTTTGCGTAAAAGAATGTAAAACCGGCATGCCGCTTGGCAATGTTTTCGGCAAATAGTCGGTCAGAACTTGAATGATCTGTGCCCATGCTACCGTCGGGGCGCAGATCTTTTCCTTTTTTCCAGCCGGCGTCACCAACCATGAAACTCTTTTGCCAGTCAATTTTGCGCCCGGCATAATTTAACTTTCGCTCCAAGCGCCAGGCCATTCCCGTGTCTGGTTTGCGGTTCTCGTCCTTTTTGTCGGCAAAATCGTAATAATGGAAAACAATGCCCAGGTCGTAAAATCTACGCAGGGTTTCCTGAAAAGCCTCTTCAACTTCATTAAAGCTAATGTAGCCGTTGGTTATTCCGGCTTGGTTCGAAACTATTGCCAGTAAAAAACCTTGTCGTCCTAGTTCCAACAGTTTGTTGCGACATTGTCTGAACAACTCGACATCGTGGCGGCCATGCGGGGAAGGTTTGCCACTTCTCGTGAAGCGAAGAGTGTTGTCAGCGTCGAAAAAGGCTACAGGCAAAAGTTTTTGGTTTAAATTTGCGGTAAGTAAAAGCTTTCTGCGTTTTTCTGGAAAATCTTTTTCCAATATTCCTGTCCTGTGTTTTTAATTGCCTTTGAGCCAAGGCTTTATCGATCAAGAAAACAAATCCGCCCAGGCCTGCCTGGGACGGATTGTTTAATTAAACTGGGCTAGGTTATTGTTCATTTGCCGGCTTCGGCATGGTTCTGAACTTCTTTGCCAGGTTGTAGGATTTTTGCTGTTAGTTCTTCAAAAGCCTTTAGCTCAGTCTCGTGACTGAGGATAGCCTGTTTCCAGAAAGCCGGTTGTTCAAGATCTGCTCCAATAGTTTCTTTGGCGACAATGTGGGCCATGTTGCTGCCCGAGCGTCGCAGAAATTCTTCGTATTTTGGCAGGAATTCCTGCCGCTGTCGGCGAAACATTCCGTAAAGCCCGCGGCTTAGCAGATAACCGAAACTATAAGGAAAGTTGTAGAAGGTCACTTCAGTAATATAAAAATGCATTTTTGAAGCCCAGAAATATTCATTGGCGCCGCCTTCCTCAAGAAGATTGCCAAACTGTTTTTGCATTGCATTTTTCATGAGTTGCTTCAGGCGTGAGACGCTGACTTCGCCTTCACTACGCTCCTCATAGAAAGATTTTTCGAAGTTGAATCTAATTGGAATGTCAATTAAAAAGGCGATTGCGTGATTTATGGTCTCGGTGAGAATGCTGAGTTTCAAAGCATCTGAAGATTCTGGATCTGAAAGAATTCCATCGGCAAGCAGCATTTCTCCGAAAGTAGAAGCAGATTCAGCTAAAGTCATCGGGTATTCTTTAAGTATAACCCGTTGACCGTTCAAGGTGTGGCTGTGAAAGGCATGGCCAACTTCATGGGCCAGCGTCGATACATCGTGAAGACTGCCGGCGTAGGTCATGTAGACTCTTGATTCCTCGGTGAGCATCGATCCGGTACAGAAGGCTCCAGGTCTTTTTCCGGTGCGGGCCTCTGACTCGATCCATTGCTTTTTCAGAGCATCCTGAAAGAATTCCCCCAGTTTGGGATATGAGCGAGCAAAGGATGAGCCGACCAGTCTGACACAGTCTTCCCAGGTCGTGCGATTGAGAGTGGGAATTGCTAAAGGAGCTTCACAATCATACCAGGCCAGTTTCTGCTGTCCGAGAGCTTTTGCCTTTGCGCGGCCAAGCTTCTGGATGAAATCGTTGCTGTCTTCAATCGCCTGAAACATTGCTTCAAGGGTTCTCGCACTAATTCTTGACTGGCGCAAAGGAACTTCGAGGAAATGGCCGATTCCACGTCTTTCGTTGAGAAGCAGGCGGTTACCGGCGATTGCATTCAGGCAGGCTGCGCACACGTCTTCAACCTTTTGCCAGGCTTTGTTGCCATTTTCAAATGCTGATTGGCGAACACGACGATCCGAATCCTGCATGGTCGAGCGGCATTGTGCAATTGGCATTTCTTCAACCCGACCATCAGGCCATTGCATTGAAAAGCAAAGTTTACCGGAGATGTTGTCGTAAAGGCGTCCCCAGGAATCGAATCCATCTACTCCGAGGTCTGAAGCCAGGGTCTCCAGTTCTTTATCCATAGTCTTTTGCGCTGCAATTCTAAGTTCATTAAGAAAAAAAGATATATCCTTCAATTTGGGAAGCTGGCACAATTTTTTGAAATTTTCATCGTTACATGTTTTTAAACCCATTTTTAGATAAATCTCAATTTTACCGAACTCGGCTCCGATTCCAGAAAGCTCGGCGGAAGCCTTCTGGTAGTCTTCATTGTTGGCGTCGGCTGCACCTAAACAACCAATATATGAGGAATAATGACTCAAGCGGGTGGCAACTTCTTCGAAATCAACGACCAACTGCTGCCAGTTTTCCAAATTCTCGGGGGTGATCGACGACAGATTCTCAGCGCTCGTTTTTATGCGGTCGATATCATTCTTCAAGCTGGATTTGAATTCTAACATTTCTTTGCCATTGAATTCGCTAAAATAAGAATCCAGACTCCACACTATTCCTTGATTCATTCTAACTCCCTCCTGCACATTATGTATTTCGAATTTTTAGCATGAATGAACGCATTTACTCAAGTAAACAAATAATATTGCCAAAAACGAACTGAATTTAATCCCTGGCTCTAAGGTGTTCTTTTGCTTAAAAAAATCCGGGATTGGCATTTTAGAAATGTACATGCTACACTGAGACGTATAAGTTTTATCAGGAGTAACAAGTATGAAGAAATTTTGTTCAGTTTTTTGTATTCTAATGGCATTTGTGCTTTGTATTAATGCCGTCTGGGCAGCAGGTTCGGATCGTTTTATCGTCAAATTCAAGGATGCCCCTGCGGTTAAAGGCTCACACCAGAGAGTTGTCAGCTTCAAGCAGGCGCTGCTCGATAAAAACATCAATAGCCTTAAAAAAGTTATCAAGTCATATAAAAACCTTGACGTGAACAAACTTTGGCTGATTAACGCTGTTGCCGTTTCAGCAGACAGCGAAGCTTTAAAGAAAATCGAAGCAATGCCTGAAGTTGAAAGAGTCACTCGCTCTGAATACAAAATCTGGATCGATAAAGATATTGACAAAAAACCGGTCAAGGTGGAAAAAAACAGGGTTCAATGGAGCGTCGAAAGAATGCGCGCACCTGAAGTCTGGAACGAGTTTAAAATTGACGGCGCCGGTGTTGTCGTTGGTCATCTTGATACCGGAGTTTTTGCTCAGCATTCTGCTCTGGCTGGAAAGGTCCTCAAATTCAAGGATTTTTTTCGGAGTCCCGATGTAAGTTAGAACATTTTC
>CAZTHA010000027.1:0-21280 GCA_964613435.1 uncultured bacterium
GTGCTTGATACTGAAGTATATTGAGACACCGGGGGTCAGATGAGTAAATCTACTCCTCTCGGCGCAGTTGCCAAATTTGCGGCCGGCGGAAAACCGATGCCCAAAAAGGATCTGGGTATGATTTCGATGACCTACGGCAATATCTACGTTGCCAAGATCAGCCTTGGTGCCAACCCAGCTCATGCTCTCAAAGCGATCATCGAAGCCGAGAACTACGATGGTCCGGCAATCGTAATTGCTTATGCCCATTGTATTGCCCATGGCATCGATATGTCAGCCGGTCTGCAGGAACAGAAGAAAGCCGTAGAGTCCGGTCACTGGCCACTCTTCCGCTTCAACCCCGACCTGATTGCAGAAGGCAAAAACCCGCTGCAGCTCGATTCAAAAGAACCGACCCTGTCACTGAAAGATTACGTTTATGGCGAAAACCGTTTCAGAATGCTGCTCAAAGCCAACAAAGAAGCTTCAGAAAAGCTGATTGAACAGGCTCAGAAAGATGTAAAACTTAGATACAGCATTTATAAACAGGTTGCCGGCCTGAACTTCGAAAACTAATCGGCCCGAATTGTTAATTGCCGCCCCGCTTGCGGGGCGGTTTTTCTTTGCCGGAATTTTGCGGCTAATTCTGATATAATTTTGCTTAATCATTTACCAGGAGTGGTAATCAGCATGGAAAAAGTGGCGAATGTATCGATAAGACCGCACAAAGTTAAAGATGCCAAAGATTTTTTTCGGATTCTCAGCGAAGGAAATTTTGAGCTGTTTCCAATGAATGTGGCTTCAATAGAGGCGGAAAAACGCTTTTTACGCAAAAGTGTCGCAGATTTCAAGGCCAGAACCCACTTCAATTTCGCCATTCTTCTTGAAGATAAGGTGGTTGGGGCAGTTGGTATCATTCCAGAGGCAACCCGCCCATACAATGCCGAAATAGGCTATTTCGTCGATCGCAATTACCATGGTCAGGGTCTGGCCTTTAAGGGCGCCTGCCTGGCAGAGGCCTATGCCAAAGAACATTTGCCGCAGGTAAACCGTTTGCAAGCTTATATCGTCACAACAAATTCACCCAGTATCAGAGTCGTTGAAAAAGCTGGCTTTGCCCGAGAGGGAATTTTAAAAGATTACTTGAAAGTTGGCGAAAATTTTTACGATGCTTTTATTTTCGGTAAAATCATCAGATAAAATATTCGATACCGGTAATCTTAACCTGAGATTGGGCACCAATGCGGCGAATGATGTTGGCGGCGAGAAAATTACCGATCTTGATGCAGGTTTCCAGATCTAGATTCTTGTGTAACCCGTAGAAAAAACCAGCCTGAAAGTTGTCGCCGGCGCCGTTGGTATCGCGGACATCCTCGACCTTATAGCCGGAAACACAGAACTGCTGCCTGGGCGTCAGCACCAGAGCCCCGCCCGGACCAAGTTTGACCACTGCCAGATCGGTATATTTCAAAAGCTTTTGATAATCGTTATCACCGCAAAGAGCTCTGGCTTCGTCTTCATTGGCAAAAAGCAGGTCGATTTTTTCGGTCAGAAAAGCTTCAATCTGATCGCGGGAATTTTGAATCACGAAACTGTCGCCAAGATCGAAAGAGATTTTAGTGCCATGTTTTCTGGCAATCTCGGCCGCATGTCGGGTCGCAAAATTAATCGGATTCTCGCCACGAAATTCATAGGCCGAAAAATGAAGAAACTCCGAGTCTTTTACCAGGCTGTGAAGGATTTCATATTCGTAAAGCTGCTTGGCAACCCCGAAATCCAGACCGAAAGACCGCTGGCCATCCGGGCTTATCAGCGTGTAACAAAGACCCGAGTTGCCCCGTTTAATTGAAACATAGGTATCGATATCGTTTTCGCGCAAGTTATTGATATAGTCATAGCCATAATCATCACTGCCGACACAACCGATGAAAGCACAACGCAATCCGAGATTACCGGCCCCGTATATTACATTGGTCGGAGAACCGCCAGGAGCAACCTGTGGCTTATGAGTTTGAATCAGGTTTTCAATCTTGCCGATGTTTTCTGCGTTAAGCTCGATGCTGTTTCCTTTCGGGAGACCAAGGCGGTCAAGAACCTCATCTTCGACCTCGATGATGACATCGGTTAAAGCATCTGAAATGGCGGTAATCTGGTATTTTCTCGGTTGCTCGGTATTGCTCATGAATTTTTCCCGGGTGAAAGATAGATGCTGCAAAGGTTAATCGCAGCTCGAATCAAAGTCAATGCAAAATTTCGGCGGTTATTGAGCCGTGCAGATTTTCTGTTATAATGGGTCGAACTAAACGACAGGAGGATCGACAAAATATGGGCGCGCTGATTACCGTAGGGGTGAATACCCTGGCTTTTCTGGTCATTTCCAAAATTTTGCCGGGCTTCAATGTCCGCAATGATAAAACCAACTTTTTCATCGCTGTAGCTTACAGCATTCTTATGGTCGTTGCCGGCTTTCTGATTCTGCCACTGACTTTCATCACCGGGGCGGTACTCTGGCTCTTAGCCCTGATACCAGTCATCGGACCACTTCTCGCCGGAGTCGGCGGCCTGGTCACCATGTTTATTCTGGCATTTGGGGTTACGGCCATACTTCTGATGATCATTGACAGAGCCATGGAAGATTTCGAAATGCGCTCACCGGCCGTAGCTTTCATCGCTGCATTTCTTATGGCAGTCCTGAATGTTGCGATAAGATATGGTCTGGGCCTGTTTTAAAAAGCCGCTTATTTTCTGGCCTTGAAAACTACTGCGGTCAAAGGTTCGATTTCAATTGTGTCAGGATAAACCTTGAAGCCCTCGGGCCGAGCCAGAGCGGTAACCCCAGCGTTTTTGCCATCGACGAGCACTTCGGCCTGAGTCAGGTCAATCTTCAGAGTCAGCTTTCTAAGCCGGTTATCTGCATTGATGAAGACATAAAAAACCGTTTTATCCAAGGCTTCACAACTGTATGCGATAACCAGGTCCTTTTCGTCAATTTCAGGAGCGGCGATCAATTTAACGTTGGCATTCACCTCTTCGAGACTGCCAAGGTGAAAGGCGTCGCTGGAACGCCGCAGGCGAATCAGACCGCTGGTATACTCGCGGGTAGTGACATTGACCGGATAAGCGGTGGCATCGGTGGCCTTTTTCCAGTTAAATTTGTTGATAGCATCCGAAGCATCGTAGGAATCGTGGATGAAATAAGGAAACTTGAATGGCTGCCCGTCTGCATCGACCATTTCATGGAACTTATGTTCGGGGACCCCATGGGTGCGCCATTGTTTGCTGCGTCCGAATTCCTGCCCGGCATGAATGAAAGCTGTTCCCTGTGAGGTCAGCAAAATAGCATTGCCAAGTCTGATTCGTCGGTGAATCTCGAGAAAGTTAGCCGGATCATCGGGGTCTTTTTTAATCGACTGAGCGATAACATCGAAAAGCGGGAGGTTGTCATGGGCAGCAATGTATTGAACCATGTCGCCCGGGGCAGTGACCGGGGTATTCTCAGGCTGGGCCTTGATATTCCTGAACAGGAGACCGATATTGCGCGGACCACCGGTCAGAAACATCGGTTCACCTTCGCAACCAAACCCTGATTTAAGTTCATTTCTGAATTCGTCGGAAAAAACTCCGACCGAATCGGTTTCACGCATCCAATCCTGGTCAGCTCCATGGCCTGTCAGTGCGGGATCTTCCAAATGTCCCTTGAAAGTTCGCCAGCCTTCGCCAATAAAAATAGCCTGGCCATTGATTTCTCTGGCAACATCGAAGGCTTTCTGAACCGCGCTTCGCGTGGCATCACCCATCATATCCCAGCGCATGCCATCGATGCGATAAACCTCAAACCAGTGGCGAACCGAATCGACAACAAGTTTTTCCGACATTTTTCGGTTGGTGGCCAGATTGTTGCCGAAATCGCCAAGCAGAGTACCATCGGGAGCCTGGAAAAAGTAGTAGCCAGGAACGATATTTTCCAGAAAATCAGCTTTGGCCATGTGAGTGTAAACGACGTCGATAATTACGCCCATGCCTGCCTGGTGAATTGCATCGACCAGGTCTTTGAACTCAGCGATACGCAGGGCAGCGTCACTTGGATTTTCAGAATAAGCGCCATCGATTGAGAAATAATTCTGCGGATCATAGCCCCAGTTGTACTGGTTGTTTTTGGCAGAAAATTCTAGTTCAGGGGCATTCATTCTGGTTTCGTCGCCAAAATACCAGGCCATGACCGGCAGGAGCTGAATGTGAGTGACGCCAAGCGACCTTATATAAGAAAGACGGCTTTTGAAGGCCGCGAAAGTGCCCCAACGGGCTTCAAGGTCTTCAACAATTTCGGGGTCAGAAGTAAAATCGCGAACATGGACCTCATAAATTATGGCGTCTTCACGCTTGTGAAAATTGCTGATCTGGAACGGGGCTGGGGTATTTCCGATGCCAGCGGCATTGACAAAAGCTGCTTTGCCAATGGAATCAAGACTGCTTCCGGCATCGGTTCCATCTGGTGAAACAGTAACAGCTGCCATACTCCGGGCATAAGGATCAAGAACTCTTACAGGGTCCTTTCCCGGGTTTTTAACTTCATACTGGTAATAATAACCGCTCAGTTCATCAACGTCGGGAAGGTCGGTCGCATTGACTTCGGCATACCAGACACCCTTGTCTTCGTAGCTCATCGCCTTTTCAACCAGTTGCCTGGTCTGATCGTTGCGATCAAAAATCAGCAGGGAAACCGCCTCGGCTTTTGGCGCCCAAAGTTTGAGGCTGGCTGACTGCGATGAATTCATGGCGCAGCCCAGATCATTGCCATCATAGGCATACAAGCGGTCAACCAGTTTCCAGGCCAGATCACATTCGAGTTCCTGAAAATCAAATTTTAACTGCAACGGCACTTTTTTGAGATCAAACCCTACGACCAGTTCAATCTGACTGCCATTCACCCTAATTTGCTCGACAAGCAGTTCATTGCCGGTTCGATCGTGCAGCTGAAACAATGGCAAAATACGTTCCGGCTCAAGATTGACCTGCCCCGAGAAACGAACCTCTATAAGTCTTTCATCGATAATCTGTGCCGAAAGAGCTTCACATCTCTCAGCAAAATCACTGCCGACATAAACCTTGTCATCTTTTTCCCTGATCCAGAGTTCATTATGAGCTTCATTCATGGCAAAAACCTTGCTTCCAGCCTCCTTTTCGCCGGTATTTCTATCCACTATGAGAAAACTGATCTTTTTGGCTTCAGAAGCCAGTTTTAAATCCCAGAAAATGCCGAATTCGGTTTCTCCTGAGGGCAATAGAGCATCAGAAGGCCAGTTTTTCATTGGCTGTCTGATGTCATCCCAGGCCCAGAGACCGGCATTGCCAAAATCACGCGCCTGTCGCTGATAATGAATTCGAATCGAGAACGAAGCCAATTTAGCATTCACAGATGCATCGAGGCTGGCTGGGATGGTAAATAATGCAAAAAAAAGCAGGGCTAGCGTAGCAGTTCCCGGTATGAATCTAATCATTGTTTGAAGAAAATATCCCCCGTCATTTTTGTAAACCATCAAGCCATTCAACCAGAACCTCTGCCGAAGGGGCAAGAGAATTCTGCACAGAATCACCAGATTCGCGAATCTTGATGGGTTTGAATGTTTTTGTAGTTTCGTCTATTTGATAAGCTAACCAAAGATTTTGACCGGCATCTCTGGCATTGTCAGTTCTCGCGGAGTGTGAAGCTACCGCTATTTCTGGAATAAGAGCAGCCATCCGCTCCAATTCATCCTTATCAAGCCTTTTGATAAATTTCAAATTCTTATTGAAATATTGCTTCAAATCATTGGTTGTTTTTGGCGGAGTGAATCCCAGCATTGGGCCAAGATCTTTGGCAGGAAAGCTGAATGAAAAAACCTGGCCCTGAACGTCAACCAGAATTCCCTGATATGTTTTGACCCAGGCATAATTTTCGTAGCTTTTACGAAAAAGAATGCTGTCTATTTCAGGAGAATCGGCGATAGCCGCTGAGCCAAGCAAAAGAAAAACACCGGTGATAAAAATGAAAAATCCTTTCACAAGCACCTCCAGCAAGAATCAATCTTTTGTAAGCAAGGCAAACAAAACTGCCGCAACCGACTCCTTATGCTCGATCAACAATAGCTTAACCGTTTTACCTTCGCCGAAGAACAACTGGCCCAGACGTTCTGAATCGGCATCGACCATTAATGGAAGAACCCTTTCTCGATGCTGATCAAGCAAATTATCAACTTTGCGTAAATATCTTTCACTGCAGTCGTTGGCGATTATCAGCAGGCGCGAAATTCTTTTTCCACCTGCAATTCCGGACTTTTCCTCAACCTTCTGCAGCCCTTTCGCCTGAGCCGCCAATGCCCGCTCGATCAACTCAAGGCTTCTGACCAGACGCCCCTTTTTGTGTTCGAGTTGCATGGCTCGAATCATTGGCATTACAAAAGGCAGAGAAACAGCCTCATTTCTGGCACCAGACCATAATTGTTGCCGGCTTGCAAGCGCAGCTTTAATCGCGGCGGCGCGTGGGTCACTTTCTATTTGTCTTGGCAATCGATAATCTTGTTTATTCAATCCTGTTTTCCCAAAACTTTTCTCAGATCTATTCGTAAATAATATCATATCCTTTAGAATTAGGCTCTAAACAGGAAATAAAAATCAACTATCGGTTATCTGAAAAATTTGTTAGAATTAAAACCACTGCAGTCAAATATCAGATTAAAGTTGTATTTTTTTCTCGGAGAGTGAAATATGAACAAAGAGGTGATAACTTCATCTTTTTTCCCTGGCGAACCAGTGTTTCTTCAGGGTGACAAGATACCGGAATATTTCAAGGTGGTTTCCGGTAAGTTTGCCAAGGTAAGATCAGATAAACCCATGGGCAATGTGCCAGTAAAGAAAATGCTGGCAGAAGCCGAACTGATCAACGTCGTTTCTCATCATGAGCTCTTTGGCGAAATAGAAGCGTTGATGGGGCAACCCCAACCCTTTTCAGTATTCGCTCTTGACGATGCGTCGGTGTTTTCCATACCCGCAGAAAACCATAATGAAATGCAATCGGTTTTTTCAAAAAATCCGAATATCGGGGTGAGAACCTGCATTTCCTTCGCCAGCTTTCTTAACCAGTTCTTTACTCATTTTTCATCCGTCGCCCGCGAAGAAGTTGAAATGGACGCATTTACCCGGGCAACTGCCCGCGATTACCTTGCAGTGATCAACGAGCTCGAAGGTATTATCGGCAATAAGAGAAAAGATGCAGCTATTGAAGCGGCCAAAAGCCATAGGGCATTTGCCATCGCTGAAGAACTGGCAGGAAGCTCAAATATCAAAGCCAATAGCACTTCAGTCACCTGTGGAGTTGTGCGCTTTGCCGACAAGGATGTCACCCTGCAGAGATTCAAAGCAGGATCATTGCTATGTCGCAAGGGTGAAATCGGCGACCGTCTTTACATTATAACCGAAGGCACCGCCGAGGTAATTATTGGCGGAAATATGGCCAACATTCCTATCGATGCTCCCGGCAGCATCATTGGTGAAATAGCCGTTTTTCTCAATCTTGGCGCTAATTCCCCAAATATGAGAAGAACCGCTGACGTGGTTTGTGCCACTGATTTGTCGGCTGTGGTCGTAAATCTCAACCAGGTTGAAGAATTCTTTGTCAAACAGCCAGAATTGATGACAAAGATGTTAATGGCAATGGTTTCGCGCTCTGACAACACCAGAATTCTCTGCGTGGCCGCAGAAAAAAGACTCAACCAGATTCTTTTCGAAAAACTCGGGACTCTTCTCGAGGCGATAAACAGCCTTGGGCACGCCCTGTCTCAAAGAAAAAACCAGCCACAATTGACCCGACCGCTCATTTTCTGTTCACAAAGGTCCAGAGACGTATACAACCGTTTCAAGCAATCACTTGAAATTATTAAAAAGCGCCAGACCATAAAAACCTGAGTCACTGAAGTACATACAAGGCAAGCGGCAGGCTTTTTCCTTTTAGCTGAACTTCGCCATGAGGGCGAAACAGGCTTTTTTCAGGGCTTAGTGCCACAAATTCTTCAGAAAAGAGAATTCGCTGAAATCTAAGTTTTTCGGCTTCCTTTTCAATTCTCGCTGAAATGTTCACGGCATCGCCGATAACGGTAAAATCTCTCTTATTGCCTACTCCGAGATAACCATTGATTACTTCGCCATAATTTGCACCAATTGCTACCGGAAATGGCAATTGTCCTTTCATCTCAGCGTCAACAATCTTTTGTGCTGCTTTCAAGGCAGCCTCTACAGCTTTTCCCGGCTCTTTGGCCATGAATATCCCCAATTGTTTGTCGCCAATGAACTTGTCGATGTCTCCACCCTCTTGCGCGATAAACTGGCAAACCATCGCGGTTTGCCGTTGCAAATCGGCAAAGAGATCGGATACGGAACCGCTGCCAAGCCAGTCAGAAAAGCCCGGGCAACCGACAAAAAGGAATGCGTATTTTTCACGTCTGCTGTTTTGTCTGGAATCCAAGGCAACAACGGAGCTAACTGCCAACTGTGAAAGCATCTTTCCCATCAGTTCTTTTTCGGCAAGGCCGCGGGCAAGCTGATCATAGGCCATGCACAACTCCCCAAGTTCATCGTCACGGTCAAGACCAATACGATAAAAGAAATTTTGCCGTTCGATTTCGTGCATGCCGACGGCCAGATGCCGGATCGGCGCGACAATGTCAGCAGCGTTATTATGAGCAACGACAATAATTATAAGAACCGACAACAGAAGCAGATTAACAAACATAAAACGCAGATAGCCAATCTCACTGATAATTTTATTTTTTGCACCAATGGCAATAAAGAAATTGGTTATCTGAGCAATCCCCTGGCGGCCTTCGAGCAAAAGAAGCTGATCGCCAAATTCCCGATCTTCAGAAACCGGCAAGTTCGATCCGGCAATCCACGCGCCGACCTTTTCGAGCCCCAGATTGCCCAAATGCCGATCTGGTTCCGCCAAAACTCCATAAGCATGATTCTGAATCGAAAAAATGGCATAGCGATCAAGACTTTGCCGGGCAATTCGATCAAGATAACCACCTGAACTGAGCTTCCCAATCCAGAGAAACAAATAGTCTGGCTGTTCGATTGAAGGCATCGGAACGACATAAATCGCTGCTGCTCCAGTAACTACCTCCATATCGATAATTTCGTTAAAGACATTGGCCAGACGAACGCTTTCGTCTTCACCAAAGCTTGAGCGAATGGTAGTCAGGCCTGCTTCAAAATACATTTCACTTTTGGCCTTGGCAGCCGATCCATCGCTTGAAGCAGTTGCCGGCTGAAGCTGATCGAGCATATTCCTTCCAATTTCGATGAGAACCTTGCCCAGCTCAGACGATTTTTGGCCAGCATAGTATGAATAGTAACTGCTCCAACCCTTTCGACCGATGAGAAATAATTCCCTCGGGGTAAAATTACTGCCGTATGAATAAGGTTTTTCGTAGGTCTTGAATTCCTGCTGCAGGAAGTTATCGACGCGAGATTGAAGCTCCCGGTTTCCAGGATTGGCGTCAAAACCATGCAGAGCCTCTAAAATTACCTTGTCTTTTGACCACTTATCCAGGATATTTTTAACCACCGGCTTGAAATAGAATTGCCGCATTTCAAATGAATCGATAAATCTTTGCAATTCAACTTTTTCCTGAACGGCCATCGCCTGTTGATGCTCCCCCAGAAACAGGTCGATCACGAAAACAACTGTAATAACTGGCACCATGGCGATCAGAAGAATTGAAAACCACAACTGCGTCGTTACAGATCGGCTTAAAATGGTGCTGTGAAAGATAGAAACATAAAAGAATATAACCGACAACAAAACGGTGGCAAAAACCAGCCATGCAACTCTTTGGCCCGCAAAACTCTCTTCACTGAGCCTTATGCTGGTTAAAAGCCGGTAAGTGTTCTGTCCCAGACGAATGACCTGCTCATTGAACGAATAATCAGCCAAAACCGGCAGCGGAGTTTCATAACCCGGTTTATTACCCTCAGAAAAAACGGGGAATTTTTTGCTGCTATTTAGCTTATTATCTTGTCCTATCAGGGCAAAGCCAAAGTTTTGCTCATCATAACCCGAAACAAGAAATTTTGGTGAAGCCCTGACAGAATTTTCGGGAATGGCAACCAGTATCATTCCAACAACGCGAAACCTTGAGTGATCGGTGCTCTTCAGGACGGTAGTATTTTTGTCCAGCCGGGTTTCATAAATTGATGGATCATAAAGGGTAATAAAATTCCAATACAGGTATTCGGGACCATTGTTATTGAAAACTGAGAACGCCGCGCCAAAATTTTCACTGGACAGGATGGTCAGTGAGAAACTTTTACCGACCTCTTTTTCGATTTTTCCGGAAAGTCTCTTACTAAATACATCCCGCTCGAGTCCATAAAAGCGTTTCAATTTATATGCGGCAAGATTTTCCATGAAACAGGCCTGTTCATCATCCATCTGATGAATATGTACCGACTCCAGCAGCTTTTCCAATTCCATTGCCTCTTTACCACCGGGTTTAAAGTAAAAAGCGGCGGCCCGACTACTTGAGAAACCTTCTTCAGCCAACTTATTCAATTCATCGGCAAAGTATTTTTCGATAATCTTCTTTTCATTTGTGGTGGGCAAAAAAGCCAGTCGGTCCTCAATCTTTTCAATCATTCTTTTCATGCGCATTTCAAACGCAATTTTTGGTGCCGCCTCGCTTTTCAACTGTTCTGCCAGGCGAAAAATCCCCTCCTGGGCATTACGAATTTTTGCTTCTCTTTCAACAGAATTGCGGTGACTGAAACCCCAGACAATCCCAAGCCCAACCAACCCGGAGAGTAGAGTGAAAAGTAAAACAGCTGACCAGCGCATTCCTGAGGTCAATTTCCCGGCGCCGACGATCCTTTCCGAATTATTGTCAGTAATCGGAACAGTCCCAGAATCAGACGCCTGAAGCTGTTTTCGGTAATCGAGCAAAATCTTCTTAACCTGCGGCGAACCGGCTTCTATTGCAAAAGCCGATATCGATTCATCGACCAACGAAAAGTCAAATTGTCCGCCAAGCAAATCACGAATTTTCTGATCGACAACAATCGGAAAACTTTCGCTCAGCTTGCTCGCCGCTTCCATTTCTGCGGCGCGCGCCAATGCATTGCCAATAACAGCATAGTCGATTCGCGTCTCTTCACTGCCGATCTGACCGGAATAAAAGGTACCGTAAGCCAGACCCACACCTGAAGCATAAGAAAAAAGGCCCTGTTCCTTTCTTCTTGCGTTTAGATCGGACATTGCCCGATGCATCTCAATTGCCGACTTTACCGCCCGCAGTGCCGAATCGTCATCATCGGTCTCCTGAAAAACGGCCTCGATGGCATCGCCAATAAATTTGTATATGCGGCCGCCATTGCTGGTTATTATTCTCGCCATTTCGGCAAAGTGCTGGTCAAGCAACTCGGTGATTTCACTCACGCTCTTCATTTCACACAAGGTCGTAAAATTCCTGATATCGCAAACCAGCGCAATCCCGGTAAAACTGCGAGCCGGCAGAACTTTCCCCGGAGTCAGTTTATCGCCTGAGATAGCTTCAATCGCCTGGTCCGAAAGCAGAGCCGCCAGTTGCTGACGTTCTTTCATACCCCTAACCATCGAGGTAAAATTCCCGGCAAGACTGCCAATTTCATCGAGACGATCGGAAGTAATTTCCAGGTCGAGTTGCCCCTGAGAAACTTTGTTAAGTGCTGAGCGAAGCTCTCTGATCGGCCTGACCAGGAAAATACTGGTCAACCAGGCACAAAGTCCGATTATCAAAAAGGAAAAGAACAGCAGCCCAGCTAATAAAGCCGTCCTCTTGAGCATTTCAATGCTGACGAAATATTGATCCACTCCGCCAACTATTATGGTATCAGAATATTTTTGCGAAGGCTTGGCCAAAAAAACGTATTTCCCAAGCTTCTGACTGACTGAACCACCGCGCGAGACCGCTAATTCTGCGACCTTGCTCGAATGCTTCAAAAACTCGGAATCGACATGACGACCGGGGCTGATTATTGGCTCCAGACCGGCCGGAGTATTTTGAAAGGCTACGAAAGCATAGGTAGGAAAATTCAGACCAAGGTAATCGCTGGTTGCCTTAAGGGTTCTTTTATCAAGTGATTTGTCGTCCCAGACGATGAAAATCATCGCCGATTCACGACCATTTATCGTCAGAAAATCGTGCATCTGGGTTGCGGTATGAATGCCTATTCGCCTTGAAATCGGATAGGTTCTTCTTCTTTCGGTTTCCTTAGCGAGATTATTGCCCGAAACCGATTCATAAGCGAGGCTGCCAAAACGCTGTATTTCTGTTGTTTTGAATTCTGGCAAGGGAATGTCCGGATGGCTTTTTTTGAATCGTTCTCTCAAAGTGTCGATTATTGGCACTTTGAAAACCTCAACCGCCGGGTCAAGTCTTGCCGGAATAGTTCCTTCGTAATACTTCAGCCCCTTGCCGGCGAGGTCGAACACATAGAAGCCTAATAGCGGCAAAGGGTCAGGGCGATTCTTGAAAAAATGAAGAATTCTATTTTCAACATCCTTGTGGACAATTCCTTTGCTGGCGATTATTTCGACCAATTCTTCATCCTTGAACGCCTGCATTGCAGCGACTCGATAAGCATCCTGAATCTGAGATTTGCGGGCATCGAACTGATTCAAACAAGCTTTTAGATTCATCGCAACTTCGTCATTGCTCGAAAAGCTGAACTGATATATATATCCGGTTGCAGCAACGCCTAAAAGACTCAAAGGCAGAGATGCGGCAAGAGAAAAAAGCAGAAAAAACCTCGCCGAAAGCCTTAAAATTGGCCAGTTATCGAAAAGAATACCCCGCAATGCAAACAGCAAAACAGTCGGAAAAGCGATCAGGTTAAGCCACCACAGCCAAGCAGGCAGCCTTTTTAAAAGCGGTTTCCTGATAAGAAAGACGCTGAGGTATTCCTGATTTTTACCGAGGTAGCTGAAAAGTTGAAAATTCCCGAGCTCAACTCCCTCAGGCGCTCCATTCTTGATCCAAAAATGAAAGTTTTCAGTCAACGAAGGCAAAGCTTTTTTCACCCATTTTTTGAACAATCTGGATCTTGCCAGAGATTCAAAAAGAACGGCGCCACTCTGACGATCGAGGATTGGCACGAAACCACCCAGACCATTGCCGCGGCGGCGACACTCGCGTAATGCCATAAGCTTGGCGGAAATATCTGCTTCCTTGGCACTGGGCGTCATAATAAAATAGCCATAAACAGAATTATCATGATTGAGAGCAAAATCCCATACCAGCCAGTATGGACGATTTTCGAAGATGATATAGGTGGTTTTGCCACGCTGACTCAATCCGAGAATCTCGGCTTTGGAAGATCTACCCATGAATTGCTGAACAAGCCTCTCGCGCTGTCGGGCAATAGCTGCCGGTGTGTTTTGATTCAGATTGGTGGCGACCAGGTGTTGAAATACCAGGGCCAGTGCTCTGAGAGTATTGATCTTGTCTGTGTTGGCGAAAGTTACTCTGGCGTTGCTGTCGAGATCTTTCTGATGAAATGCGTAAACAAGAGACTCAGGGAACGTCGCCGAAAAAGTTTGTCGATAACGTTCACGAATGAATTCCTCTTTACGCCTACTCTTTGCAAGCTGTTCAGCTACTTCAAGCTCTTTTAAAAACCGGCCGCCATGACGAGCCAGATGATATTCGATGTTTGCCCCGGCATTTAGAGCCTCGAGCTCTCTTCGGGCAGTTTCATGCTGTAATTTTTCATGCCAGTAAAATTCAATTCTGGCCAGGAAACTGAATCCCAGATTAAGTGCAATAATCGGCAAAAGCCACAAAACAACCGGAAGAAGTCTACCAATAATCGAACTTCTGCTTTTTCCTGAAACAACAACCTTTGCCAATTTACGACTCTTTCTAATAACAGCTTTTGCCTATTGAACAATAGACTAACAAAAAATCGCGGTTTTTGATATTAATTCAAGTTGCAAATTTCAATGAATATGTTAGATTGTTAGTGGAGCATTAGTGACTGAAAAATAAGAAATGCAAACAACTTTGGCGCTGCAGGTTAACCTGTCGGCGCCTTTTTAATTTCTCAGACAAGCAATTGTGATAGGATGATTAAAAGGTCACTTGGCACAGGAGAATTCAGGATGATCGACAGCAATGCATTTACCCAAAGGCTAAGACGGTTTTTTCCAGAAAAGCCGCAAAAAGAGACGGAAAGGGACGGAACCCAACTCAATCAGAAAATCCGCCAGCTTCTGAAGGAAAAAAATGCGGTTCTGATAGCCCATTACTACACCGATCCAGAGGTGCAAAAGCTGGCGGAAGAAACCGGTGGTTTCATCGGTGACTCCCTCGAAATGGCAAGATTTGGCAGCAACCATCCGGCAACGACTCTGGTCATCGCCGGCGTTCGTTTCATGGGCGAAACGGCCAAAATCCTCAGTCCCGAAAAAATGATTCTCATGCCGGACATGTCGGCCGAATGTTCGCTCGATATCGGCTGTGGCGCCGAAGAATTCGCTTCCTTCAAACAGCAGCATCCTGAAAGAACGGTCGTCGTTTATGCCAACACCTCGGCCGCGGTCAAAGCCCTTGCCGACTGGGTTGTAACTTCCAGTATCGCCGTAGATGTGGTAAGGCACCTGGCCAATAAAGGCGAAAAAATAATCTGGGCACCTGACCGTTATCTTGGTGACCACATTAAAAGAACAACAAATGCAGACATGCTACTGTGGAACGCCTATTGTATCGTCCACGCCGAGTTCGATGCCGTAAAACTCGCTGAGCTCAAGGAAGCCTGGCCCGATGCCCCGGTTCTGGTACACCCTGAGTCGCAGCCGGAAGTGATCGCACTTGCCGACAGGATCGGCTCGACTTCACAATTGCTTAAAGCCAGCCAGGAAAGCACGGCAAAAAGATTCATCGTCGCTACCGAGTCGGGAATTCTTTACAAAATGCAGCAGGCTTCTCCAGACAAGGAGTTCATTTTTGCACCGACTCGGCAGCTTGTCGAAGATTGTAATTGTGAGGCGCAATGCCCATGGATGAAGCTGAACAGTCTTGAGAAAATTTGCCAAACCCTGCTTTCGCCCAAAAACCAGATCGAATTGCCTGCTGAAACTATTGAAAAAGCGCTTGTTCCCCTTGAACGAATGCTCAGCTTCAGAAAGTGAGAAAATAATATGCTCATGGCCAATGCTATCACCCAGAATGTCAAATCTGCCCTGCATGAAGACCTACAAGATCAACCTGATCTGACCTCTCTTTTGATCCCAGACAGCCGCAACGCCACAGCCCGGGTCATCACCCGGGAGGACATGATTTTATGCGGAAAACCCTGGGTTGAAGAAGTCTTCAGGCATCTTAACCCTGAAATTAAAATCGAATGGCATTATGAGGATGGCGATGAAATCCTGGCTGACAGTCTGATTTTCACTGCAACTGGCAAGGCGCGAAGCCTATTGACCGGTGAAAGAACTGCCCTTAATTTTCTGCAGACACTTTCAGGAGTAGCTACCGCCACCCGCAAATTTGTCGATAAAATGGGGTCTTCGACAACTCGCCTGCTCGACACCAGAAAAACCCTTCCCGGTCTGCGTATAGCCGAAAAATACGCAGTAAGATGTGGGGGTGGGCACAATCACCGCATGGGCCTGTTCGATGCTTTCCTAATCAAGGAAAACCATATTCTTGCCTGCGGGTCAATTACCGAGGCAGTACATGCTGCCCGCAACATCGCTGCCGACAAAAGCGTCGAAGTTGAAGTTGAAAGCCTTGAAGAGTTAAAAGAAGCCATAGATGCAGGCGCCGACATTGTTATGCTCGACAATTTTTCTATCGAACAGATTCGCGAAGCGGTAAAAACAAATGCCAACCGAGCCAAACTCGAAGTTTCAGGCGATGTCAGTCTCGATAACATCGGCGAAATTGCCGCCACTGAAGTAGATTTCGTCTCGGTCGGTTCTTTAACCAAACACATTAAAGCAATAAACCTTTCGATGCGCTTCGATTTCAGAATTGTTTAAGGATGATTTATGCAACATAGCTTCGATGTTCTCGTGCTTGGATCGGGGGCTGCCGGCTTAAGCCTTGCGCTCAGGCTTCCACCGGATTATAAAATAGCCGTTATCAGCAAAGACGTCATCGGCGAAAACTCCACCTGCTACGCTCAGGGCGGCATCGCCACCGTGATGACCGAAGAAGACTCTTTTGATCAGCATGTAAAAGACACTCTGATTGCCGGAGCAGGCTTGTGTGATGAAAAAGCCGTGCGTTTCACCGTTGAAAACGGTCCGGAATGCATTGCCTGGCTGGTCGAGAATGGCATTTCCTTCAGTCGCGAAAACTCTGCCTGGCATTTAACCCGTGAAGGCGGTCACAGCCAGCGCCGTATTCTCCACGCCAGCGATTCGACCGGTAAAGAGCTTGAAAACACTCTGGTGAGCGCCAGCAAAAAACGCAGTAATATAAGTTTTTTTGAACGGCATGTGGCAATAGACCTGATCAAAAAAAACGAACGCTGTATCGGCGCCTACCTTTTAAATGAAGACGAAGACCGGGTTGACAGCTTCATAGCCGGCGCGACGATTATTGCTACCGGCGGCGCCAGTCGGGTTTATCTTTATTCGAGCAATCCTTCGGTCGTCAGTGGTGACGGCATTGCCATGGGTTCGCGCGCTGGTTGCCAGATCGAAAATCTTGAATTCAACCAGTTTCATCCAACCTGCATGTACAACCCGAAAGCCGGCTCTTTTTTGATCACCGAAGCCATGCGCGGCGAAGGTGCACGTTTGCTCCGGCCGGATGGCAGCCGATTCATGCCCGATTTTGACGACCGCGCCGAACTGGCTCCCCGTGACATTGTCGCCCGCGCCATCGATTTTGAAATGAAACGACTGGGCATTCGCCACGTCTATCTCGACATTTCATTCAAACCAGCCAGTTTCATTCTCGATCATTTTCCGACTATCTACAAAAAATGCCTTGAATTCGGCATCGATATTACCAGTGAAGCAATTCCGGTTGTTCCTGCCGCCCATTATACCTGTGGTGGTCTAAAAGTAGACCTGAATGGTTGCACGAATCTGCCTGGGCTTTATGCGATCGGTGAAGCCAGCTGCACCGGTCTGCATGGCGCCAACCGACTAGCCAGCAATTCATTGCTTGAATGCCTGGTCTTTGGCAAAGCGGCCGCCCGACACATTTCGGCGAATTATCGGCCAGGCGCAACTTTCCCCGAAGCGCCAGCCTGGGATGACTCGCGGGTTAACCGCTCTCGCGAAGAGGTTCTTTTACTGCACAATTGGGATGAAATTCGGGCAACCATGTGGAACTACGTTGGCATTGTCCGCAGCAACGAGCGCCTGACCCGGGCTGAAAGGCGAATATCTCTTCTGAAGGAAGAAATTCACGAGTATTATTCCCGGCACCGGGTCAACCGCAATTTCATCGAATTGCGCCACCTCGCCGAAGTTGCCGAACTCATCGTCAAATCGGCCCTGGCCAGGAAGCAGAGTATCGGGCTACATTACAACATCGATTATGAAACGGTTAAATCGGCTTGAAGCTTTCTTTACCGGTTAGGGAGGCGATAGTTTCAACCATGAGACTGACAATTGCCTCGATATCATTGAGCGAGGCGAGTTCAACCGGAGAATGCATATAACGGACCGGCAATGAAACAAGCGCTACCGGCACCCCTTCTCCCGAAAAATGTATTTTATCGGCATCAGTGCTGGTTCGATCTGGCGTAAGCTCGAGCTGCAATTTGATCTTGTTCTTTTTTGCAGTCTTTTCAATAAACTCATTCAATTTGCTGTTTACGGCACTACCAAGCGAAAGGACCGGGCCCGCACCAATTTTTACTTCGGCACGATTCTGAGCTTCTTCGCCGGGAGAGTCGGTATTGAATGTAACATCGAGGGCAATCGCCAGATTGGGTTTTATTCGGGCGCCGGCAAAATATGCGCCACGCATATTCGTTTCTTCACCGGTAGAACTGCAACCGTAGACGGCCACTTGAAGTTTGCGGCGACTTAAGCGACGCAGAATTTCCGCGATCATGAAAGAGCCGGTTTTGTCGTCTAACGCTTTGGAAACGATGCGATCATTCAACAGTATTTCGGGTTCGCCTTGGTACAAAATGTAATCGCCAACCCTGACCATTTTGTTGATTTCTTTGGCGCTTTTGGCACCGCAATCGATGAAGTAGTCGTCGATATCGAGTTTGGCTTCAGGTTCCTTACTTCGATCGAGTTTGAAACCGATGACTCCGTTCAGGGTTCCGGCAAAGCCATAAACCTTAACTCTCAGGCCAGCAAGCACCTGTGGATTGATGCCGCCAGAACGGGTAAAACGAATGAAGCCGTTCTCATCGACTCTGGTAACGGTCATGCTTATTTCGTCGGCATGGCCGCTCAGCAGGACCCGGAAGGGGGCTTTTCGATTTAGTATTCCGATGACATTCCCGGCCTCATCGCTCTCAATTTCGGCAAATTTACCGACTTCTTCCTTCCAGACTTTCTGGTAGGCGATCTCATTGCCTGATGGAGAAGGCACTTTCAATAATTGCATCAGGAAGTCGCGGCTCTTCTTTTCCATTTCCCTGCTCCTTAAATCTCTATTTTTTTAAAATTTTACTACAGATTTCCGGCCAATGCAGATTTTTCTTGCATTAAACCCGACAGGATGCCAAAAAGCAGGCATAAAATGATCGAGAGTAAGATTGTTCGGAATAATTACCCGCGTTGACAAAATTAACAGTGTTAATTAAGCTAACAATGTTAACATATGCACCAATGCATGATCTGGCAAATATCAAGGAGCACGATACGGTGCGCAATCAGCTGCAAAAAAATAGAATGCGGCAATACTTCATTGCCGCTGCTGTTTCCATTTTAAAAAGTGAAGGTCCATCTGGAATCAGCGCCCGCAATGTTGCAAAAAGGGCCGGCTACTCTTATGCCACCCTTTACAATTACTTTAATGACATTTACGATCTTGCCTTCGAATGTCAAAAACAGTTCTGCAACGAATGCAGTTTTTACGTTCGCAGTGAATCCCAGGGAAGCGAACCCGGTATTGAAAGAATCAAAGCAATTTGCCGCGCATATGCCAAGTATTTTCTGCAGAACCCTGGTATTTTCAATCTTTTTTTCACCTACAAAGATCCGGATAACCTGGCCGGACAAGATTACATCGCCAACAAACTTCTTCCCGAGCTTACGGCACAAGATTTCAAAATTCTTGGCGAAAACGAATTTATCAGCGAAGAAAAGGGCGAAAAAATAAAAACCCAGCTTCTGGTAACCATAACCGGCATGCTACTGCTCTTTTTAAACCGGGGTTTTCCCGAATCATTCTCAGAGTTCGTTTCTCAGCTTGACGACTCTCTAGACTATCTTCTCAGAGTTTGATTCTCTCCCAGGTCAGGCCGAATCGCTGCAAATACTTTCTTAAGCGGTCCGAATCGTTGTTTGAGCGTTTCTTGGCCAGCGACGCGGCAAAAAGCTGGCGGCCAGCAGCTGCCAAACTGCCGCAACGGCGACAGACCTCGATAACACCGGCAAGCTGCAGACGATCGAATTGATCGAGATTCTCGCAGGCTGGCCGTCCCAACAGCGATGTCAGAACATCCTCCTGTTCATCTGCCCGCCATTCCCTCTTCAATCTGAGCACTTCCCTTTCAACATCATCAATGCCGATTCGGCTGCCTTCGCACAACACGACCATTCTGGCAATGGAGCTGTTGAGATCACGAAAGTTGGCCGGCCAAAGCGATGCCGGCGCTTGAGCAAACTGCAGAAATTTTTGTCGAGCTTCAGTTGAAAAGCCGACAGGCTTGCCAAGCCTTTGCGAATGAAGAGTCAGCTCATAATCAATATTGGGCTCGATATCTTCAGGGCGATCACTCAAGCCTGGCAGATTGAATTCCCAGAATTTGATTCTGGCAAGAAGATCAGAACGGAATTTTCCGGTTCGACAATCGGCATGAAGATCGCGATTTGTGCCGCAAATCAACTGAAAATCACTGGCGACCTCCTTGTCGGCCCCAACCGGCAAAAAGCGCTTTTCTTCTATCGCCCGCAACAGCATCACCTGTTCGTCACCACCTAATTCACCGATTTCATCGAGAAACAGCACGCCATTCTCGGCAGCCTTGAGCAACCCCTGTCGCGCCTCGGTTGCCCCGGTAAAAGAGCCTTTTTTGTGACCAAAAAGGGCAGACATCGCCATATCGCCACGCAAGGTCGCACAATTAACCTCGACGAACTCACCCTTCAACTGCTGATATTGCCGGCGCAGGGCATAAATCTGTCTGGCCAGGCGAGATTTACCCGCTCCGGTCGGACCGCTTAGAAGTATCGGCGCATCACTGCGTAAGGTTACTTTTTCGACCTCGGCGATCAGGTCATTGAAGCGCTGGTTACGGGTATTGATCCCCGACTTGAGGAAAGAGATGTCGTTACGCATCTGCACGGCAAAACGCCGGGCAATACAATCATACTTCGACAGGTCAAGATCGATGATATCGTAACTGCCTGGCGGAGAGTTGTTTCGCCCCGGACCGGTCTGCAACAATCGCCCCGGAAAATACCCAGCTTCGGTCAACAGAAACATGCAGATCTGCGAAACATGCGTACCGGTCGTAATATGCAGCAGATATTCCTCATTTTCACGAAACCGGTAATGCTGCGAATAGTCGAGAAGTCCCGAAAAGACCTCTTCGAAATCCCAGGGATTTCGAAACTCGACAAACTCAATCTTTACCGTTGTTTCAGGCGAAACCATGGCAATGTCTTCTTTTACCTGAAGCGCAAGCTTTTCATCATGGCGACGGCAAAGAAGGTGGAATCTGTCGATCAACAGGTCTTCATGCTGACAAAGGCCCACCGAAGGGCGCCATTTTTCCCAGCGCTCGGCCTTACCTCTTCGATCGAGAGTGCTGCCCAGAAATCCGATAACCACTTTTTTCATATATTATATTATACTCTCATATATGATTTTATAGCAAAAAGAATCAACGAATCCCGAAACAAAAGCTAAAATCCCTTTCTCAACGAGGGTTTTTGCCATTTTCAAAAACTGGCACGGCGTTTGCAATTATAAATATCGTCAGTTGATTCAGCCGCACCGGCACCGCCCCACTGGGTAACGATGTTCCGGCAGGCGGTTTGAAGGTGAGACCGACACCACTGGATAGCTCAATGGGTAGAGCAATGGTTCAACACCATCTGTTACAGGTTCGAATCCTGTTCCAAATCACTGCTTGAACAGCA
>CAZTHA010000028.1:0-21139 GCA_964613435.1 uncultured bacterium
ATTCTACCAGACAGGCTTTGGCGACTACAATGTAACCATGTCCAATCTCAAAGCATGGATGAGTAAGAATAACATTCATCTGACCACCTTTCCGGAAGTTGATTACGACAACCCACCTGCTGAGCGCGCGGTTCTTTTTTCGACGCCGGGCGGCCTTCTCAGAACCGCAGAGCGCTGGAATGCCGACGTAAAGGAAGTAACCCGCAAAATAGAAGGGCCACATATCATTTACGATTACCTGAAAGATCTCAATCGACTTCGCCTCGAAAAAAAGGCGCCATTGCTCGTCGATTGTCTCAACTGCGAACTTGGCTGTAACGGCGGCACCGGAACCGACATAAAGCATTGTTCTCCCGATGAAGTCGAAAGGCTGGTTGAAGAAAGAAATCGGGAAATGCAGAAGCGTCACAAACGCTGGGGGCCGATGTCTGCCCGCAGAACCCATAAAAGCATTGAAAAACTGCTCAATCGCTACTGGAAACCACGCTTGTATTCGAGAAGCTACGAAAATCGCAGTCAGAGCAACATCATCAAAATGCCCGCTCAAAGTGAACTCGACCAGATTTATCAAAAAATGGGCAAATTTTCCGAAGATGATTTTTTCAATTGCAACTCTTGTGGTTACGGCAATTGCGAAGGCATGGCAGTCGCAATCTACAATAAGCTGAATCGGCCTGAAAACTGTCATCATTACCTGCTCAAAAAAGCTGAAGAAGGTCGATGCGAAGTCGAGTCGCTGACCAAAACCTCCGCTGAAGTTTTAAGTTATCAGAGCAACGAGCTCAACAAACTCGCCCAATGTCTGGCCCAGTTGGCTGAAGGAGACCTGAACTGGAACTGGGACATTGCCGACCCAAGCACTGCGACCCAACCGATATTTGAAAATTTCAAAACCATCAGCAATAATCTCCAGATGGTGAGAGCTTCCCTCAATAACCTTATCAGCGACAGTCACACCCTCACCAAGGCTGCCCTGGAAGGCAATCTCGCCGTTCGTTGTGATTCAAGCCGCAATCGTGGTGAATTTGCACGAATCGTTGAAGAAATGAACAATATTCTTGAAGCCTTTGAAAATCCGATAGTCATGGTCTCGAAAAATCTGTGGAAACTCAGCCGCGGGGAAATACCAGCCATGGTCCAGGAAGAATATCAAGGCGAATTCAATGTTCTGAAAGACTGCCTCAATCAGCTGATCAAATCATTGCTTGGCGTTACCAACGTCGCCCAGAAAGTTGCTGAAGGCGACCTAATGGTCGAAGTAACCCAGCGCTCAGAAAATGATCAGCAGATGCAGGCGGTTGCAACAATGGTCAAGCAACTCTCGCAGATGTTTCGTGAACTGAATGAAAGCGCTCAGACCCTTGCCTCTTCTTCGACCGAGCTTTCGGCAATTTCCGAACAACTTGCGTCAAATTCCCGTGAATCAAACGACCGCTCTTCGCTGGTGGCTTCAGCCGTGGAAGAAATGAGTTCCAATGCAGTTTCGGTAGCTTCGAGTATGGAACAGACAACGATGAATCTGACGACGGTCGCTACCGCAACCGAAGAAATGAGCGTTACTATCTCCGAGATTGCTGCAAATTCTGAAAAGGCTCGAAGAATTGCCAGCAATGCCAGTCATCAGGCAAGCGGCGTTTCAGATATCATCAAGGCCATGGAAAAGTCAGCCCAGAAAATAGGCCAGGTTACCGAAACCATTACCAGCATTTCTTCACAAACGAATCTGCTGGCGCTGAACGCGACGATCGAGGCAGCCAGAGCCGGGGCCGCCGGCAAAGGTTTTGCAGTCGTCGCGAATGAAGTTAAAGAGCTGGCACAGCAAACCTCAGTCGCTACAATCGACATCCGCAAAAAAATTGCCGGAATTCAGGAGGTTACGGTCAACGCGATTGGTGACATTGAAAATATCAGCAAAATTATTCGCGAAGTTAGCGATATCATCGCCGCAATTGCGAGCAGCATCGAACAGCAGGCAAGTGTTACCAAAAGCATTTCCGGAAACATCGCCGATACATCACAAAGCATCAGAGACGTTAATTCACGCATGGCCGAAATAGCAATCGGCACCAAAGAGGCATCCAAAGATGTTACTCGGGTCAATACCGCATCCGGCGATATTTCCTCTTCGAGTCAACAGGTGCTATCCAGTGCCAGAGAGCTTTCAAGGCTCTCGGAACAGCTCAACAACATGTTAACCAGGTTCAAAATCTAATATGACTGAACTGATGAATCTTGCCGAAAGTCTTCTCGATGAAGACAATGCCCTGGTGCTGGTTTGCGAAATATGCGGCAACACCTTCGGCATACCGACCAGCCATATCCAGGAAGTTCTGGCCCTTCCGGAAATCAGACCGGTTCATCACGCCCCAGCCTATGTTAAAGGTCTTTTCAACCTGCGCGGCCGGGTTCTGGCCCTGATTGACCCGGCAATAAAGCTCGAGCTGCAACCGCAGGTTCTCGGCCCGGAATCAAGAATACTGGTAGTTGCCAATGACTCCGAGCTGGTAGGCTTCCTGGTCGAATCGCTGGCAGGCATATTCCCGTTTGCCGAAGAAAATCTCGTTGCAAATCCGGAAAACCTTCAGCCCGGCATGCAGAAATCGCTGGCCGGATTCTTCTTTCTGGACGGCAATATGGTTGGACTTATGAAACTCGAACAGTTATTGGAAAAAAACGATGAAAGCGACCTTCCTCAGGGAGAAAACTGAATGCAGGCCACTCCGCTAAAAGCCTTGATTGTCGATGATTCGCTGGTTTTCAGAAAAATCCTCATCGACCTGTTATCTACAGAAGAAACCCTGCAAATAGTCGGCCAGGCCCCGAATGGCAAAATTGCCCTGCAAAAAATCATCAGCCTTAAACCCGATCTGGTTTTTCTCGATCTGGATATGCCTGAAATGAACGGCCTTGAGCTTATCGAAGAATTAAAACACCAGAAGATCGAAACGGGAATAATCATCGTCAGCGGCGCTTCTCCGAGCATGTGTCGCAAAGCGATCAATGCCCTGGATGCCGGGGCGTTCGAATTTGTCGCCAAACCCCAGGGTGACCACACAATGGAAGAGACCAGGCAACTTTTGCGTTCAGACCTGCAATATGCACTGAAAGCCTTTATCAACCGGCGCCGATTTCGCGGCGATCTTGGCAGAACCGGCATTACGTCAGACGAAAAAATCGAATCAGCTCAGTTGGAACAGGCAAAAACCGATCAGGCTTTTCCAAGACCGGTGCCGGCAGGAGCCCGATTTATCCCAGATCTGGCGGTTATTGGCATTTCCACCGGGGGCCCCCCGGCCCTGATGGAATTGTTCTCTGATTTCAACATAAAACTTAAAATTCCGATAATCATCGTTCAACATATTCCTGAAAACTTCTCTGAAGCATTAGCCCAAAGCATAAAAGAGAGATCTGGTCTCGACGTGCAGGAAGCCTGCGATGACATGCCAATGAACTCAGAGTGCGTTTATATTGCCCGAGGCGGCCGACATCTGGCGCTAAAAAAGAACAATGACGGAAGCTACAGATTCAGGCTGACCGATGATCCTCCGGTAAATAACTGCAAACCTTCCATTGATTATTTAATTGAATCATTGACCAAAAATTTTCCCGGTAAAATCGCCTTTTTCATCATGACCGGAATGGGAATGGACGGCCTGGCCGGAGCAAGAATGATTAGAGACAACAATGGCTACGTAGTCGCGCAGGATGAGAAATCATGCGTCGTTTATGGAATGCCCAGAGTGGTAGTCGAAGCAAAACTTGCAAATGAGGTTCTCTCGCTTAAAGAAATAAGAAACAAACTCGAGAGACTTTCTCTGCAAAAGATTTATCAAAGTATTTGAGGCGCGGGGTTTTCTGAAAATCTCAGAAAAAGAGGTGTAAAGAGATGGTTCAAAGGTTGGAATATCATGAACTCGCCCTCTGGATCCAATTTATTTTTGATTTAACCGGAATAGCGCTTTCCGAAGAGAAGGAGTATCTGATCAGAGAGCGCCTGGCATCGCTATTGCAAAAGCATCGTTGCAATACTTTCAGTCATTTATATTTTCTGGCCCGGGAACCTGGTCAAAGAAGTCTGCGCAACGAAATAATCGACCAGATAACGATTAAAGAAACATCTTTCTTCAGAGACTCAACTCCTTTTGAAGCGCTGAAAAACAAAATTTTACCCGAACTTCTGAACCGGGTGCGAAATTTCCCGCAACCGCGACCGTTGAAAATCTGGAGCGCGGCCTGCGCAACCGGCCAAGAAGCCTACAGCATCGCCATGATTCTTAAGGAATTGGGTGCTGCACCCAAAGAGTATCAGATTACCGCCACAGACATTTCTCATCAGGCTTTACAGGCTGCTAAAAGCGGCTCATACAGCAGATTTGAAGTTGAGCGCGGCGTACCGCCAAATCTTTTGAAAAAATTCTTCATCGCCCATTCTGATCAGTATCATGTTCATGATTCACTGAAGGAATCAATGATTTTCGATCATATTGAACTGCAAAAGCCGTTTTTACTTCGCGAACGCTATGACCTGATTTTCTGTCGCAATGTCGCGATCTACTTTTCGGCCCGGGATCGGGAGAACCTTTTCGTCAAAATAAGAAGACATCTTTATGATGACGGCTACCTCCTGATCGGTTCCACCGAAAGCATTCGAGACCTTCCGCCCTTATTCAGCGAATCGAGAATCGATGAGCGCACCGTTTTTCTCAAACCCAATGGCAATTCATTGTTTGCCGAATAAAAAAAAATGGGCCCGGGATTATCCCGGGCCCCTCTTGATTAATAGCCTTTTATCAGTTTCCGCCGACCTGCTTTTTCAAGCTGTTGTATTCGTCTGAATAAACCTTGAGTTGTTCGAAAACCTTTTTTGCACCGTCGCTGTCGCCGGCTTTTACCATGTTGTTATACTGCAAATAGGCGTCGTAGTATCTCTTTTCAGCAGCTTTGAGCTGTTCTGAAGAAGCAGTGACGCTACCGGAAACTATCGGCGAAGATTCCTGGGCGCCCATGACAACCGGTCCATTTGTGCCAGTTCCCGCAACCGAACCGATTCCGACCGAGAATCCACCAGTTCTGGTTGGGGTGGTGGATTTATCGACATCAGAACCCTTGCCGAAAAATGATACCTTGCGTCCTTTGGCAAAACCGGAAATCCATTTGGCAACCTTACTACCGAGCAAGCCGCCGACGATACCGCCGATAATCGGGCCAACCACCGGGATCGGAGCGCCCAGTGCCATACCAATTGTCGAACCGATCGAAGAACCAACCAGATCAGCTTTATCAACCTGTTTCCAGGCTTTGGCGATTGAAAATTCGCCATTTTTCAAACCAGAAATCAGTCCGGCGCCCATCTGACCGGTTGCAGAAGCAAACATAACCGGTATTACAGCACCGACCATTGCACCAATCGGACCGGGGATGAAGGATTTTACCAATGAAGCGGTGAACTGACCGCCGGCGGCGCCAAGTGCTGACCCAGCCACACTTCCGGCAAATTCGAGCGAAGCAACCGCTTTGACTGCTTTTTTAAGAGAAGGCTTTTCGCCGTGAATCATATCGATAGCGAGATTCGTGCCAACGGCTACGGTGGTTGTCAACGCCAGATTCGAGAACGAAAAACTGTTTTTCAAAGAAGCTTTGGCATTCTGAACGCCTTCGTTAACGCCCTTGGAAAGTTTACCCGAAAAACTGTCGGCATATTGCACATCGGCTGCGGCGTTGATTGTTCCTTTGTTATCTACGACTTTTCCGTCTTCAAAGCGTTTATCTTTACTTATCAGGCCAACTTTCTGACCAACGGCAAAGATTTTCGCCCGAATGACGTTTACGATTGCCTGAAGCTTGTCTTTAACTATGGCCAGAATTGATTTAAGTTTTTCAATAGCACCTGATGCCTGGGGATTGGTCTGGATTTTGGCAGCCTGGGCACCGAGCTGTTCAACGCTGTAAGCGAGTTGCTGATCGATTGGCAAATTGCCGATGCTGGTTCCGCTCTGAAGATTTTGTTGGGCAGCGACGCTTGAAGTTTTCAGGGTTCCGGTTAGCAGGTTTTTCGCGTTGCCAAGAATAGCTTTAACCCGCTGGGCAATGCTCATTGTCTGCATATTTGTCGGGGCAACCTGGTTATAAAGAGGCGTAGAAATTTTTTCAATAGTTGAAATAGTATTCTGGGCCGTTCGCAGATTGGCCTGCAACCCGTTCAGTTCGGGCAAAACGTTGTTGATCAACGAAATATCAACCGGTTGAGTCTGGTTGACCGGTATATTCACTTCGCCAACCTGGGCACTGACCGACAAGGTCGAGAATACAAACAGAATCACCGTGATTAGTGAGATTCTTCGAACCAAGGCCGTTGAAAACAGTTTCATAATTTATTCCCTCCGCTCTCTTTTAAAGAGGCTTTTCTTGCAAGCGTGCGTACAACTTTTCTCAATTATAAGAACCAATCGCAAGCCTGTCAATGGCCGCAATTTGTTGTATAATCGATGCATGCCAGAAGGAAAATTTCTGATCAGCGCATCCAGGCGCTGTGACATCCCGGCTTTTGCCAACGACTGGTTTCTTGAATGTCTGGAAAAAGGCTACTGCGAGGTTGCCAATCCTTTCAATCCGAGGCAAATCAGTCGAATCTCGCTGCGCCACGAAAACGTTGCTGCCTTTATTTTCTGGACCCGCAATCCAGCACCATTTCGACCGGCGATTGAACAACTGACCAGGCTCAATTTTGACTTCGGCTTTTTCATAACCATTAATGGCTATGGGAAAGAACTCGAACCCTTCTGCCCGAGCCCGGCCCAGGCAATTGAAACGCTGCATGAACTGGCCACGATGATTGGCCCGCGAAGATTGATCTGGCGCTATGACCCGATTATCATTTCCGATAAATTAGATTTCGCCTGGCATATCGATAACTTTGCCACGCTTGCCAAATCGCTCTCACCATTCGTTTTCGGCTGCAAAATAAGTCTTCTCGATTTTTATCGCAAAACCATCAACGGCTTGAAATCTGTCGGCCAGGTCTTCACCCGCGAACCGGAAAAACTCCATGATTTTCGAAGCTTTTTGATCGAACTAAAGGGCATAGCCCAGGAGAATGGTCTTGCCCTGAGCTGCTGCTGTGAGAATGATCCGGCCTTCTCCGCCGCCGGAATAGCTAATTCAGGCTGCATTGAACAGGGCTGGGTAAAACAAATCACCAAAAACCCATTTTGCATAACGAAGCACAAAGGCCAACGCAAGCATTGCAACTGTCTATACAGTCGCGATATTGGCAGTTATAACCTCTGCCGGCACGGATGTCGCTATTGCTATGCCTGCGATTTTCATAAACCTGGAGCAGGTTAAAAATTGTAAAGTTTCAGACAATTTCTTTTCAGACTCGCTCAGGTGTTGTATCATTCTGGCATGCTTAAAAAATTCACTTTTTTATTTTTGATGTTTTTCGTTATCTTTGCCAGTCCGGCGAAGGCTGAATTGCGAAAATGGGAATTCGTCAACCCGGCGGACCTCGAAATCAAAGCCTGGCCCGAAAAGCCTGAAATAATTGCCGGAGAAACCGCGACTTTTACCATTCAGATTCGCAATCGCACCGACAAAACCGTCGATATTTTTTATCCAACCGGACAACATTGGGACTACGCGGTCTTTCACGGCAACACCCAAATTTACCGATGGTCGCAGGGTTTGCGCTGGGAAGAAGCCCCCCATTCGATTCCATTGCGGGTTGGCCAGCCAATCACCTATCAGATGTCGTGGCAGTCGCGAGACCGTCTTAACTGCCCGTTGCCTCAGGGCGTCTACCGCATCCACGCCATGGTCATGACCAAACCAAGGCACCTTGTTTCAAACACCTTTTCAATCCGTCTGCTCCCGCCAGAAGTCAAGAAGACCGAAGTGATCCAGGTCGGGCTCAACAGTTTTTTCGAAATAGAGCTGCCTCGCTTTGCGGGAATTCAGGAACTTGACTGGCAGATAATGTATGAATACAACGACAACCGCATTGCCATCCACGATCTGCGAAAACATGCCGACAAACTGGTTCTGATTTTCAAGGCCAAACGCACCGGACACGTGAATTTTCACCTGTTTGCCCGCAGAGATACCATGAAATTCGAAGAATCGACCGAGCGAAGATCATACCGCATCGAGGTTAAATAAAGTCACCGGAGGAAAGAATGAACAACATTCAGGGAACCAAACAAACAGTTGAAAGCCTGATGCTGCAAAAGGGCCTTTTGTCTGAAGACCAGCTTGAAAAGGCAAAAAACATTCAGGCCCAAACGCTCGAACGCCTTGAAAATATCATTGTCAGACTTGGCTTCATGTCTGAAAAACAAATTCTCGACCTCTGGGCTGAATTTCTTGGCGTATCGGTCATTGACCTGACCAACATCAAGGTCGACGCCAAGATCCTCTCCTTGATCCCTGAATATCAGGCTAAACAATACAAGATGATTCCGATGAAAAAGGAAGGCAACCGCCTTACCGTCGCCATGGCCGACCCATTCGACATCATGGCGACTGACATGATTGCCTTTCTTACCCAATGCAAGCTTGAAGTTCTGATCGCCCCCAAAAACCAGATTGAACTGGCGATTCGCCAGCTTTATTCATGGGAAGGATTTTCGGTCGGCGGCGAAGACGGAAAAGCCGAAGTCAGCGAACCGGGTGAAGCTGGTGTAGAGGTAGTAAGAAAAACCTCAGAACAGGGTGCGGTCGTTCAATTTCTAAATGCAATTTTTAAACAGGCAATTTTAAAAAGAGCCTCTGACATTCACGTCGAGCCGCGCGAAGACATCCTGCTGGTAAGATTTCGCGTCGACGGAAGTTTGCATGACGCGATGACCGGCCCAAAAAGTTTGCTCGCCCCATTGATCAGCCGTATCAAGATCCTTTCACACCTGGACATTGCCGAACGAAGACTGCCGCAGGACGGACGTCTCAAGGTAAGAATGCAGGATAAGGAGATCGACTTCCGCGTCAGCACCGTCCCCAGTCTTCTCGGCGAAAAAGCGGTTCTGCGCTTGCTTCAACGCGAAGCCAAATATGACCTTGACAATCTCGGCTTTTTCGATGACGATCTGGCGCGACTCAAGGCCGCCCTCGACGAGCCATACGGTCTGATTCTGGTTACCGGTCCAACCGGCGCTGGTAAAACCACGACCCTGTTCGGCATGCTGAAGTATTTCAACAGCACCGAAATCAACATTTTCACCATCGAAAACCCAGTTGAATACCGAATCAATGGCATCACCCAGGTTCAGATCAACGACAAAATTGGCCTGGACTTTGCCAGTGGTCTGCGTTCGGCCTTGCGCCAGGACCCGGATATCATTCTCGTCGGCGAAGTCCGCGATCTGGAAACGGCCGAAATTGCTTTCAGGGCTTCTCTAACCGGCCACAAGGTATTGTCGACGCTGCATACCAACAATGCCCCTGCCAGTATCAACAGGTTGATCAACATGGGCGTTCCCGCCTACCTGGTAACGGCGGCCGTCAGAGCAGTCGTTGCCCAGAAGCTTTTACACCGAATCTGTCCAAACTGTAAAACCGAATATAAGCCGAGCCACAGCATCATACAGCGTCTGAATCTTTCGCCCGGCAAGATTATCGGCAATCGATTCTACCATGGTGCCGGCTGTAAAGAATGTAACCAAACCGGAACATTCGGCCGAATCGGCGTTTATGAAACTATGGTCATGACCGCCTCTCTTAAAGACATCATCATGGAAGGCGGCACTGAAATGGCGATCAAACGCATCGCCCGGCTCGAAGGAATGAGAACTTTGAGGGAGATGGCTATCGAGAGGGCGATCGCCGGAGAATCGACCCTGGAAGAAGTCGTTTATGTAACCCCTTCCGACGAAGAAGAAAAAAGAATCTCTCTGCCAGGAGTTTTTACCGGCAACCCCAGCATGGTGGTTCCGGTCGCCATGCCTCAGTCTGCTGCCATGGGTTCGACCATGCCTCAGGCAGAGCCAATTCGCGCAACACCACAACGCAGTGCTCCGGTTATCGATCCCAACGATCCGGTTATCAAAACCATCATTTCATCACTTGAAAAGGAGTATCTGTTTTTCAGCGATGAAAAGCTCGCCGAGAAAATGCACCTGCCGGTTCTGCAAATCAGAGAGCTTCTGCAAATGCAAGGTCTGACGAGAACAAACGAAGGGTTTAAAAACTTTTTCGGCGCAGCACCTGAAGAAATGGCGGAAAACGATATCGTCGACATCATTCATCTCATTCAGGAAAAAGGCGGCCATCTTCCTGACTTTATCTTTGCCAATGAAGAAATTGCAGCAACCTGGTCAGCAATCGCCTTGAAAGCATTGCTCGAAAAAATTAAAAACCGCCTGCAAAAACCGGAAGAATTGCCGGAATTATTCAATGAAAAGCTTCTGGTAAATGCCGGTCTCGAACAGGTTTGGCTCTGGTCAGGCCAAAGCCGCTTCAAACTTATCGAAATGGTTCTGCCCGGCCAATTCAAGCCCTGGCAGTTTAACGAAATCGAAGCCTGGCTCGAAAACAACGACAAGAACAATTGCGCCAGAGAAGCCCTTGAATGGCTGATGTCAGAAAAACTTGGCTGTAGCCGAGGCGATCTGCCGGCCATGCTTAACCGTCATATTTTCAAGGACAATGGACTGGGCAAGCTATTAGAACTCTTCGACGATTCATGTTACAAACTGGTCAATGCCGTTTTCCCCAATGTCTTCAAGCAATGGCAGTTCATTGAAGAAGAACCATTGATCTGGTTCCAGGAAGACCGCTTCGACACCGCCCAGAAAGCCACGATCTGGCTCATCGAAGAAAGGCTGGGGATTCCCATCGAAGAGATTCCCAAGCGTATTTCAATTCGTGAGTTCCACATGAATGGTCTGTCAAAATTGCTCGACCTGTTCAACCAGAATCTGTATCAGGTCATCGAAAACGCCTATCCGCAAAAGTTCAAGCCCTGGCAGTTCAATGAGCAGTCTGACCTCTGGAAGGCACCAGATGCCCTCGAAACGGCACGTCAGGCTACCACATGGCTGATTCACGACCGCCTGCATATCGATGAAGCAAAAGCCGCGCAGCACATTTCCCGCCGCCACTTTCTCAACAATGGCCTCGGCTTCATGCTCGGCACGCTTTTTAACCACTCTCATTTTCTTGCTCTCGAAAATGCCATCGAAGAGCTCAAAACCAATGAGATTTTTCAGAAAGCGCTGTTCAATTATTCCCAGGAAATCCGCGACATTAACGTCAAATGGGAAGCGCTTGCCGAAAAAATCGCGCTGAATCATTTCGGCAAAGCCCGTTTCAAAGTCACCCTGCCGAATCTGAAAGTGGCTCCGATTGTTCCTGAAAACGAACGCATCTATATCAATGCCGCCAATCAGATCGAATATGTGCCGCAGATCGTCATTCCCAAGCTCAATGCTTATTCGGATTTCAGCGATTTTTCGCATTGGGTACCATATTGCGACCGACTGACTTACTGGGTTCTTGGGGATGATCGCAGCACCGGCTATGTTGAGCCGACCCACCCGAAAGTTAAGCTGGTATTCGTCGACGCACTCACCGGCGGACTGCGATCAAAAGGCTTGCTCGACGTGGTTGAAAAGGTTCAACAGCTGGTTAATACCCATAACCGCCTGCTCGATCATAAGGCCCCGGCTGGAATCTGACCGATGTTGATTTCGTCGCTGACAGCGGCTGGTTCAATTCGCGAGCACAATCAGGATGCGATTCACCTCGACCGCAAAAATCGTCTGGGCCTGCTTGCCGACGGAAAGGGTGCCGACGGCAGTTCTGCAGCCCGTCTTCTGCTGCAGCACCTGGCCAAGGGACTGCTCGAAAACTCTTTTCTCTTTTCATCTGAAGAAGGGCAAGAGCGCCTTGCCGAGTTTGCTGCGGCCGCATTAGCCCAAACCGATGCCGAATACCCGGCTGGCATCGATGGCTTTGCGGCCATCTGGATCCATAGAGGCAAAGCCAACCTTTTATGGCACGGCAATTGCCTGATTGCTGCCAATCGAAAGTTTACCGGAAAACCTCACTTAACCATGCCGACCATAAAAAGCGCAAGCCTGGATTTTTGCCTCGACGATCATTTCATCATGGTTTCAGAAGGCATCAACGCAGCCCTGCAAGACAATTACCTGAAAAATTTACTTGAAGACCTTCAACATCGCTTTTCCCCGGAAAAACTGCAATTTTTCTGGAACGAGGCGGCAATCCGCTATGATGGCGATGACCGCACCATAGTCGCGGTTCGTCTTGAAAAGGGCGACATATCAGCGGGCCAGCCGAAAGAAATCGTTTTGTTTACCGATTTCGATCGACAGTTCAGCATTCCCTTGTGGTTGCCGGCCGCCATTTCAGCATTTTTCAGCATGTTAGGCCTGTTCGTCGCCAGAAAAATGTATAAGCTGCTCAGCCCACATTTTCCACAGCTCAAAGATGGTTTTAAACTGCTTGCAGCCCTGAAGCCCCAGCGACAAAAGAACGAAAACTCAGTTTGATTTGAGAATACTCTCAAAATTCATAGTGAATTCCTTTGCCAGCACCATCTCAAAGATAAAGTCCCTTATATAAAGGCTCGCCGAATATTTCTCGATCCAGAAGCTGACGCAGGAAAAATATTCTCACCAAGCCGCCAAGTCCACGAAGAACAAAAGAAAAGAGCCCAATCTTTCCTTTGTGTCTTTGTGAGAGGCTTGGACAAAACTGGGGAATCATTGAAGGAGCTTTTATATAGGACACCCATAATTCAGTGTTATACCAAAACTGATAAGGCTGAAGTTTTTCTGCTGATTTACCGATATTAGATGGTAAGAGTATTTCAGGAGGAAAAGAAATGAATACCGGCACTAACCAGTTCAATATCGACCTCGACGGCACCTACCGCAATATTGACAATCTACCCGCGCCTCTGTTATCAACTAATGGCTTCAGAAGTTCCAAAGGAGCACATCTACTCAGAGGAAGATAATAGCAAATGGCCATCTCAACCAAGCCACCCAGCGGAATGCGCGACTTCATGCCAGAAGAACTGGCCCGGCGCAAATTCGTCATCGCCACCATTCAACAGGTTTACGAAAAATATGGTTTTGTGCAGATCGAGACCCCTTCGATCGAAAACCTGACGACCTTGCTGGGAAAATATGGCGACGAAGGTGATCAGCTGCTTTTTCGCATTCTGCATCGGCGCGACAAGCTTGCCCGTGCCCTTGAAAATGCCAATGTTGATGAAAAAGATCTGGCTGACATGGGGTTGCGCTATGATCTTACCGTGCCACTGGCCAGAGTCATTGCCAATTATTCCGACCTGCCGAAATTTTTCAAACGTTATCAGATTCAGCCGGTTTGGCGGGCTGACCGACCGGGGAAAGGCCGCTATCGTGAGTTTCTGCAATGCGATGTCGACATCACCGGCACCAGCTCACTGCTCGCCGAAGCCGAGGTATGCTCGGCCGTAGCTGAAGTTTTCAATCAGCTCGGTTTTCATAATTTTACCATCAGCATCAACCACCGCCAGCTGCTCAAATGCTTGATCAGCGCCGCCGGCATCGCCGAAGCAAACGAAGCCACGACTTTGGTGGCCGTCGACAAGCTCGATAAAATCGGCGTTGAAGGCGTTGCCAAAGAGCTCAGTGAACGCGGCATCGAACAAACCGCCGCCGAAAAACTTCTCTCACTGATTCAACGCCCCGAAGGGCTGTCCGAAAAAGAGGAACTCGAAAGACTTGGCCGCTGCCTCGGCGCCGATGCCGGACAGCACCTGACCCAACTCGAAGAATTAACCCGCCTGCTCGACAATACCGAAGCGGCCGGAAAATATTTTATTGACGCCACTCTCGCCCGCGGCCTAGGTTATTATACCGGCCCGATTTTTGAAATTCGCTCCCCCGAACTCAATGGCAGCATTGGTGGCGGTGGGCGCTACGATGGCCTTATCGGCATGTTCAAGGGCAAAGAAATCCCCGCCGTCGGCTTTTCCATCGGTTTTGAGCGTCTGGTGATCATTCTCGAAGAAAAAGGCCTTTTCGCAAAGCTGCCGGTTGGCCCAGAGCTTATGCTCTGCCACTTCAATGATGTCGCCGACAGCGAAGTTCTGGCTGCTGCCAGGGCTTTTCGCCAGAACGGGGTTAAGGTCGAGATTTATCCGGAAACCCCGAAACTCGGCAAACAGATTGCTTATGCCGAATCGGTCGGCGCGACCTGGGTTGCCATTCTCGGGGCCAGCGAAGCTGCTGAAAAGAAAATCAGCATAAAAAACCTCGCCAGTGGTGAACAGCAGGTTCTTGCCTGGGCCGAAGCCGCCACTCTCGTCAAAGGCTGATTTAAAGTAAATCACCGACTAATTTTTTCCTCACCCCAGGTCACAAAGAATCCATAAATTCATTTGCCAACAAATCCTGCGGGTCGACACAGTGATCGACATCTACAAATACCTTTTTAACAAAGACACTGAAGGGGCGGGCCACTGTGCCCGCCCGTTTTTTCACCATTATTTTTAACCCCTAAACTATGTAGGGCTAACTGCCGATATATTTCAAAGAATAGAATCAGCAGGAGGCAAAAATATGAACGTGAGCGCTTATAGCCAAAATATGTTCAGTCGTTACAACAAGCCCTTGAACAATTCCAGACCTGAAGTATCGATCGGTTTCGACGACGAAGGTCGTAAAATGAGCCATACTTCTTTCAATAAGGATGACATAATCAGCCAATTCTGGAGCATGACCGACAATATGCCCAAAGAAAACCAGATTTCTCTGGCAGCATCAGTTGTAGCCACCAAAGTTTTCGATCAGGGCATCACTCCCGAGACCAAAAATTTCCTCAAAAACATCAGCAACCGCTTCTCGCCCGAAGAAATCGGCTCATTGAAAACCGAGATTAAAAATCATCCGATGATCCGCTCCAAAGCGAATAATGCAATTGAAAAATTCATGAATGATTTCGATGCATTTCTTACCGGCCAACAATCAACCCAGATGGAAAATCTGCAAAAACAGCAGGCAAATCCAAAATTTCTTTCACCGGAAGAAATATTTTTTCAAACGACTTTTTTAATTAAACCAACCGCAGAAGCAACAATGTAGTTTCCAATAACCAACAAAAGGGGCTATCACAGAGGCCCATTTTCACTTAATGTAATCGCCCGACTTAATCGGGCGATCATTATTTTTAGCCTATCTTGAGATGCCCCGATCAAGTCGGGGCAAGACAAATTTGCTAAGTTAGCTCCTATGGGACAGCCCCTTTTCGTTTTTATCGGACTGGCACAAAGTTGCTCAACGGGCAAAAAGGCTTTTCTGGATCATTTCCAGGGCCGCAAAACAACCGACTAAAAATGCCCGGCCATTGAAATTTTCAGCCGCCGCAAGATCCTTCACCTGGATCTCGTCAGCGCATTCATAATCGCGGGCCATAGCTTCGAAAAAGCGGCGCTGAATAGCCGTCATCCGTCCTTCAAGTGCATGTGCAAGCAGATTACGACCGCGAAAATCGGTTCGATGCAACAGTCTTCTGATTTCAACCCGCAACCGGTTATACCAGTTAACATTGAAACGCCGGCCGAGAGCAAAACAGCGACCGGTCAACAGCATGCCGCTCAGCGCCGCATCACCCGGTGAAGGTTGTCCTTCGCCGAAAGCAATGACTTCGACGAGCGGAATTTCAGTCGCCTCGGTCAAATGCTCGTTTAATGCAGAAGTTAGCAGGGCACAGCGGTCTTCGACTTCTTTGTATCTGGCAAAATCGGCCTGGCGCATGCGCCGGGCAATCAACCCCTTCATGTGCCCTGGAAAGTCGCGAATTTCGATATTGGCGGTCATGTCTACCAATTCGACCTGATTCAGATCGATCTTGGTCATGAACGGGATGCGCAGCACGCCGTCGGCCAGATTCCAGCCATCTGCCGAGATTTCCTGGTCGACATCGGGCAAAATCTCACAGACAATGGTATCGGGAGCGTGATCGCAGTCACCAGCCAACAGTCGCAGCATTTTTCCGTTGAGAGCGAAAAGCAAAATTTCTTCACCACTGCGCCGGCGAATCGCAAAGCTGTTTTCGCTAAGATTGAGCAAGCTTTTATCGGCTTTTAGTATCCGACCAAAAAATCTATTTTTTTCTTTCATGAATGAATTTTAACACAAGGCCGGGCACCGCGCCAGATGGCTTTAAAGCATGTTTTTTTCAGCAATGGCCGGATTTGATTCAATGGAGTCTTCATCGCAACTTGTGACCAGAAAGCCAATAAAGAAAGCGGTGGGCATAAATGAAAAAAAAATAAACAATCCTCTGGCTACAACCGATATACAGAAAGAATAATAGTCTGAATTGTCAAAATTTGCCGCAAACAAGGATCAATAAATGTTTGTATATCGCCCGGATACGTTTAAGGAGTTGCCATGAAGCGATTAAGTCTGCTGTTCTTCGCTTTGATCATTTCAATTATAGGAGTCTGCCCGCAGATTTATGCCGCGCCATACATGGATGCGTCATATATGACACTGTTCACGGATGTCGGGGGAGATACCTATGCAAACTTTGGCGATACAATTGAAGTGGGCGTTGTTGCAACCTTTACAACACCCGGCGAATACTGGCTGATTCCTCCCTATGTAGACCTTAGTCATCTTGGCTTGGGCGAAGTCGTAATGGATGAAGTCGACGATACAATCGGCTCTTATCGATTGAGGATTAGACTAGACGCATGGGTTCCAGCTCTGAATTTTTTGCCAACCGATGTTGAAATAAGAGGTTATGCAAACGCAACAGCCGACGAAGAAACAACGACAACAAATACATTTACTTTTGACCTTGTACAGGTTGATGGTGTAAATCCCAGTGTTTTAAATGATATTGGTGGAACAACAATTAAAAACGGTCAGGACATCGTTATCAGTATTACCGATAATGAATATCAGATCGAGCCACTGGGTGGAAGTAAGGCTTTTGTAAATCTTACTCCTTTGGGCGCACCAGCAGGAACAGGAACGAGTGTTCCGATACCTCACATAGACGCCACCAACAATTTCAGCCTGACATTGGATGCAAGCACTCAGCTATATCTTACCAATAGAGAATATACAGGCCCATTGCAAATCACCCTGCGAGATCCAATAAATCCATTCAATTTTCCAACCAATCTTTACACAACCAACGACATCATTCTTGACACCAGACCGCCGGTTGTCGACACAAATTTAACAACCGTTACTGTCCTTTCCGGCAACACAACCGCTCTGGCTGGTGATATTCTCAGATTGACCGCAGCAGTATCACAGTATGACAATGAACTTGTCGAGGTTAGAATTCCCAGCTTAACTTCAGGGGCTACTCCTAACGTCAGCGCGACGCAAACCATGCCTTTGATCAGCTCATCTGGAGAAAACAACCCTGCACTCTGGCAACTCGATGTCAATCTCAGTGACGCTGATATTAAAAACACAGCAATACTGGTGGTCTTTACTTTTACTGATGACATCGGCAACGTTCGCACCGTCGAGCGCTTTATCGGCGTCGATCTTGAAACTCCAGCATTTGAATATCTTTACGCCAACATTCTGCAGCCGTTTGGTGCCAATTCGCAATACGATGTCGGCACGACAACCTGCCAACTCGAAATTGTCGCTTCAATACCGATAAACGTACTACCAGACAGTCTGACTGTAATTGCAAGTTTGACTCCGATCGGCGTGACCGCACCCCAGACAATGAACATCGGCCCTAATGGTGAATATAGATGTGTTTATCCAATTGTTGCCGGCGCAACCGAAGACAATCAGGATCTCACCTTCGTAGTCCGGGCAAGAGATATTTTAGGAAACGTCGTTTTGCAAGCCACTACTCCTGTAGTGCACATCGACAACATTTCACCGACTCTGGCCAACATCACTTTAACCAGCGCCGACGCAACGGTTACCACCGGACAAACCTTTACCATAACCGCAGACGCAACCCTTATCGAAACCGGTTCAGTAACGGTAAACCTCTCAAGTATCGGCCTGGCAACCTACTCACCGCTAGTCTACATTACCGGTGACACCTACTCTGGCACATTCACCCTTCCCGCTTCGGGAACCGGTGTACCTTACGTTGAAGGCCTCAGAACCTTTGTCGTCACCGCCAGAGACACGGTAATTTCAACTGGCACCAATGTCATTGCCCATTCTGTAACTGCGACGACGCCGGCCAAGAAGTTCTTCAACGGTAATATCACCGTCAGCGCCGAAGTTTGGTTTCCCGACAACACCCCTTCGACCTACAATGTCGCGACTACGACCTGTAAAATTGTCGTCACTGCCGATGTCCCAACCCTCGGATTCGTCGACCCGCTGACCCTGACCGCAGACTTTTCACCAATCGGCGGACCGCCTGCCCAGGCCATGCCACGCGTCGGCGCAACGACACAATACCGCTGCATTTATGAAGTTCCGCCAGGCACGACCGAAGACGTAGTCTACAACAGCTTCACCGTCACCATCAACGACAAGGATGGCGACCGCCTGGCCCTGGTCGATGCCGTGCCTACCGTCGCCGTCGACAATGTACAACCAACTTTCGGAAACATAACCGTTACCAGCGTTCAGCCAACGGTTATCAGCGGTGAATCCTTCACCGTTACTGCCGAGGCCAACCTCATCGAAGCCGGTTCGCTGACCATAGATCTGAGCAGTATCGGCCTCGGTGCTTTCGAACCCCTGAACTTCGTTTCAGGCAACCTTTACTCGAATACCTTCGTTCTTCAAGCTTCGAGCACAATCGCACCATTCACCGTGCCCCTCGTCGAAGGTCCGCGCAGCTTTGTCATCACCGCCCATGACACGATTGCTACCACCACTACCGGTCTGGTAGCTCACACAGTTACTGCCAACACGCCAGATCACAAATTTTATAACGGCAACTTTACCCTGACCGCTGATGTTCTCTACCCTGATGACGCCGATTCACCCTATGACGTGGCGACGACTTCGTGCAAAATAGTTATCAGTGCAGTTGTTCCGGTTCAGGGAATGATAACTCCGCTCTCGGCAACAGTGGATTTGAGTGCGATCGGTGGGTCCCCTACCCAGGCCATGCCGAGAGTCGGGGCAACTGATGAATATCGCACCGTTTACACGATTCCGGCCGGCACCCCCGCCCTCGAAGACAACCTCTACCACAATTTTACCGTCACCATCCTCGATAAAGACAGCACGCAGATTTTTCAGCGTGACACGACGCCGGCAATCGGCATCGACAATATTCAGCCAACCCTGACCGGAATAACGATAACCGCCGCGCAACCAACCATTCTCGCTGGCATGGATTTCACCATTACCGCCCAGGCAACCCAGATCGAAGCCGGTTCGGTAACCGTCGATTTGACCCAACTTGGCTTTTCCCCGGAATGGAGCGTGGCGACTCTCACCCTGCAATCCGGCACCACCTATTCCGGCACATTTACTTTGCCGACTCTCAGCGTAGCTTCGGCAGGACTTATCGTTGAAGGAAACAAGACCCTCAAAGTCTCGGCAAACGACACAATCGCCACGACGACTGCGGCCGTAATTGCCCACATGGTTTCAGACTACACGCCGACCTACAAATTTTTCAATCGCCCCTATGAACTCAGTATCAGAGTTTTAATGCCGGATAACACACCGGTAGTTAATGATTACGCCACCGCTACCTGCAAGCTGGAAATCGTCGCCAGCCTGACATCTTCGACCTTGCTCACACCGCTGAATGCAACCGTCGATCTCAGCTCGATCGGTGGCCCGGCAGCCCTGGCCATGGCGAAGGTAGCCGGACTCGACAATTATCGCGCCGTTTATACAATTCCCGCCGGAAGCCTTGAAGACGACACCTATTACAATTTCCCGGTGACGATTCTCGACAAAGACGGAACCCAGCTGCTCAAAGATGACACCAATCCGCCAATTCGCATCGACAGCACGCTTCCGGTCATAACCAGTGCAACCCTGACCAATTCGGATTCAATCATCAACGTCGGCGACACCTTTACCATTACGGTAAATGTTACCGGAGTCGAACTCGGTTCGGTTTCGGTAGATCTTTCCGCTATCGACATGACCTATCCGATCCCGACCATGGTGAACCTGCCCGAAACTTCGCCAGGCGTTTTCAGCGACAGCTTTACCCTGAAAGATTCGATCACTGCCGGGGTTATCTGCGATGCCGACACCTCTTTCAAGATCACAGTCAATGACACAATCGGCAATCCCTACGAAGATGACGCCCATTATGTAAGCCTCAACACCAACAGCATGATGATCGACAACGAACCGCCATACATCGCGGGAATCGCCAGTAACTCGTATCACAACGTCAACACCGACATCGACAACGGTTATGTGCGCATTCAGGACTATCTGTCGTTCCACGCTGACATTGCCAGCGCCAGTCAGGCTACGGGCGAACTGACCAGCATCACCATCAACATGCTGCCTCTTGGTCAGCCTGCTAATACCAATATGCTTGCTTCCAGCTCTTTCCCTGGCTGGTTTGATTATGTTCTGCCCGGCGGAGTTCCAACCGGCACCATCAATCTGGTCAACACCGGTTTCACCGTTACTGCGGTCGATAACGCCAACAATGCGACTTCGACTATCATCTACATTCCCATAGACAACTACCCGATTACCGTTAACGGTTTCGATGTCGACTCATCGGTTTACAAAGCCGGAAGAACCGATTCGGCAATCGGCACGATCAACTTCAACAAAATTGTTTCATTCAATATCCCTTATTCAACTTTCCCAATCGACCATGCCACCGGAACCATAGATCTTTCGGCTATCGGCGGCCCGTCAAATCAGCTACTTGCAAGTGACTCAGCCTCGTATTCATACGTTATACCGACCGCTTCAACGACTTATGAAGCCCTTGGACACAAGTTCAACGCCGTTCTGTTCGACCAGGCCGGAAACTCAACTCTGGCTCAGTCAAATTCATACACCGTTGACTGCCAGCTGCCGGAAATTCTCGGCGCAACCGCTACGGTTCAGGCCGGCACTCTGCCCCTGGCTATCGGAGATCGCATCAGATTCGCAGTTCTGGTTAGAAATCATGAAAATGTTGCGCCAACCATCGATCTGACCACTCTCGGTGGCAGCGACAAGCAGGCCCTGCGGCTGGT
>CAZTHA010000029.1:0-21022 GCA_964613435.1 uncultured bacterium
AATTCGACCTTTTCCGGGTCCATGGATTTGCCAAGTAGCTTCCAATAGACGCCGGGTGCATCGCCGACCAGAATCAGCTGCGATTTCAGACCGAGCCGGGCGCATTTTTCCGTCAGATGATCGGGGCCGAGAAGATGATATTCGCCATAAACGGTCAGGAAGCGCATTTCTTTGTTTTTATCGGCGCAAAGCTTGATTTTACCGGCAATGTGCGTGTCGCGGTCGCCTAGACTATGGCGCTTTTTCAGTCTTTCTACCAGGAGAATCGGAACCCGCATTTTTTTTGCGGCCGAAAGTATTTTTGCATAACTGGTCCATGAAAAGCCCCAGTCCTTATCAAAAGCAATTTTGCTGCGCAAATTTTTCAAAGGAAGTTTGCCGGCGAGAAATGCGTCGACCTCGGCCTGATGAGATTCATCGATCCATTCAAGAACGAGGGTGACCGGGGCCTTGTTTTTTCGCATCAAGCTCAAAATCTTGATGGTATTCATTTGTGATTCGGCAGTGGTGTGCTCGTCACCAAGAAATATGAAGCGTGCGCCATCGATGTTTTTTACCATTTCCTGGGTAGATACTTCTTTTATCTGTTTGCTGGCAACAGTCGCCAGATATTCAACCCGGTATTTTTTCAAAGACGGGGAATTCTCGAATTCTGCCTCCATCTCACCGATTTGCCCGAGAAGAAGCTTTTCTACAAGCATAAGGCGATTGAATTCGTTTTTGCTGATCGGGGCAGATTCAACCTGGCAGGCTACTGCAAGCAGGAACACTACTAATATATATAATGGTAATTTATGCATACTCATAGCTCAATTTTAACTATTTTAGGGCACTTACGCCAGTGTCAGAAGAAAAAACTGCCGTCCTAAAGTAGGTTTGAGGTAAGAACTTTTTATATCGCGGGTTTTGCCTGTTAATTTTTTTTTAAAACAGTTGTTTGTTAAACAAAAATGTGCTATATAGAAAACTGACGCATTTTATGAACGATATTCCCCGGGAATATAGTGAGTAAGTGTGCGATTATATTCCAGGAGAATGGTATGAAAATCTACGTTGGTAACCTTCCTTACAGTGTTCGTGATGCAGAACTTGAAGAAATGTTCAGCCCCTATGGCGAAGTAATCAGTGCAAACGTCATCATCGAACGCGAAACTAACCGCTCAAAAGGCTTTGGCTTTGTCGAAATGGCATCTAATGAAGATGCACAGGAAGCAATCAGCCAGCTGAACGGTAAGGAATACAATGGCCGCGGTCTGAAGGTTAACGAAGCAAAACCACGCGAAGATCGTCCGAGAAGACCCCGCTATTAATCAATAACTGTTGAAAAAAAGCAAACTGCCACTGTCTTTGACGGTGGCAGTTTTTTTCTGCCTGTTATTTTCAACCGGGTTTCCTGCAGCAGCTTCATCCTTGCCGTCATTCGTCTTTCAATTTGTCGATATCGAGACTGGCAGAGGCATACCCCTGGTCGAGCTTGAACTTGAAAATGGCTTGAAACTGGTATCTGATAATGATGGCCATGTCACCATCGTTTCACCCGATCTTTTTGGGCAGAAGGTGCGCTTTCGCATCGAAGGCCATGGCTATACCACGCAAACCAGGGATTTCTGGGGTCATGAATCGGTCACCTGCCACATCGAACCCGGCCAGAATCGGCGCATTGAGCTGAAAAACCTGTTCCCGGCTCATCGACTTTATCGCGTTACCGGGGCAGGAAGATTCAATCATACGCTGATTGCCGGAAAAAAGCCGACTTTCCCGCCCGGCGCAGGCATTTTTGCCCAGGTCATCGGCCAGGACTCAATCATTGCCGTTCCGTGGCTTGACCGGCTCTGGTTCTTCTATGGCGACACCCTGGGCTTGAATGGTTACAACTTTTCAGCCAGCTGTGCCACCATACCCATGCCCGACTCGGGTGTTTACGACCCGGAAGTCGGGATTCCACTCGAATATCTTTGCGAGCAAAACGGGTTTGCCCGACGAATGATCGAAACCGGCAAGAAGGGCTTTACCTGGATAGAATATGTCTTGCCGGTTCAACATCGTCAAAGGCCTTTGCTTCTGGCAAAATACGTTCAACACGCAACTCTTGAGCGGGTTGAAGAGGCGGGGTTCGCGATTTTAGCCCCTAACAGCGAGAGTTTTAAAGTAGTCAAGCGCTGGCCGGGAACTATCGGGCACAAATGTACCCACCCGCATCCGGCAAAACTTTCCGGACGGCCTGGTTATCTTCTTTTTCCATGGGAGTTTTGCGCCGAGCCTTTAGAAGAGATTCTGGCTGAAGACCGACACATGGTTCACACCTGCCTCATACCAGCCTCTTCTGCTGAAAAGCCCGGCTCATTCGTAGAATTTCAAGGGCAGAAACTCCAGGTAGAAAGGGATAAAAAAGGGCAGGTCGTTTATGATTGGAAAAAGGGTGGGGTTGCCGTTGTCGGCGATCTGCGACGTCAACTCGTCGCCAGGAAACTGCTCCAACCCAGCGAAACTTCTTTTGCCCCGATATTGCTCGACAATGGCCAGCATATTTCAGCCTTCAACGGAGCTATTGCCTACAACCACCATAAAAAATGCTGGATATCAATTTGTCAGGGCTACAACCCCGGCGAAATCATCTATTCAGAGTCTGATCGGCCGACCGGACCCTGGGCGTTTGCCAGAAAAATAGCCGCCTTTTCCGGATATAATCTTTATAATCCGATTATTCACCCATGGTTTGCTAAAAACAATGATCGAACCATATTTTTTGAGGGGACTTACACCAATTTTTTCAGTAGTTCGCCCGACAAAACCCCCGAAGCTGATTACAATCAGGTGATGTTCAAACTTGATTTGAATCGGCCTGAGCTTGTTTTGCCGCTTGCTGTTTATAAAATGAACCACAACGAAGTATCTGAAGAATACCTGTGTGGTAATGAGATCAATGCCAGAAGACTCTGGGATAAAGTTGAAAAATTGGCTTTTTTTGCCTTTTCTGCCGAAGTTGAAAATCCGGATTTGCTTCAACTGAAGGATTCGGGTGGGCGCCCTTATTCATTCAAGGTTTTGGCAAAAGAACCCCGAACTGAATGGGGCCGAAGCTGGGGCGAGTTAGAATCAGACTCTTTTCGAGTCGTTGAGGGCATTTTGCCCTGCGGAATGGTAATATGTGCCGAGTTTGCCCTGCCGGCAACTGAAACGATCGAGTCGAGAAACTGGAATTAATCGAGAACCTGGAACTAATTCCTGAATTTCAAATGAAAATGGGAGGAAAAATGAAAAAAATACATCAAAGAATGCTGCTGGGACTGCAGGCTGTTTGCGAAAATCAGGGCGATGGCTGGTTTATTATCATGGAGGAACCGGAAACCGAAAGCTTCGTTCAGTTCGCTTTCGATGAGGGAGAAGGGCTCGTTTTCGATTGCCCGACCATGTCATTCAATCCTGAAGAGCTTCAAAATGCCATTGAAGTGATGGGGCGTTTCGGTATCACCCATGAGAATCCTTCAGGTGATGATTTTTCTTCTTTCAATATGGGCATTGGCATGGATATTGAATTGGCTGCCCAAATTGCTACGGCGATGTTTTGTGAAGTCTTCAAATTTGAAGATGACGTGAGGTTTGACATCACCATTAATCGTTGAAAAATGTGGCCGTCAATCAAATAATCGAGTAAAATACATTGACGGATAGATGTTAAAGAGGGGTGGGGAGCATGGAACTTCTATTTCTCGTTTTGCTGATTTTTCTATGGATACTCTGGGGACGGGTCAGTGCCCTTAAGCGAAATTATGAAGAGAGAATAGAAAATCTTGAATTTTCGGTTCAATCTCTTAAAGATCGCATCAAGACGCTAACCAGAACCATTGGTAAGGCCAGTCCTTCTAAACCCTCCCCTGAAAAAAGTTTCGCTCAAAAAGATTCTACCGTCGGCAAACCTGCAAAAGACACTGCACCATCCTCGGCCGTCGAAACTGCCCAGGATACCCAGCCCAGAAAAGAATTCTACACTCCTGAAGATTTTTCGCTTTCGAAAATTGATCAGGCAGAATCCCGACAATCAGACGATGCTGCTACAGTCGCGACAGATAAATCCGGCGATGAATCGGCCCCGGACCTCGAAAAGCCCGAGACCGGCGAATCAAGCCATGAATGGCTTGCCAAAGCAAGACCGATGGGCGCTGAAAAAGAGGTCGACAAGGCTGCAGAGCAGCCCGATCGTCCTGATCAGTCTGCAACCGCCAGAACTATCAGTGAAAGTACTGGAATTTCTGGTGCAAGAATCGAAAAAGTGGTTTCTCTCGATGAGCCCGAAGACGAACCTGGGGTCGGCAGCGATTCGCAACCGTCTTTTGCCAAAGGTTCAGGCTCGGGTGCGCCGCCGCCGCCGCCCGAAGAACCGGGCTGGCAGGAAAGCTGGCAGAATTTCATCGCCAACGTCGATTGGGAACAATTTACCGGCACCAAGCTTTTTGCCTGGCTTGGCGGGATCGCTCTTTTTATTGGCGCCGGGTTTTTTGTAAAATACTCAATTGATAACAATCTGATTTCACCAATAATGCGTCTGGTTATCGGCGCAATCATCGGCCTGCTGATGATCGGCGGCTCTTTCCGCTTCGAGCGGGTTCGTTTCGACATCATGCGCCAGACGTTTGCCGCCGGCGGTATTGGTGTTTTGTATTCGGTGTTTTTTGCTGCGACCCTCTATTATGAATACTTGCCGCCTCTGGCCGGATTCTCTTCGCTGGTAATCGTTTCGGCGGCGGCTTTCGTTCTGGCGATTTTTCACCGGGGCGTTTCCATATCGTTTCTTGGTGCTTTCGGCGCCTATATAACCCCGTTACTGGTAAATACCGGTCAGGGTAATATCGTCACTCTTTATCTGTATCTGGCCATTGTAAATATCGGTCTTTATCAGGTTATTCGCCGCCTTCAGTCGAACTGGTTACTGTTGTTCTCGACCCTGGGCTCCATGATTTCCCTGAGCATGGCCTGCGTTTTTTCAAAACCTGAACCCGAATCAATGCACATTGCCTGGGCATGGGTAATGCATGCTGCCTTGTATGCAGCAATAATCGATCGTTTGAAACCCGATTTTTTCAGAAGTCGATCGGCTGCCTGGACGGTTCATCTTACCTTTATTGCCATGCCGTTGGCGGCACTTGCCCTTACTGCAGTAAGAGAGGGAAGCTCGCCAATGCTGGTCATTGCCGGTTCGATGGTTTGTGCCGTCGCTCTCGCCTTCAGGCAGGCCGACCTGCATCGATGGGTCATTCCCTTTGCGGCCATTTCATTCCTCGTCGCCGCTATATGGGCATTTTTCAACCTAAGTGCCAATGTTGACGGCTGGTCATTCCTGCTGTTCTTCGTCTATGGGGTCGCAGGAGGCATGGGACCGGTTCTGTTGATTTATCGCCATGGTCTCGACTCTGACTCTTTAAAATGGTTCAGAGTTTTTCCGGTTGGCATCGCCATGTTGACACTGATGGCGATGATAATCAACCCGAATATTTCGCCGATGTTCTGGCCGGTAACCATTGCCTTGCAGTTGGTTGGCATAGCCATCAGTATCATTTTCGGGGCAGTAATTCAATTGGGTGTTCTAACCCTGCTGCTGGTCATTAGCGCTCTGTTGTTCATCACCGGATCAGCGTTGGTGACTTTCAACATGACCTTCTTTTTGTTCATTCTTCTCGCCGGAGCGGCCGTCTGCGTAGTTACTTTCGTCATTCTGCGAAAGATTGTGCAGATTTCCGAAAAGCTCAATCTTGACCCGGAAGTGACGGCGCCGTTGCAGCATAACCCGGCTCTGACCGAATGGATGGCCGCCTCACCGGTAATGGGCATCTTCTTTGTGATTGCCGCCGCTTTCTGGAAAATGGTTCCCCTCGACCCGCACCCCGGCATGGTGACAATGGTCTGTTTTCTTGCGCTGGCACTGACTCTTACCCGGAAACTGCGTTTTGACTACCTTGCCATCGTTTCTCTTTTTTCAGCGGCTTTTGCCGAAGCTTTCTGGATTCTCCGCCCAGGCCTGAATCAGCAGCTTTATTTTGCCGGTTTGGTCTGGACGCTGGCCTTTTTCGTGGCCGGTCTGGCCCTGCCGTTCATTTTTTACCGCTCTTACAGCCAATGGCGACGCCTGTGGATGAGCTGGGCAATCTTCGAAGCCATTCAGGCGATGTTCATGATTTTCAATGCCGATCATCTCTGGGCCCGCGATTTTTCAGGCTGGCTGCCGATGCTGCTGGCTTTCGTCAAGATTCCGATCGTCGCCTTTTTGCTCCGCCAGTTGAAAGATCGGCCCGAAAGAAACAGTATCATTGCCTGCCACGGCGGCGTCATGCTTCTTTATCTTTCGGCGACTCCGGTTCTACTTCTGGAAAATGGCTGGCTGGGCCTGGTGCTTGTTCTTGAGGCGACAGCGCTGCTCTGGCTCAATCGCCGCATCGAACACCCCGGCTTGCGCTGGGTTTCAATGATTATGGCTCCGATTGGACTTTATCTGCTGGTGTCTTTCATGCCCCAGATGAAGGGCCGTGAAAGCTTGATCATCCTGAACCCGGCGGTCCTTTCTACCCTGGCAGCGGTTCTCGCCCTGGCCTGGGCAGTCAGGCTGGCCGATTCGCCTGGTCCGTTACTGGGGCGCATCAATCTGGTCAAATATTATGAATGGCTTGCTTTTGCAACAGGTTTTTACCTGGTGAATCTGGTTGTCGCCGATGTTTTCGCCGGTTCCACCGTTGCTGAAGGGCCGACTTTGCGATTCGCCGCCCGGGGCTATCTGCCCCAGGAAATAGCCTATACTTCACTTTGGGCGATCTTCGGCGCAATTCTCTGGACAAGAAGAACCCTGCCGACGGCCCTGCGGGTCATCGGCGCGGCCCTGGTAACCATAAGCGCTCTATGGCTGGTTGCTTTCCCCTTCCACCATGGTAACGCAGTTGCTGCAATGGCTCCGGTGGTCAATCTCGGACTTCTTGCGTTCCTGCCAATAATGGCGGTTCTTCTGTACCTCTTTTTGCAAGAACCCTGGGGCGAGAGCTACGTTTCGGTCAAAAACCTTTTCCTTGCCTTGCTTCTGGTCACCGGCTTTCTCTGTATTAAGCTGGTTAAGGCCACCATCTTTCAGGCCGGCCTGCCCCTTGACCTCTTTCGCGAAAGAACGGCGGAAATGGCAGTTGCCTCAATTGCCGGGTGGTTGATTTACGGTCTGGCCATGCTTATCTGGCCGAAAAGGCTCGATAAACCCTTCCGAATTGTCGGCTTGTTGTTGATGGTTGCCGGACTTTACCGGGCGTTGATTTTTCCGTTTAGATATGCGGTTGAATTCGGCGCGATGCAGCCTTTGCTCAATCGACCGACCGCCCTTTATCTATTCATTGTCGCATTGCTGGTCTGGCTGGTCAGGCGAAAACCAGATGCCCATTGGCCGTCAGAGCGCGTTGCTGCCCGAAACTTCTGGGGAGTAACCATGACCGTCGTTTGCTTCATCATTCTTAATATCGAAATAGCCAGCGTTTTCAAGGCCGAAGGAGTTTCTTTCAGCCTGCTTACCCGGGGTAGCCTGGCGCATCAGCTTGGTTACAGCCTTGGCTGGCTCGGCTACGCCATCGTCATGCTCGTCGTCGGAATCAAATGGCAGGTCAGACGTGCTCGACAAGCTGCTTTGCTGTTGATTATCATAACCTTTTTGAAAATTTTCCTGAAAGACCTGTGGTCGCTTGGTCAGCTTTATCGAGTGGCTTCATTCATCGGTCTGGCCATCATCATGATGCTTGTTTCTTATCTGTATCAAAGATTCCTTGCCAAAATGGAGGATAAATCATAATGAAAAACATATTGAAAATTAATCTTGTCATCCTGAGCTTTATTCTCTGTTGCGGTCAGTTGATCGGCCAGACTGAAAACTGGCTGGCTCGCGCCGAATTCGATATTGTTGCCACCGGAACTTATCTTACCAAACTGCCGAGCCGGCTGCATCGTCTTGCTGATGATAGCGACGCCGACCTTGATTTGAGTTTGCTTGGCCCGGACGGAAATTCCCGCGCATTCGAACTTTTCTGGCGCGAAAGCTCTGATGTCGGCATCTGGCAGCTCAAGCCCGAAAAAGTTGAATTGCTTGAAGATCACCGGTTTCTCTGGCATGGGAACCTGCCCGAAAACTATCTTTTTAGCTCGATCGAGGTCGATTTGCCCGCTTTTCGCGCCGCAGGCAAGCTGACCTTCCTCGGCATCAACGGTGACCAGATCGCCACCCTTGGTGCCAATATCGCCGTTCTCAAACCTTCGCCAAACTCTTCGAGAGGCACTGCATCGATAGAGTTTCAGGAAGCTTCCTTCGAAAAAATCAGGATCTTTATTGCCGGCTTTGATGAGAAATTTGCCCAAACCCCGGTTCAGTCAATGGTCATCCGCGCAAAAGGTCGTCGCAGCGGCAATGATTATCTGCGGGTCGCTGAAGAACTGGAATTCTCACAGCAGGAACGGGAAGAAGAGCTTGAAGTGCGTATAAAAATGCCCGGCAACGGAATTCTTGTCGATAAACTCACTATTGGCACCGAAGCCCTTTTTCAGGGCACGTGGACCCTGGGCCATGAAAAAATAACGCTTGGGCAAAGCGATTTTATCCAGTTCAATTCGGGTAACATCGAAGGCGTCGATGAAAGCCCCCTGAATTTTGAAATCCCGGTTGGTTTGAACTGGAACGATGCGACAACCATTGTGGTGCTCAAACCCAAGCGGTATATCGGCAAAATCACCTCGGTTAAAGGCGAATTCCAATTGCCATATCTGACTTTTGCCGCCGATATGCCCGGAAAATATCAACTGGTAACCGGGCGCAACCAGGCGAACCAGGTGAATGACCGACCGACCAGCATTGCCGGTGATCTGCTCAATCTGACCGAAATTTCAAAAGTTGAATTTAATCAAAAACAACAGGCCGAAGTCGTTTTACAGAATCTTGCCGTTGGCGGCGGGCCATTCAAGGCCGAGGGCTACCGGTGGCAGGCACCACTGAAAATAGAAAAGCCGGGGTTTTACCAGTTACAGTTGTCGAGTAAAGCAGCCTGCGACGGCAACTTTGCCGGTTTGCGCATCGTGCATGATGGACAGCAGATTCCCTATTTTCAGGGCCGGGTCTATGAGATCGAAGAGAAACTGTCGGCAGGGCATCAATTCAATGCCGATGAAAACAGTTCGGTATACAGTCTGAAATTTCCTGACGGAAAACTGGCCCCGGTTTATCTGCGGGTAAAAACCTCGGGGATCTTTGAGCGAAACATAACTTTGCAGAAACATGTTCCCGGTCTGGTTGGCTGGCAGGATTGGAAAACCATGACCATCAAGAATACCGAGAACCGTGAAATTGAGTTCATCGTCTCTATGTCCGGCTTTCCCGTCGATCAGAAAGATCTGCGACTGGTGGTCGATCACGGTAGCAATCAGGCTCTCGAATTTAGCAGTATTTCGGCCTGTTATCGCACCGCCGATCTTTTCTTTGTGGCGGTTAAGCCTGGAGAATACAGTCTTTTCGGGGGCAACAGTCAGGCCGGCCGCGCCAACTATGACCTGGCGATTATTCAAAACAAGCTGCTCAAGCTTTTTCCCGAAAAAATAACCCATGGAAGCCTGGGTGAACTCGGATCGGAATCGGCCACCGTTCAAACCACCGAAAAGGGTGGTCCTTTTTCTTCTGCCGGTTACACCTGGGTTGCCAGCGTCAGTGTCCAGTTGCCGGGCCTTACCCAATTAGTTCTGCACCATCAGGCTTCACTGGACGATTCGAGAGACAGCATTCGTATCGTTAAAGATGGGCTGCAGGTTCCTTATTTTGCCGGCGAACCCTACGGTAAAACTCTGGCAATCGAGTTCAGCGACAACTATAATCAGGACCGAAACCTTTCGACCGTCGATTTGAAGTTGCCCGTCGCCTCAAAGCACTGGCAAAACATTTCCTTCAATATTCCCGGGGTTTTTAGCCGAAAAATTGAAGCGCAATTGCGCAAACCCGGGAAACTTGGCTGGAAAAAGTGGAAGGAATTCGTCTGGACCGGCAATGATGTGCAGAACAATGTTTTTTCGCTGGCTCTAATTGGCTTCCCCAAGGGTGAAACTGAAATTCGCCTCGAAATTCCCCATGGCGACAACAGTCCGCTCAAAATTTCCTCGGTGCAGGCAAGATACAGCACCCGGGATCTGTTCTTTGATGCAACTGAAGCCGGTGAATTTTTCATCTATGGTGGGAATTCTTCGGCCCGGCCGCCTGCCTACGACCTGGCCCTGATCCGTAATTCGATGCTGAAGGCCGAGCCCCATAAAGTTCAGATGCCCGAGATGTCAGGCCATTTCAAAACTGATATCGGTCGCCAGCTCGAAAATGTTTTCAGCGAAAGAGGCTACGGGCTTTATTTGATTCTTGGCCTGGTCACGCTCGTTTTACTGGTGTTGATCGTAAAAATGTTTCCGGAAGAGGCGGCTGCGGGTAGCAATGCTGGCGATTCTTCGGAACCTGGGCAAAAACAGGACAAACCCGAAGAAAAGCACCAGGAAAAGGCTGAAGATAAAACTGAAGAAAAGACTGAAAAAAAGACTGAAAACAAGACTGAATAAACCAGAAAAGCTTAAAGAAAGTTAATCGGGCTTTGAACCGTTGATTTCGTTGTCGATATCTTCGCGGCGGGTAAAGAACTTACGGGCCGCCAGGAGAATGACGAAAGAAATCGAGCACAAAAGAATATCGATAACCGTTAAGTCGGGTTTCATGGTTTTTCTGGCGACGACGAAAGCCAGAAGTTCGAGTACCGCTTCAAGTTCGTGGGTTAACAGGGTTCTGATCAGTTCGAGGCAAATTACCAGTAACAGGATACGGTTGATCAGTTCATAAAGGGTTTCGACCTGTGACCAGTTTTCGCCGCCCATGGTGGCCACCGAAGCATAGAAAAACACGGCCATGGCCATCAGGATTGATATGGCCAGAACTCTTTCTGACCACAACGTAACTCGGCGCAAAAGTTCGGAAATTCTTGTAACTCTGGGCATTGTCAGCGACCTCTCGGAAAAATTTTACAACGGAGCGCTGGCTCGATTCCTTGTTCTGTCGATGATTCTAGCGGTTCATGAAATTTTTGTCAACCTTCTCCCGTAGCGGTTTTTAATTGTCATCGCCCGACCGGTTTGTGCACCGGATCGGGCGATACCGCTTTCTATCAGGGAATATAATTGACGTAAAGTTCAAGGTCGAGGGGTTCTTTGGGATGGGGCTGTGAATCATGGTGGCCAAGAGCGACAAGGGTTTCAAGATGCAGATTTCCAGAATTCAGAATCTCCTGGAGTTCCTGCCGGGCGACCAGGGCCCCTGAAATCCAGCAACTGCCCAGGCCTTCCTGAGTGGCTGCCAGCAGCATATTCTGCACCATGGCACCGGTTGCCTGCAGCTCGGGATGACGGCGCAGCTGGCTGATCTGCTCCGCGGTCAGATTGGCTTCGGCCATGAGTTCATGAATCGGGGCATGGTAATCTTTCGTGAAAACTGCGAGCACGACCGGAGCATTTGCGAAAACCGTTGAAAAAACCTTGATTTTTTCGAGGGTTGAGCGATGATCTTCGCTGATACCGGCAAACATTGAATCAAGGTGGTTATTGACTGCCTGACGCATTTTCTGTATCGTTTCGCCATTCGTAATAACCGTGATAACCCAGGGCGTGGAATTATTCGGACTGGGAGCAGCAAGCCCCGCACGCAGAATTCTTTCCAGGGTAGCCTGTCGAATTGGCTCCGGAGTGAAACGTCGCACCGTTCTTCTGGTAAAAACCAGTTGAGAAAAATCCATTAAAATCCTCCTTGAAATTACAACCTGTTTAGCAACTAAAAATAACTCTACCTGACAAATTGTTCACAGGCAATTCCTTGAAGAAAAAACATTTCAAGATAAACTTGACCAGACTGGCAAGTGCGCATAGAATTTGGGCCATTATGAAAGTTAAAGACCTTTTTCCCGGAAAACTTCTCTTACCAGGCGTTGCTGATTGTGCTTCGCCGATATTGCGGCAGAGTATCTCGGCCCATGGCATTCTTGCGCCGGTTGTAATCTGTCATGATCTGGTTGTCGATGGCCACCAGAGACTTTTGTGCGCCAGCGAAACCGGCATCGAAGAAGCACCGGTGGTTCAGATTGAAGGGCAACCAGAGGCTATGTATATCGAGTTGAACCGGCACCGCAATTTTTCCAATATTGAAGTGGTCGGGCTGATGCGCCGTTTGAAAAATAATCCGGGTAAAAAAATGGACATGACCCTCATGCTCAATCTTAGCAGCTCCCCTCAGTTGCTGCGGATTCTGAATTTTCTGGCCGAATCGGCTTCGTTAAGCAATGCCCAGATTAATAGCCTGCCAATGAATGTCTGGCGTGAACTTGGCCACCTGCAGACTGACCTGGACCAGGTCGCCCGCTGGTTGACGAACCTGGCGGCAACGGCAGCCGAAAAGAGACTTGTTGCTGGCCTGCTGCGCCAGGCAGACAGACGTAAGGCTTTGCCGACCAAGTTCCTGGCTGAGACCGGCCCGGCAGCAATAGCCTGGCTAAGTGAGATTGTTCAGCCGCGTCGCTCGGGCGCCATGGCCAAAATGGCCCCTTTTCTGGAAAAGGGAAGAGTTCCGGCCGGAGTATCCATAAAATTTGATCAGACATTTGAAAAGCCCGGGCTTGAAGTGCAAATTAACGCTTCAAGAAAGCATCTGGATCGTTTTGAAAAAGCAAAAGATCTGGTTCAGGAAATTTTTGCCCAGGTTGAAGAGTTGTAAATGCTGAATTTTGAAAACCTGTATATCGACCGGGCTGTAGCTGATCACGAACTGGTTGAAGAAATCAGGCAGAAAGTCGGCTACCGTTCGCTGCAGATGGTTGATGGCGAAAGACACCCCGGCAACGGTCTGCTGTTAACCCGTAACCGTGGTCAGTTTGTCAAGCCCTGCCCGGGCCAGAAGGGAAGCGTTTGCTGTGGCTATTGGGTCGTCGAATGGGGAATGGGATGCCCGTTCGCTTGTGAATACTGCATTATTCAGAATTACACCGGCGCTGGTGACGTTACCCTTTTCGTTAACTGGGAAGACTGCCGCCGTGAAATTGCCGAGCTAAGAGCGAAAGTCAGCGGGCCAATCCGTCTTGGCACCGGACAGTTCGGCGATCCGCTCGCCCTTGAACCGATCTACCCCCTGAACGCACAGATTATCGAATGGACCGCCGATTACCCGGATTTTACCCTTGAAATAAAGAGCAAAAGCGCGTATATCGAACCGGTTCTTGCCGCAGAGCGGGCCGGACATGTAACCCTGGCATTCTCTTTGAACCCGCAGAAGCTTATCGATCAACTTGAGCATGGCGCTGCCTCGCTCGAAGAAAGAATCGATGCCGCCTGCCGGGCCGCCAGCGCCAAAGGCTGCAGCCTGGCGTTTCATTTTGACCCCATTATCCCCTGTGATGACTGGCAGAATGAGTATCGACAGGTGTTTGAGCTGATGTATCAGCGGCTGAAAGGTTTTAAAATCAACTGGATTTCACTCGGAACTTTTCGCTTCCCCGCAGGCTTTCAAGAGCAGGTCGAAAAGTTTCACCCCGAATCGCCAATTCTAAGCGAAGAATTTTATCCTTCTGCCGATGGTAAAATTCGTTATTTCAGACCTTTTCGCGAAGAGATTCACCGTTTTGCCATGCCCTTGCTGCAACGACTTTTCCCCGAAACTGCCGTTTATATCTGTATGGAAACCCCGCAGGTCTGGGAAAGAATCCTTGGCCGTAAATTTGCCAGCATCGATTTAAAACAATTACTTGATAAACAGATTTAAGTGCTTTCGATTATCTTTTTGCGCCATTTGCGCCGCCCGCCGGCTCCGAGAGGATATTCGCCATCGGGAATGATACGCCTGGCTGCCGCCTCATCACAATGCCGGCAAAGGCTGTAGGGCATTCCCTGTTCGAGAATCTGTGCTTTTTGCCGCCCGGCTTCGGCTAGGGTTTGCTCGGCCAGGTCGGCCGATTGAGTGGCCCCGGTCAGGTCATGGCAGCAGGCCAGAAGCTTTCCCTGCCAGGTGATGAAAGAGTGGGTGGCGAAAAGTCCGCAGAACCGATTATCGGCTTCGGTCGCCAGGCATAGATCTTTGCGCCCGAGATTGCCGCCCCGCGAATGACATTTAAAAATGCGGCACGGCAGATTTCTTTCATTCCAGAAATTGCTGATCTCTTCATCACTCGATGGATCAATTGCCGTTTTTACCGCAGAAATGCTGATGCCACGAAGCTCGGGCTGGTGGGCAGCCAGTTTCATTATCTGTTCAACGGAAGTTGCGAAGTCGGCACCAGGAAAGATTTCGGCAAAAACCGGCGCATGGATTGTCGGCATTGAAATTTCAATAAAACCAGGCCGAGCCTGATAAAGCATTAGCCTTGCCTTTTCGTCGAGGGCTGGTGCCTGAATGGTCAGCCCGAAGCTCAGCCCGTCCAGGTCGCGGCAAAATTGCATTATCTCTGCAAAATCAGGGTGGAGCAGGGGTGTGCCCATGCCGCAAAAGGTGATTCTACTGCCGATTGCCGCAAGTTGAACGATTATTTGCTTCAACAATTGCAGGTTGAAATAGCCGTAAGGCCTGGTCAGCGCTGAACGTGGACAAAAAGCGCAATTCTGGTAGCAGACGTTGGTCAGTTCAATGTCGGTCGTCAAAAAAGACCAGCGCCAGTCATTTATTTTTGGCATTCTTTACCGCTTCAAGCCAGGCATAGGCATATTTTTCGTCCGGTTCGAGATAATGCCCCTCGCTCCATTCATTCCATGATGAAATCATGCAGAGATTGTCGCCGGAACAGTTCTGTTTACCGAGAAAAGTCAGGGCCTCGCTGACAAATTCTGAAAAAGCCTCGGGGGAGCGGCCGGTAATGATCGGTGACCATGGGTATTTGCCCGGCCTTTCCTTGCCGTAATCAACTCCTCGGGGGTTGGCGTCCCAGCCCGGAGTTACCGCGGGGAAATAGGGCAGCCCGGTTTGCTGCGGATAAGCCGGCCACTGCTGTTGCCGCATCTTTGCCATCTTTCGGAAATCCTGAAGATGTTCACCTTTCCAGTCGGGAAGAAAAACGTAGTGGGTGACACTGTCAAAGCCCATTTCGACAAGATGAGGCTGATGATCTGGGATAGGGTCGATAGCCGCCAGATGCATTTTCATGCCCCGGTCGGCGAGTTTTTTTCTGGCCAGATCGATAGCTTTGCGAACCTCTTCATAGCCAAGCTGCTTTATGAAAAAGGCACTGTCAAAAATGCTCAGATATTTTGCGCCATTTATTTCCAGATATTCAGGTTGAATGAAGTATTCACCGGCAACGGTTTCGACAAAATCGACAAAATCTTCCGGGTCGGTATAAACAAGCCGTGAAGGATCGATAATCCTTGCAGCTGCGTCCTTTACCGGCATTACTTTTCGCGGCATCCGATTGGCCCACATCAGGGCAAATTTGATGTGCTGACGATTTTTGGCTTGAAGTAAACCCTTTTTCAGCGCCCCTTCAAGCAATCTTTTGCCCCGTGACCAGTAAAATGCGAAAACAAAAGCATCGATACCGTATTCATTGGCCGCAGCTATTTTCCGGGCAAAAACCTCCGGGTCGGCCTCGTCTTCTCTGCCCCATAAAGGCAGGTAGGGCAGTTCATGGCCATCGAAAGCAGGACGAGCCTGGTAGACCAGATCCCATTCGCTCCAACCGCGCGGAAAAGAGGCATCGCGCACCGGGCATGAATGCCAGCCGGGGTAATAATAGGCCGCTATTATTGGATTCATTTTAAACTATCGTTTGCAATAGATCGAGGCCGGCTTCAAGGTCTTCAAGGCGTGCCTGATGTCCCATGTGCCCGATACGAAAGACTTTTTCGGCGAGTTTGCCATAACTGCCGGCAATTGCCAGGCCTTTTTCGCGGCAGATTCGATTGAATTCGGGCCAGGTATAGCCCTTGGGCATGTAGATGGCGGTTACGGTAGGAGCGGGCATTGCTTCCACATTCTGAAAAAGCGACAAACCCATGGCATTGATTCTTTGATGGCATAAATTCATGCAATCAAGGTGGCGCTGGAAAACTTTTTCGAGCCCTTCTTCGAGAATCAGTTCAGCGGCAGCGTTGAGTGCTGCGACCCCATGCCAGTATGGCGTATTGGGAAAATAGAAATCGCGCTGAGCATCCTTGAATGGCAAAAAAGCGTCATATCCGGCATAGGCAACCGCCTCGATTCTTTCCCAGGCTGAGGGACTGACCGCCACAAAGCTCATGCTTGGCGGCGCAGACAAGGCTTTCTGACTACCGTTCAATGCGAGATCGATCAGGTTTTCATCGACGTTTACCGGAGCGCCACCAGCGCTGGCTACAGTGTCAACACACAATAGCGGGGCGGGAAATCGTTTTTTCACTTCGGCAAGAACGGATAACGGATTGAGGGTTCCGGAAGGAGTTTCACAATGTACCGCGGTGATCATGACCGGGTTGTGTTCTTCAACAGCTTGCATCAGTGCTTCAGCGGCATTGAGCGTTCGATAGTAGTCGAGTTCGATTTTGAAAACTTCTGCGCCGAGGCCCACAGCCATTTCAGCGATACCATAACCAAAAACTCCGGTGCAAACAGAAACAATCTTGTCGCCAGGTTTGATGGTGCTTTTAAGGGCGCCCCAAAGGCCCCACATGCCTTCGCCGGTTTGGATGATAACCTGATTTTCGGTACCGAGAATCTTTTGCAGATTTTTTTCGGTGAGGTTGTAAAGCTCAAGAAATTCCGGGTCGAGATCTCCTGATCCGAAATTTCGGCACATTGCGGTCAAAACTTTTTCGGGAACGCTCACAGGTCCGGGAATAAGGTTGATCATTTGCTGGTTCATTCTGCTCACCTGATTAATAATTTCTTTTAATGCTGATGTTAACCCGACTCACAAGCTAAATGCAAAAAAAATGATATTTACGGGTGAATCACAAAGTGTTATACTTATGTACAAAGATAAACAAGAGGGGACCTTCCATGAAAAAGGAACACATAGACTTGGTATGGGAATCATTGGAGAACTTTGACCGCGCAAACATCAGTTTCGGCGATTTTCTTGAGCATCTTGGCAAGGCACTTGAGTCGGCCGATGTTTCCGAAGCCAAAGTGATTGGCGAAGCCACCCGAAACCTTGAGTTCGCTCTGGTTTCTGGCTCAAACACCGAAGTGCAGCGGATCTTGAAAAGCCTGAAAACCAAAATTATCAATCAGCTACATCCAAGCAACTAGGCTTTCACACAGTTTTATTCCGACAGTCAGCCCGTGACTTTTGACGCGGGCATTTCGTTTTCCCGGCAAAAATTTGTTTTACAGTCATAAAGCTTTTTGCTAAGATTTGCAGATACTTTTCTGGCCGGGAAATTCTCTTGACAAAACCTCTCAGATATCTTAAACTAACCGTTACTTACGACGGCAGCGCCTTTTTTGGTTATCAATTTCAGCCAGAAATCCCTACAGTTCAGGGTGAGCTCGAAAGAGTCGTTAAGTTGATAACCGGAAGCTGGAGCCGTGCTGTCGGGGCGGGTCGGACAGACACCGGAGTTCATGCGGTTGAACAGGTGGTTCTGATTAGAACTGAGTGTCCGATTCCTATTGAAAAGTTAATCATTGGAATGAACGGTGCTTTACCCGGTTCTTTAAGGGTCAGCAGGGTAGAAGAGGTCGATGAAGATTTTCATCCCTGTTTTTCGGCCAAAGGCAAGCATTACCGCTATCTGTTCCATCTGGTCGAGCAAAAGTCGCCCTTTCTTGAAAGGTTCTACTGGCAGCTCGAACAGCCGATACAGCTGGAAATGATGCAGCAGGCCGCCGAAAAATTGATTGGTGAACATGATTTTGCCGCTTTTGCTAAATCCCCGAAGAAATACGAAAGCACTGTCAGAAACATTCTCGAAGCCAAAGTAACTCAAACCGGACCGATAATCCAGTTCGATGTCATTGGAACGGGCTTTATGCATAATATGGTGCGTAACATGGCCAGGGCTCTTTATCTGTCAGGTATGCAGAAAATGGATTCAGAATGTATTTACGAACTGTACCGTAATCAGGATCGCAGAAGACTGGGTGCGCCTGCACCGCCCGGGGGCCTGTATCTGATGAAGGTCATGTATTAACCGAAGAGGAGGAAAATCGGTGAAGACGTTCCAACCAAAAAGTTCTGATTTTACCCGTGATTGGGTACTCGTTGACGCCAAGGATATACCCTTGGGCCGTCTAGCTTCTCAGGTCGCTGCCAGACTTCGTGGCAAGCACAAACCTATTTTTGCCCCACATCTTGATTGTGGTGATTTCGTTGTCGTGGTTAATGCCGACCAGATCAAACTCACTGGCCGCAAACATGATGACAAAATGCATTACTGGCATACCGGTTATACTGGAGGAATCAAATCCGTAAGCTATGGCCAGTTGCTGGAAAATAGACCTGACCGCATGCTTATGCTTGCTGTGAAAAGAATGCTTCCTCGCAATAAGCTGAGAAAAAGATTCCTGCGCAAGCTCAAAGTTTACGCTGGTGCTGAACATCCACATACCGCTCAGCAGCCAAAGTCCATCAAGCTTGTTAAGTAATAAGGAGGAATAAGAAAATGGCCGAAGCTTATATCTGGGGAACCGGAAGAAGAAAAGCTGCTACCGCTCGCGTTCGCATCTGCAGAGGCGAAGGCAAGATCGTTGTTAATAACCGCGCTTTCGAGGAATATTTTCCAATTCCTCTGACCCGCAAAATTATCGTTCAACCCCTGACTACCACTGAAACCCTCGGAAAATTCGATGTTTTCGCAAACATCGCCGGTGGCGGCAGCACTGGTCAGGCCGGCGCCCTGCGCCATGGTATCGCCAGAGCTCTGGTTAAATTCAATGCCGAACTGCGCCCCGCGCTGAAAAAGAACGGCTACCTTACCAGAGATCCCCGCGAAAAAGAAAGAAAAAAATACGGTCTCAAAAAAGCAAGAAGAAGACCACAGTTCTCAAAACGCTGATTTTTACCAAAAACGCCCCTGTTTGCAGGGGCGTTTTTTTCTTTAGAAAAGCCCGTGTTTATGATAAAAATATAGCTATAGCGAGGTATTTTAAAGGAATGAATGAAAAAGAACTAATTGAAAAAGCTGTAGAAGCAAGCAAGAGAGCTTACGCACCATATTCCAGATTTCTGGTCGGGGCAGCCCTCGAGCTTGAAGATGGCCGCGTCGTTCAGGGCTGTAACGTCGAAAATGCCAGTTTCGGTCTGACTAACTGTGCTGAAAGAACTGCGTTGTTTGCGGCTATTGCCATGGGCGAAAAAAAATTCAAAAAAATCGTTGTTTATGTTGATCGCGTTGACTTCACGCCACCTTGCGGAGCCTGTCGTCAGGTAATCAACGAACTGGCTCCCGATGCTGAAATTCTTCTGGTCAACAGCGAGAAGAAAGTAAAGCGCACCAACATTGGTGAATTGCTTCCCCTCAGCTTTGGCTCTGCCGATTTAAAAGGAAAAAATGGATAAACCTGAACCCTCTTTGCCAAAAAGACTGCTGGCCAACCCAAAAGCGCAGCTTGTACTTTTTCTCTTCACTATAATTTACATTGTGTCGCCGGTTGATTTTATTCCTGATGTACCGCCGGTTGGCTGGGTAGATGATATCGTCGTCTTTTTGACTCAGTTGCTGTCGTTTGTGCTTTATCTGAAAGAAAAGCGGCGAAGTATTCATAAAAGCGAAGGACAAGACAATGGCAGTTAAAAAAACAGTTGTCAGGCATGAAGTTCAGGTAGTCGGCTTTTATATCGGCGAAGACGAATATGCCGTAAATATCAGTAAAGTGCGCGAAATTTCGCCGATGGTCGATATTCGCAAGGTTCCGAAATCGCCGCCTTTCGTCGAAGGGGTCATCAATCTTCGCGGCGGGATCGTGCCGGTAATCGATCTGCGCAAACGTTTCGATCTGGCCGTCAACGAAAACCGCATGAGCACAAAAATTCTCATCGTTGAACTTAATCGCAATCAGGTCGGAATGATCGTTGACAACGTTTCAGAGGTTATGCGCTTTTACCAGGATGAAATCGAAAAAACCCCGCCAATGTTTTCTTCGAGCATTGACTCCCAGTATATTCAAGGCGTTGCCAAGCTAAACGATAAACTGATCATTCTTCTCGATGTCGAAAAGCTCTTCTCGTTCGAAGAACAGTCGGTTCTCAAAAATTTTAAAACCTGATGGCTGAAAAAAAACCTGTAAAATCAAGCCCGGGCTGCTTGCGCAAATTGTTCGTCGGGCTCGGTTGCGGTTGTGTCTACCCGATGGTTATTCTGCTGATAATTGCCATTATCAGCTGGTTTACTCTTGCCGAAGCCGTTAATGGCATTTTAACCCCCGTTAATCCGCCTGAGTTTACCGGTCCGGATCAGGAAGACTTCTGGACCCTCCAGGAAAAACGTTTGACTCTGGTTGAAAACAGGCAGACCAGTGTTTCCCTGACACCCTCAGAGTTCAATGCCCTGTTGACCGGCATCTCTTTTCCGCCGTCGCAAGGCTTTTGTCTGCAAAGAATTCGCTTTATCAGCGGTGATGCCGAAAACAAAGGGCGCATTTACCTTATCGGTTCGGGTTTTTTCATGCGCTCTCTGATCTTTGCCCTCGAAGTCCGCATCAGTGCAGCCGGCAAGTTTGAACTTGGCCAAATCCAGGTCAACTCATGGTTGGTTCCCGATTCCGGTTATTTTCGCAGCAAGATTGTTCAATATCTTGCGAAGATTTTTACCAACGAAAGAGTTGCTGAAATGACGATTTTCGGTGAAAGCGGTCACAGCTATGCCATTGGCTCAGATTCTATTACCCTGCCATCGCTTCTGGTCGTGAAAAAACGCTGAAGATCAGCATTCAATTATTGCCCCGTTTTGCCGCAAATAAATGGGAAAGTTGCCGCAATGGTGCAGAAAGCTTTGTAAATCGCAAAAATCCCAGGCGTGTCATCTGCCTCACTCCTTCGTTTCCAGCCCCTCA
>CAZTHA010000030.1:0-13319 GCA_964613435.1 uncultured bacterium
GACCTTGATGGGCAAAACCAGAATGTTGCCTGAGCCATTCTTTGTTCTTGCTTCGCAGAACCCCATTGAATTGGAAGGAACCTATCCGCTTCCGGAAGCTCAGCTGGACCGTTTCCTTTTTAAACTTGAAGTTAAGAACGCTGATGTGGCCACTCTAAAGGAAATTATTTTTACCCGCCGCCATGGTCAGCCGCCCGAGCCAAAGTTTTGTGTCGAAAAATCCGAGCTCGAAGCGCTGTTTGCGGTGATGAACCGCGTATATTTGCCCGGTCCGGTTGCTGAATACATTGCCAGACTGGTCAATGCTTCCGATCCTTCTTCAGACGGGGCGACCGAAATGGTCAGACAGTTCGTGCAATACGGAGCATCCCCCCGTGCGGCTATCGCTGTGGCGGAAGCAGCGCGTGGGGTTGCTGTCCTCGCCGGCCGGCCCAGCGTCGGTTTCGAGGACGTTCGCGAAGTCGCGCTGTCGGCTTTGAATCATCGCATTCTTTTAAACTATAAGGCAAAATTCGAAGGAATTACCCCGGACAATGTTTTAAATGATGTTTTGAAAAACACCAGTGAAACTGAGCTTGAATTTGCCGGAGAGATAGAAATCGAAGCTTCAGGAAAATAGATATATGAAAAGAACAACATGGTTTTTGCTTGGTCTACTGATTTTCTTTGCCGGGAGCCTTTCGGCAAGGAACACTACCATCGAGTCTATGGGCGTGAGAATTACTGCGGTTCCTGATTATTCAAGTCGTCCAATCAGTGGCTATTGTTTTTATTCGGTAGTTGCTTCAAATAGAAGTTCAAGCGAAAAGGAAGTGCGCCTGACAATGCGCACCAGTTACAGTGGTGAACTCGAGCAGGTAAGCCGAACCTTCAAACTCGCCGCGAATGAAAGTCGCATAGAATCATTGTTTTTCCCGATCATGGATTTTTCGGCCGATGGCATGAAAGTTGAGATTGACGGAGTTCAAGTCTCCGAGAAGGTTTTTCCCTATGTTAGCATTTACCGCGATTATTATCGCAAGAAACAGACTCTGGTCGACAACCGCGTTTCACGAAGTGAGTTCGAGGCCGTATTTGGCAAGGGGCATGGAAGCTATGACCTCGAGATGAATATGTTCGAGGGCAGCCTCTCGCAGCTGGATACCCGTTGGCTTGCCTATGCCCGCTTCAATTCAATGATCTTTTATGCTGATTCCATGGCTCAGATGAGCAATGAAGTGCGTTCCGCAATTTACGACTACATTCGCGCCGGTGGAACTCTTCTGGTATTGGGCGATTTCACTCCCCCTGAAGATTTTTCTCGTCTCGATGTGGAAAATCCTTCTGGAATTAAGAATCTGCAGGGCTATGAAAGTGGGTTCGGGCGGTTGCTCGTTACCGACGAAGACATTCTTTCGCGCGTAGCTACGGCCAGCGGCAATCCTTTTCCCGACCTGGTCTCAGATCCGTTTTCGAGTGTAACCGGGCGTGGGCGGTCACCAATTGCTTTTAACGACAATGATGTGAATGTCGTTTCGTCCCAGTGGCTGATGATAATAATTTATGCGTTTGCCTTTCTGATCGGGCCGGTTAACGTTTATGTGCTGCACAAACTTGGGCGAAAAATCTGGGTTTTTTGGACGGTTCCGGTGGCTTCGGCGATTTGCTGTCTGTTTATTTTCGCATATTACTGGCTGTTCGAGAGTTCGACCATGATGGTTCGCAAGCAGGCGCTGACCTTTATCGACGAAAGAAATAACCATGCGGTTACACTGGGCAATCTAGCTGTCTATTCTTCTTCATCGCGCCCGGAAGGCTTCAGATTCAGTTACGACACCGAAATCATCCCGGTCGCTCAGCGCTCATACCGGTCGACCGACGGGGGCAAGTTCATCTATCTCGATGAAGACCAGCACCTTGCCGATGGCTGGATTCGGCCAAAAATCCCTCGATACCTGCATATGCGCAAGGTTCATCTGAGCCGCGAGCGCTTAACCCTTGAAGGCAGCGGCGGTAATCTGAAAGTTCTGAATGGACTTGGTGCAAGAATTCGTTTGGCATTCGTCATGACCGGTGATGGCAATATTTACAAGTGCGATGGTGTTGAAGCCGGCCAGAAGGCAGCCCTGTTCAGTCATAGCCAGCCACTTAAATCAAGGCGACGTTTTCGCGAACTTTCCCGGGTTTTTCGTGAGGAGTGGCACAGCCATTTTGATGAGCTCTACCGGAATCCGCAAAATTACCTGCAGCCGGGCATGTATCTGGCTTTGCTCGAAGGAGCACCCTTCTTGAAAAAACAATCGTTTGAAAAGAGCGATACCGATGCCACTTCAGTCGTTGTCGGCATAATGGGAGGTGAATCATGACGCTTCAGGTCAAAAACCTCAGAAAACATTTCGGTGATACTCTCGCGGTAAACAATGTGTCGTTTGAAATTGCCGCCGGAGAAATAATCGGCTTTGTTGGGCCAAATGGCGCTGGTAAAACTACAACTTTACGCATGCTCGCAACATTGGACGAGCCAACCAGCGGTGATATTGAGCTGGAAGGCCGATCGCTGATCGAAAATCCAGAGTTCGGCAGGGGCCTGGTTGGCTTTGTTCCTGATTCTCTGCCGGTGCATCATGACATGAACGTTCATGAATATCTCGACTTTTTTGCCCGGGCATACGGAATAGCATCTCGGCGCCGGGTCAAGCTCGTCGAAGAGCTGGAAGCATTTACCAGTCTCCTCGACAAGCGCGAAAAGATGCTAGATGCCTTGTCCAAGGGCATGAAGCAACGGGTAAGTATTGCCCGCGCTCTGATTCACGACCCAAAATTCATTCTGATGGATGAGCCGGCGGCCGGCCTGGATCCACGTGCTCGCATCGAATTGCGTGAACTGTTGAAATTGCTATCGCAACAGGGCAAGGGTATTCTGATCAGCTCGCACATTCTCAGCGAACTTTCGGAAATCTGCACTTCGGCGTTGATTATCGAGAAAGGTAACCTGCTCAAGTTCGGCTCGATCGAGAGCATTACCGCCCATGAAACCAGTGTTCGGCGTTTGATTGTCAAGTCCTTGAACGGTATTGAAGAACTGAGCAAATTCCTGGTTCTTTATCCTGGTGTCGAAAATCCGGTATTGAATGGCAAAGCGCTCGAATTTGACTTTGCCGGCGACGATCTCGAAGCCACGCAATTGCTTAAAGAACTGGTTAACAACAATCATCAGGTCATTGAATTCCGCTTTAAACAGCAAAACCTTGAGACCGTGTTCATGAACATCACCAAAGGAGAAGTGCAATGAGCTCCTGGGCAGGCATAATCGAAAAAATAGACGATCATCTCAATCCTATCATCGTTAAAGAGTTGCGTCAGGTGGTCCGGGGAAAATTTTTCTGGGGCGTGCTCGTCCTTTTCCTTGGCTTTCAGTGTGCAGTCCTCAGCCTTTCCCTTGCCGATCAGAGTGTCTCCAACACCAACGTCGGAGCCGAAACCCTGACTTTTCTGTTTGGAATCCTTTTTCTTGGCTGTTTCGCGGTAATCCCGCTCCATTCCGGCTTCCGATTCGCCAAAGAGCGCCAGGAAAACTCTGAAGAATTGCTTTTCATTACCACAATCACTCCTCATTCAATAATCTGGGGAAAATTTGCCGCGAGCATGGCTTTCATTCTTCTCATTTTCAGCGCTTTCGCACCGTTCATGGCCATGACCTTCTTTCTTAGCGGTGTCGATATGCCGATGATGTTTTTGATTTTGTTTCTTGGCCTTATTGTCTGCGCCGGGGGAACAATTCTTCAGATCGCCATCGGCAGTCTGGCGCGGGACGGCAATGTCTTCAACCTTCTTCGCGGTGTCGGCCTTTTTATCCAGGTTTCCTTGTTTTTCAGCCTAACCGGCATCGTTAGTGAAATTTTGCGCTACGGGGCGTCGAGAACTTTTGGGACGACCAATTTTTATGGTGCCATTTTTACCATAGCTTTTTTCCTGGTCTGTTTCGCCTACTTTTTCTACCTGGCTGCAGCTGCGGTGGTTTCTCCGGCCGGAACCAACATTATGCGACCGGTTCGCTCGTTTTTGAGCAAGTTCTGGCTGATGTCACTGGCGATTATGACCTACTGGAGCAGTATTTCCGGTAAGGAGCTGATTTTTGGCTGGGGTTTTGCCGCAGTCTTTTTGATCAACATCGTTTTTCTGATCGCAGTTTCTGAACGCGACTACCTTACCCGACGTGTTGCCAGAGAGTTACCCCAGGGCACCTTTGGCCGCCGCCTGGGATTTCTGCTATCGAGTGGAGCAGCCGGAGGAATTGCCTGGTGTATTCTGATGATCATTGCCACTATGGCTGTTATTGTCGCCGCGTCGATGATTTACCCAATGGGAGGGCACATTTCTTCGACTTTTTCCGGTTTTTTCAAATTTTCATTTGGTTTTTCCGGCTATGTTCTTGGCTATTGTCTTTTGGCCGTCTTTGTCCGCCGCGTTTTTCTCAGCAGTTATGTTTCAGTTCGTAACACCTGGGGAATTGCCCTGATCGTTTTCGCAGTTTTTGCCCTTGCACCGATGTTCCTGGGTGTTTTTGTCGGTGCGCGTTCGGAATTGTTGATGATCGGTAATCCCTTTGCCATTGCTTCGAGTCGCTCAGAAGTAATGGGAATGGCTTTTGCCACATTGATTACCGTTGTCGGTCTTTTGTTGAACGCACCATGGTTTGGCCGCCAGTTTCGTGAATTTCACGAAGCCAGGGCTATCAATGCATCGAGAAAGATTGTGACCAATGGATAAGGAATGCCTGAAAGCTGTTGCTGACGCCGAAGTTGCCGCGCAGCGCTTTTATTTGAATGTTTCGTCGCGCTTTTCCGGAAGCAGTGGCGGCAATCGCTTTGGGCAAAATACCGGCAATTCTCTCGAATATCTCGACCATCGCGAGTATCAGCCCGGTGATGATATCAGGCATATCGACTGGAACGCCCTGGCGCGATCGGATAAGGTCACCGTTAAGCTTTTTCGCGAAGAAGTAACGCCCCATCTTGATTTGATCATCGATGCTTCTGAATCGATGCAGGCCGGTTCCCCAGCCAAGCCAAAGGCTTTGTGGGGTCTGGCCTCGCTTTTGAGAATTTCGGCGCAGAATGCCGGCTATTCGGTTGCCTGCTGGCTGCTAAAAGATCGTTGCCGAAGAATCGAGCCGGCCCACTTGCCACTGGCGCAATGGCCTGACTCTGAACTTGACTATCGCGGTAACACCGGCATGACCCTCGTTTCTTTTCCGCCTAAATTTCGTAGTCAGGCGGTGCGCATTTTTCTTAGCGATCTTTTTTGGGAACAGGAGCCAATGACGGTGTTGCAGCAGCTGGCGCATCATTCGGCATTGCTGGCGGTCGTGCAGGTTCTGGCCCGTGTCGATGTTGAACCGGAACTTTCCGGCAATGTTCGCCTGATCGACAGCGAAAGTCTTGCTGCTCTCGAACTGATGGCCAATGAAGAATTGAACCAGACCTATCGCCGGAATTTTTTGCGCCACCAGGAATACTGGAAAAGGTGCTGCGTCAAGACAGGCGCTGTTTTCAATCATTGTATCGCTGAAGATTTCGTTGCCGATTACGTCCCGGTAGAATTATTGCGCAGCGAAATACTGATGGCGAGGAGCTGATTATGCCTTTTTTCATGAATCCGCTGGCATTTTACGCGGCAACGGCTCTTCTGGTCGTTGCCGGGGTTTATCTTTTCCGCCGCCAGTCCCGCGATATAAAGGTTTCGACCTTGATGTTCTTCGCTGCGGTAAAAGTTCCGGCCGAAGGTGGTCGTAAAGTTACTTTGCCGCAAACTCCGCTAATTTTACTGGTTGAATTGTTGATTTTGACCCTGGTAGTTCTCGCTGCTGCCGATCCAAGGGCAATTATCGGCGAGGAATTCATGCCCCTGGTGGTGATTCTCGACGATTCTTTTTCGATGACCGCCGGCGGTGAAAGCAATCCGAAGAGCCGGGCGATGCGTTTTCTCGATCGTAACGTATTTGCTGAAAAAATCTATCGCATTTCAATAATCAGAGCCGGAAACCGCCCGGAATTTATTGGACGGCGCGATATGCTGCCCAAAGAGGCGTCGCTGCTCATCGAGAACTGGCGCTGTAATTCCCCGCTGGCAGACCTTGACGAAGCGGTTAAACTCGCCGGCGAAAGTTTCAATCCGGGTACGCGAATTCTGGTAATTACCGACTCTGCGCCCCTTTCCAAGCTTGCAGAGAATATCGGCTGGTATGCCTTCGGCCAGCCGGTTGGCAACCTGGCAATAACCGCAGCCAGTCGCTATCCCCTTGGCAAAGTCGATCGTTGCTTTGTCGAGTTTTCCAATCTGAGTAACGACAGCAAAAAGCTTGAGGCCGTGGTGACCGACAAGGCTTCGGGAAAGATTATTGAAAAGATAGACTGGCAGATGCCCGCAAATTCAGTTCGTCGTCTGCGCTTTTCTCTTAGAAGCACTGCTGCCCCGGTAAATGCGAAAATCCTTTCCGACAGCATTGAATTCGATAATGAAATCTGGTTGATGCCGGTTCGAAAAGACCCGTTGAAGGTCGCGCTTGCCGGATTGAAACCTTCTCTTTACCCTTTGTTTGAAAACACTCTCGAAGCTGCAGAAAATGCCGAACTTGTGTCGGGCGATGCCGAAATGATAATTACCAGCGAGGCTAATCTGGCAACTGGCAGCAACGAAACCTGTATCTTGTTTTTGCCGGTAGCTTCTGAGCCAATGCTGGTCCGAGGGACCGTAACTTCTGATCGGACGCATTTCATCTGCGATGGTTTGCCTGAGGTGCGGGGTATGTGGGCAGTCGAAACTTCAGCCAAATTGACCGGTTACCCACTTTTGTCGGTCGGCGACCGGAACTTGTTCACTATTGCCCGTGAAGTCGGTGGCCAATACCGCTTGAGCCTGAATCTGCTGCCCGAGTTTTCAACTATTCAACGTACCAGCTTCTGGCCAGTGGTTTTCTGGAATGTCTTCAACTGGCGGCAAAGCCTCAAACCGGGTCCGACAGATTTTAATTTTCACAGCGGTATGGAAGTGACGGTTAATTCTGGCGGCGAAAACGAGATAGACCTGATAACACCGTCGGGCCGTTCACAAAAGCTTGTGCCATGGAAGGGGCAGGCGAATTTTATCGTTGACGAAACCGGCCTTTATAAATTGTCTGCCGGTCAGGCTTCATGGACGATTGCCGTAAATCTTACCTCGACCAGAGAATCGGATTTAACCGGCAAAATTACCCAAAGACCAGATGAAAATGGGCCCGACCAGGAACTTCTCAAGCATTCCTCAGATGTGCGCTGGTGGTTCATCATTCCGGCACTGTTGCTGCTTTTGCTGCATCAATGGCTGGTAAGCAGAAGGAGGCAGAACATTGTTTACTGATCCTCACTGGTTGATTCTTTTGCTGCCGGTTCTGCTTTTGTTGTTCCGTTTAAAAATGCCCGGCCGAAAAATCCTCGTGTTGCGCTTGCTGATTATTACGCTGGTTTTCATGGCCTTGTCCGGGGCAAGCCTGAGGAGACCGGGCCGCGATGGTATGATTGTCGTCGTTGCCGACAGGAGCCTTTCAATGCCGGCGACGGCCGATGACCGTATCAAAGAAACCATGGCAATGCTTAAAAATGACATGCCGTCCAATGCCCGTCTCGGCCTGGTTTCATTCGGAACCCGGGCCCGGGTCGACATGTCGCCCGCCCGAAGCTCATTTTCCGGCTTTGCTGCGGATCTGGACCCGGAGGCCTCAAATCTCGCCGAAGGAATCGATAAGGCTCTTTCACTGATTCCTACAGAATCTTCCGGCCGTATAATCGTTTTGAGTGACGGGCAATGGACCGGGGAGAACCCGCGGCAGGTTGCATTCAAGGCATCTCGAAGAGGCATTCCCATCGATTATCGTTTTATCGGACGAAATGCGGTGAAAGATCTGGCGATAACCAGATTCGAGCTGCCGGGCTTGCTCAACCCGGGTGAATCATTTCTAATCAAGGCCGAAGTTTTCTCGCCTTTGCAGCAGAATACCCGATTTGCCTTGAGCTGTAACGGAAAAACAATCAATCGTTTTGAACGTTCACTTGATCTGGGTGCTAATTCCATTGTTTTTCGCCACACAGCTCCGGATTCATCTATTGTCAAATACCGGCTCGAAATCAGCAGCGATGAAGCCGATCCTGTTCCCGAAAACAACGTTGCCGTAAGCCTTGCTGAGGTTGTCGGCAAAAAACCGGTAATGGTTATTTCCAATAATGATTCGCGCTTTATCATGTCGGTTTTGCAGATGGCCGGGCAAAAGGCCGAACTGCATTCTCCGACGAAAATGCAGTGGAATATTGAAACTCTGGCCGGTTATTCAGCGGTGATCATCGATAACGTCTCGGCAAACGAGGTAACGCAGCATGGTATGAGAGTTCTCGCTGCCTGGGTCGAGCATCTCGGCGGTGGTCTGATGCTTACCGGCGGTAAAAATGCCTATGGAACCGGCGGCTATTACCAGTCACCTCTGGAGCCGGTTTTACCCGTTTCTCTCGAATTACGCAGCGAACACCGCAAGCTTTCACTGGCTCTGGTCATCGTTCTCGACAGGTCGGGGTCCATGGCCGCCCCGGTGCGGGGCGACCGAACAAAAATGGATCTGGCAAATATCGCCGCAGCCGGCTGCCTCGATCTTTTGTCGCCGATGGATGAGTTTGGCCTGCTGGCCGTCGACACTGAACCCCATGTCGTCGTGCCTCTGGAAACTCTTACCAATAAAGATAAATGGCGTGACAAGATACTTCGGGTTGAATCCATGGGCGGCGGGATCTATGTTTTTGAAGGGCTGAGCAAAGCTGCGCAAATGTTGAATTCTGCCAGAGCCAAGACCAGACATATCATTCTCTTCGCCGATGCCGCCGACGCCGAGAAACCGGGAACCTACTGGGAGCTGCTTGATAAAGCGACGAAGGCCGGTATGACGGTTAGTGTCATTGGGCTTGGCACCGAGACTGATTCTGACGCCAATATTCTCAAAAAGGTCGCTGCTGCCGGCAAAGGGCGAATATTCTTTACCCGCGAGCCGGAAGAATTGCCGCGTCTATTTACCCAGGACACTTTCGTTGCCGCGCAAAGCACTTTTATCGATGAGAAAACTTCGATTGTTTCAACCAATTTGATTCGATCCTTACTCGACGAGGATCTGGAGATTAAATCTTCGGTCGGCGGCTACAATCTTTGCTATGTTCGACCTGGGGCTAATGTCGTATTGAGAACAACCGACGAGAATATATCGCCGCTTCTTGCCACCTGGAACAGTGGGCTAGGGCGGGTAGCCTGTTATACCGGCACGACCAGCAGTGATTTCTCCGGGAAATTTTTGGCAGCCGGCGACGCTTCTTCCTTGTTTGCCGGCCTCTGTGCCTGGTTAGCGGCCGACCAGCGTCAATATCTCGATCAGATGCCGGTAACCCAGAAAATAGTTCGTGGCAGCTGGCAGGCAACTTTGCATCTTGACCCTGAGCGTGAACGCGAATTCATTAACGAAAATCCGCGGGTAACCTTGATCCGGTCGATAAATAACCAGCCACCTGAAAAAATTTCCCTGCTGATGAACTGGGAAACTGCAGATTCGCTGGCGGTGTCGCGGCAATTGTCGGGCAACGAAGCTTTGGTTGCACTGATAGATGCCGGGCAAAACAAGCAGTTGCGCCTTTATCCGGTTTGTTTGCCCTATTCTCAGGAGTACTTACCTCTCGATGTTAGCGAAGGCTCAGAAAAACTCAAGGAAATAGCTCTGATCAGCAATGGCCGTGAATTGATCGATCTGGCCGGAGCCTGGCAGACCATGCCTGAAACTTTGCAATACCAATCTGTTGCAGAGTTTCTTCTTGTGCTGGCACTGATCCTTTTTGTCGTCGAAGTCGCTGAGCGACGCACAGCAATTCTAACTATCGTTTTAAGCATGATTTTGAAAAGAAAATCTCCGTCGGTGACCAAGTTGCCAGCGCAGCAGGAAAAAAGAGCTGAGGATAAAGTTACTTCGAGACTCGACCAGGTTCAGCCGGTTAAGGTTCCTGAAGATGAGACTCCCAGGCAATCTGCAAGAGAAGAGGCCGGATTTGCCGGGGCCTTGAAAAAGGCCAAGAATCAGGCTGGCAAGCGTACTGGAAAATAAAAAAATCAGCGAACAGGCCTTAAAGATAGCCGGTAGCCCATTAAAAAGGCATTGTCGTTGGCAACGGCAACGATGATTTTGTCGCCCGGCTCGCTGCGATAATCCTGGTTCGGTCCGCCGCAGACGACCATTCCTGCCATGCCAAGGTTGTTTTGTTCAAGAAGCTGAAAGATTTTTTGCCCGTTTCGCTCGATCCAGGCTTCACAGACTGCCTTGCCAGAACGGCCGAAATAGCCGTCTTTGTTGAATTCAAGGCTGGTAACATCAAGATCGCCAATGGCCATTTCAAGTGATTCGATGTGCTTGTTCGCCGAAATGTCAATGATCAGGCGACCGGCATCGTCAACGTGACAATTTTTACCGACAATTGCGGTTTCAAATCGGTATTTTTCCGGCAGTTGAGAAATCTTCTCGCGCCTGATCTGAAAGTCTTGCCCCAAAAGCAGAGCTCCGGGGAATTTGCCGCCGAGTCTTGGGCCGCCACCGAGCAACGGAACTGGCCGCTGCCGATTGGGCCGGCTGAATTCAGTTTCGGGCGTGAAAACCTCTTCGACCACTGTGCAGCCTTCCAGATTGGGAGCGAAGAGAATTTCAAGCTCATGGACATGGGCGATGCACTTCTGTGGGTCGCCGTTGCCGACATTGGTCAGTCTGAACCGGTCCGGCTCAATTTTGCCAAAGGTGCGCAAACAGTTGTGCAGGGTTTCATTTTCCGGATTATCGGGGGTTCTCACTTCAGAAAACTTTTTAAGACTACTGCGGTCGGCCCACTTGTGCCAAAACCCGGTCTGGCGGTCATGGGCTTCACAAAGAATGTATGCGGCATCAGGGTCGAATGCATCGAAATTGGTCGGATCAGCGGCAAATGCCGGATCTTTTCGATGTTTGAGGATCACGTGGTAAATCGGTCGCTTGTGAAACTCCGTGGGAATATTGAACTCAAAACTATGATTTTTTCTCAGCAAAAGCCCGTTTTTGCTGTCGAGTGAATAGTTGATCAGCAGTCCGTTGATTTTGCGAAAATCGTTGAAATATCTGGTTTTTTGTGGGTCAGATTCGCGTTGATGGCGATAGACCAGGCCAAATTTGTGAATCGATGCTGGCGAAAGATCGGCAGAACCGGTGCCGACATTGATTAGACGAGCCGTTGTCGGTGAAAAATCACCGACATTTTCACGCAGATTATATAGGGTGTTTTTCTTGGGACGATCGGGTGACCGAATGGCAGATCTTTTTAACGGGCCAAACTGATCTGACCAGGTTTGCCATTTTCCGGACAAAGGGTTGAAGAAATCGAATCTGATCAGGGCATTATTCGCATCAAAGCCGGCGCTATCGGGCTGATAATAAAAATATTCCTTGCGATGTTCGATATAAGCATAATCGGGTGATCGACGCTGGAATTCTTCGGGAATCTCAAGAAGAAAAGCCTGTCCGGGCCTGAGCTGCAGACCACGATTTGCGCCGAAGCAAAATTCAAGGGTGTCGATATCGATCTGTTGGGGTTTTCTGAAAACTGCCCGAATGTTGATCGTTTCATCTTTGAGATTTTCTGAAAACAACGAGCCTGTAGGTGTAATCAGGAAAGAGCAGATGATAATGGCCAGATAAAATTTTTTCATGGCAGGATTTCCTTCAGGTAATTATGAAAATTGATGAAGCGTTCTAACTTTGCATTGCGATCGTTACGGTTGTGGCGGTAGCTTTCAAGATAATCGCACCATAAAGTAAGTTTTTCTGCCTCCAGTTTTCGTCGGTGTCTTGCAAAAGCAGTGGCAAAAAAACCGGTATGCTCAAGCTTAACCAGTCGGCCAATTGCTGTCGCTATTCTCTTTTCGGCCCGAGCATTGCCTGCGGCTATGGCCCTTTGCAGAATTCTTGCCAGCAGAGGGTGAGAAAACTGCACCTGATGAAAAAGAAAGGCCTGGCGAAAGCCCTGATCGTCAGGAGTAGACGCCGTGATGAACAGGTCCTTGAAATGGGTGCCGGCAATGAACTGCCAATGTGGAGTCTGGTTAAAAAAATGCTGAATGAAATTATTCTGATAATTGGCTAAAGTCTTTGGTGGGATGATAATTGCAGCGAGAAACGAGGGCAAAGAAAGGCCGTTTGCCATTCTTAACTCGTTGTTGACAATATTCCCGTTATAATTCCTTCCACCTAGCGAAAAGCCCGGGGCAAGATCTTCAGAATCATTAATCAGGCCGTATGAACAAAGCTCTCTTTCAATTGCGTCTATTAAGGTTTTTCGGCTTTTGGAGCCGGCCCAAACCGGTTGACGATTGCCGGTTGCTAAACAGGGCAAGAATCTTTGCTGAAAATCATTGATGGCCTGAAGACGCATTTCACCGGTCCCCTCAGGTTCTATGCTATAAGTTGGAAAAAACTGGATTTGCATTTGTGCCAGTAGTGGAATGTTGAAGATAAGCCGGGGGCAGGGGATATTGCGCCGTGGCTGCAGCCATGGATCATCGAAATAGTTTATTCCCGGCCCAATTGACAGAAAAACCATCTGATTCTGGCCACTGCCAATGTCGGTATTGTCGATTCTGGAAAAATTGATGCGGACGAAGTCCGGCACCAGCCCGAGCTTTAGTCGATAGTCCTGACTAAGCAGATACTCTTCATGGCGAAGGAGTTCGAAAACCAGGCGAACATCTTCAGCAGATTTTTTTTGCCAATCTTTCAAGTGTTTGTTTAATGTGAGCTTGTGACTCGGATATATCGTTGCCAGTTCCATCGCTTCTTCAATTGAGTCGGCCGAAAAATAATCCACCGGTCCCCAGAAGTTTTCCTTGAAGAGAAAGTAGCGATTCAAGCGAACTTTTGGACAAATTCTCAGGGTCTTTTCACTGAATTCACTGACAAAGTCGTGCAAACGTGCCGACATTTGCGCCGGAGACACTGCAAAAGAGAATTCAAAATAGCCAAGGTCGCTGACGAAGCAATTGTTCGGCTTATTGTCTAAAAAATGCGGTAGGTAAAACCATTGGTCGGCTGTTTGCCGGGATAGTTCCTCTGATTTCGGAAAAAGGGCGATGCCGTGGCGATAAAGCGGCTCCCCATTCTTTTTCAATGGCGAGAAAAGTCTTGTCTCAAAAGCCCGTTGGGGCAGTGCCAGTTTTTTTTCAAGGTCTTCGGGCAGGTTGCCGCGTAGAATAAAAGACCTGTTTTTCTT
>CAZTHA010000030.1:13419-20913 GCA_964613435.1 uncultured bacterium
TTTTTTCAAGGTCTTCGGGCAGGTTGCCGCGTAGAATAAAAGACCTGTTTTTCTTGTCATAGCGTAGACCTGCGACTATTCTAACTTCCTGAGCTGACACTGGACCGATGAAAATGGGGCGTTCTCTGCCGGGGTTATTGATTAGCACAAACGCGGTCTGTTCATTGATCAATTGGGGAAATTCGCGGTCAAGTTCCAGTGCTGCTGAGCAGACAGCGGCGAAAAAGAATATGCAAATCGTCACAAGATTGATGAGCCGGATTTTATTCATTTTGCTCTCCGTCGGCTTTTTTGGGCAGGGTTCCGATTCAATCGCGGGGCGCCTAAGGATAGCCTATGCTACAATCATTTTTCAGTCAACCTCATTAGAAACAAAGAATACCACGACTATCCAGGCTGCTTTTATTCGCCTGTCGATACGCCGCCAACGGCATATTTAGCGCAACTGACCGATTGGTAACATTGACAAAAAAACACCGGGCAGCAATAATCTGACCGGTGCTAAATAGTCTTAAGCTTGATAAAAACTGCGCCGTGATTTAGAGCAAGCGGCGCTCAGTTAAATTGTCTGGACTATCTGGAGGGCTGTGAATGGCGGTTTCCCGGCGCCGGTGCCTGAGTGGCACTTTCGGGAATTGAAGGGCATGATTCATGGCCATTTTCGCCCGGATAATAGCATTTGAGAATAGAATCCATCTTCTGACGCCCTTCGGCGATGGCGAGAGATTTCTGCCAGAGATCATCTGATAATAGCTCTCTGAGCGGTTGGTCGACCCGGCCAAGATATTTTATGGCTTTGATCAGCTTGTTGTCCCAGGTTTTGTGGTATTTAAGCAGGTCGTCCGGGTAAACGACCTTGCGCCGGGACTTTTCATCGATGCCGCGAAAAGGTTCGCTGATATTGAGATAGCCGTAATCGTCGGTGAGTTCTTCGCCGGGTTGAATGTCTCTGATGGCGATTTCGAAGTCATAGGGGGTGGTCAGACAATTTGAATGAAAGCTGTGATTAACATAGCGGCCGTTGTCCCAGCAGAGAATGTGGTTGCCTTTGCTGTTGCGAAAGCAATATTTGCTGAGAATATCCTTGTAAATCCCGTCCATTTCCTCAACTTGTAGTGGGGTGAATTCCCGGTCAAGTTTGTCGAAAACCCAGGTGATGGTTCCTTTGGGTATCATGCGGGTGGCGACTACGCCATAGCCAATTTCGTTGTTGATGAAGCGCAATTCGGTCCAGGGAATGATCATATAAATCCTCTGATTATTGAAATAGAACGGAAACGGTTGGCTTACATCAAGCTGTCTGAGCCGATTTCAGCTGAATGGGATTTTAACTCCGCCCGGCTTTGCCAACAATTCCGGCAATAGCTGTTTTAGGATGACTCAAGGCGTTTTTAGTCATTTTAAAGATTATTTTCGCGCGCCATAATTTAAATCTGATTTAATCTAATCAATTCGATGCACGATAGAATCTATTTTGGTTGCAACCGTGAAAAGCTCGGGGTATTCTTGTACCGATCTGTAATTCAGGAGAATCTTATGAAGAAATTTTGTCTGCTGATTGCGTTGCTATCCCTTATCGTTCCTGCCAGTCTGGCACAGAACACTTCTGATTATCCACTTTTGAGCCAGGGAATGATCGAGCCACCGCCCCCGCCCCCTGGTTTTGGGGTGCCGCTGCCGCCCGAACCACCCAGTGCCAACCAGCCCGAACCGCCGATGCTGCCACCAGTGAATGTTGCGAAAGACGAAGCAAAGCCGTCTGCAACGGTCCAGCCGCAGGTCAAAATCGTTCAGGCGATTTCCAGGGAGCTTTACGAGAAAGTAAAGCATCTGATGCGCTCTATCTATACTTTCAGGTCTGTTGTCGAAAAACCCGAAAGTGGCGAGCATCTGCGCCGCATCCAGAATCTCGGACGCATCTGTGCTGAGCTGCTCGAACTGCACCGATATCCGGTTCCGTCCAGATTTGTTCCTTCTCATTCTGACAGGGTTTTGCGTGACAGATCCTATGAGGCGGTCGAATATCGGCATTTTGGTGATTTTGATCAGCGCTTGAATGGCTGGGTAAAACCAATTGATACCACCGTTTATATCGATCTGATTTTTGACGGTCGCGGCAGAAGAAGAACCCATGTGCGGGCTCAGGTCACTCGAAATGGCACCCTCGACGGGCATTTTTACGCTTATGGCTGGGATAAATTCGGACGTAACTGGAAACTACAGGGCACTATGAGCAATCTGCTCAGCTTTGACAATGGCCTTCCTTACAGCGGCGAATTGAAAATCTACGGTGCCGACCCAACCGGAAAATCAATGGCCCTTGGCCTGCAATTTCCGGTTAAAATCCTCGGAATAGCAGAACCAGCTAAAAAAGAAATCCGGCATCGCAAAGGTCAGCCGGTTTCGATCGGTAACAGATAATAATTTTCATTAGAGAGAAATCGGGGGGGCGGCTCTTTGCAGAGTCGCCCTCTTCACATCGGCTTAAATTACATCTCGCATCAGTGAAATCCCCCTCCCTTAGATTAGCCGGCCTCTTCTTGCCTTATTTTCTTATGGGCAGCGATCATAGAGACGGGCTTTGATTCGGGGTTAATCAGGCCTGGGCTTTCCAGAGGCCGTGAACGTTGCAGTATTCTCTCACGGTGATCGGCGAAGTTTTTACACAAAATTCAGCTTCTGCCGGCTGACCGGGTTTGAGAAATTTGACATACTTGCGATCTTCGGCGATTACTTCGATCCACTCGATGAAGTGCTTTTCTTCCATGGGGTGGGGAACACTGCCAACTTTGACTTTGATGCCGTCAGCGGTTTTTTCTACAACGGGAACATGCTTTTCAACTGCAGAATCAGCGGTTTTTTCTTCCATCAGATTCATTTCCTGGCCACAACAAACCAGAGCCGGGGCACCGGGGTGAACGACTTCGATTACGTTGCCGCAGATTTCGCATTTATAAACATTATGCAGTTTGGTCATCAGATTTCCTCCGTTCGTGATTCTATTTTGCCATGCCATTATAGGAAAAGTATGCGGTCAGGTCAATCAGATAAATAATTGTTTATAATTTAGACAAAGTGCAAAAAAATGATAAGATAATATGTACACCTATTTAATTTTGAGGAATTATTGTGAAAAAAATACTGACGGTTATTTTGGCTGTTTTGCTTGGTGGTACATTAATTGCCGCCGAAAAACTAAAGAAAATCACTCTCAAGGACGCATCGGTCATAATTGGCCGGGTTATTGAAATGAAAGATGCCCAATATACTGTCGAAACGGAAGCCCTGGGAGCTTTGAAACTTGACGAGGACAACATTATCGAAATTCGCACCCTCGGAAGCAATGAAGATGCTTACACTGATTATCAGCCTTCCGAACCAGGAAAACCCCATCAGGATATCCAGATCCAGGATGGAGCAAAAAGGCAGAAAAGCTCGCCGGCCCGGCAGAAATATGAAGAATCGCTGCAGCCTTCCGGCTCTAATGATATGAATCGTCAGCAGGAAGAAGTAAACTCGCGGGTCAAGTCGATGACTGCCGATGGCGATTTTCTTGAATCGCTCATGGATCTTAGTGAGAATAACAGCATGATGGATGTAATGTCCGACCCTGAGGTTATGGACGCCATCAGCCGCAACGATTACGACTTTCTGATGAATAACGAAAAAATGAAAAATCTTATGGACAGTTCTGAAATAAAAGATCTTTTGGGGGGCATGGAGCCCTGAAAATTGCACGCCTGCGTCCGTCGAAAAAGAAAAAACGGAGAATAAGATGAGAGTAAAACGAGGGTTACTTGGTCTTGTATTGCTGTTTGTTTTTGGTTGTAGCGCTTCCGCTGCGCTAGCACAGACTTCTTTGTTCAATCAGGAAGCTTCGGTTGGCGAAAGGTTTCTCGATGTCAGCAGTTATCTGTTCAAGATTGCCCAGCGGAATAATTGTTCCCTGATCATTGCCCAGGATGTGCGCAGTCATTTGAAACAGGTGCGCGGCAAGACGGTCGGCGAAGCTTTGAATAATTATTTTGCCGAAACGGATTTTTCCTATCGTCTTTATGATAATTGTATTTTTGTCGCCGAAAAGCGTTTGTTGATCAATTTTCTCGAAAAATTGCCCGAAGATACGATGATGTTGCCGAAAGGCAAGGGCGACATCACCATCAGCGGTATTTTTCACAGCGTCGAGATAAGTGTTCTTTTCAAAATGCTGCGCAGTTTAACCGGCGTTGAGGTTCGTCCCGCCGATGGTTTGCGCACCAACATGATGCTGCGCCTGGTGAAAATGCCTTGGAAGAATCTGGTGATCGCGATTGTGCGCCTCAATGACTATAAAATGATTCGTTCTGAATTTTCGGTTATTGTCGCCCGTAATTGATATCGTAAAAAAAAATATCAACGCTGCCGATAGCCAGACTAATGAATAAAAAATTCGCAATTCTCATGATTTTTTGCGCTTTTTTTGCGCTGGTAGGCTATTCGCCCCGCCCATACTCTGATCTGGCGGAATACAAACGCCTGCCGATGTCCCGGCGCATCGAGCGCATGCAAAAAGCCGGCGAAGAGTTTTTTCTGCGCCGCAAATACGAGGAAGCCCTGACGGTTTTTGAAAACATTCTTGCTCTTGACGATTCAGACATGAAGGCCAAGCTCTGGATTACCAAGACGAAAACCCGACTGATGCGTGAGCAGAACGAGGTCGAAAAGCAGAATCTTTTCAGGAAATACGGGCAGCTGATTCCCGAAGAGATGACCTATTACAACTGGCATTGGGGGCCAACGGTCGGCCATTTTGAAGTGAAATATTCAGAACCGAAACCCTATGTGCCACCGGTAAGAAAGTTTCATCCCAAAGCCAGTGATGCAGAAATCAAAGAACAGCAGACCAAAGCAGAGAAAAGTAATGCTGCCGCCGATTACTTTGAGCTGGCAATGCGATACTGGTCGCGAAAAGAGCAGGAAAAGGCGATCAAAGCCTATTTTACCGCCGTCAGAATTGACCCCGAGGTGCTGGCCAATGATGACGAATTGCTGCTCGCCACTGCCCATGAAAACTTTCAGGAGTTGATTGCTTCAGGTAAAGCCAAGCCCCGTGAGTATCTCACCGGAGGTCGGGTTGGCATGATTCAGGGCGATCGACGCCTGGCAATGAAGCACTTGATCAATGCCGCAGCATTGGAGCCCGAATTAAAAAGCGATGTCTCGACGATCATCGCTTCGTTCATTACGTCGCCTGGCATCGAACAGATGAGCATACCTGCCGACATTTTCAGTTATCGTCAGGCTTATGTTTATGATCAGGAAAAAGACATGATTTATCTGAGATTGACGGGTATGACGCGAAATCGGAACCAGATTTTTCCCCTGGACGTCACTCTAGATCTCGATGCGGTAAGCAAAATCGAGTTGCAGTCGAAAGATGTCGTTTTTGCCTATGCCATGCCGGGCATGGAAACTGCTGCCCGTCTCTGGTTCGTTTTGCCAGAAATGCAGCCTGACAAAGAGTTTGAGATTAAAGTTGTTCTGCATTTAAATCGCAAGGACATGCGTTGGCTTGATCTGTCTAATTTCAGCGTGCCGCTCGAACAGCCCGACAACTGGGCTTTCGTAATTGGCTCCGAATTTAATTTCAGTTCGAATTTGCCCGAAGGTGAATATAAAAACAATATCGACGGGGTGCAGATCGTCGGCTATCATTTGAGCCGTTCAGACGGCAAGGGGCCATATCTGGTATTGGAAGATTTCAAGGAACCAATGCCAAAACAGCTTGATATCTGGCAATTGATGCAGGCCGAGCTCCAATAAGGTTCAGTTTCAAGATTAACAAAAACGAATTCTCTTGAAAAAACTTGAACTAATGCTTGAATTGAACTTATACCCAGAAGCCGATCTTTGTCGCTAATCGAAGCCTTTTTAGCTTTAAAAGTCTGTTCAGATTGACTTAAGTTTGAAGCTGCCGAGCTGATCCTGAAGATCGTAGGCCTGGGCCGAGAGTTCTTCGGAAGCAGAGGCTGTTTCTTCGGCGTTACTGGCATTTTGCTGGGTGATCGAATCGATTTGTTGCAGGCCTTGGCCAATCTGGGCAATCGACATTGTCTGCTCTTTTGACGAAGCGCTGATTTCGCCGACAAGATCGGCCATTTTCACTGCCGAAGCCACTATTTCCTTTAGTGAAGTTTCGGTTTTCTGGGCAATCGTTGAGCCGGCTTCGACCTTATCGCCGGAAGACTTGATCATTTCAGCAGTTTCTTTAGCTGCTTTGGCGCTTTTCCCAGCCAGATTGCGAACTTCATCGGCTACTACCGCAAAGCCCTTGCCGTGGCGGCCGGCTCTAGCAGCTTCTACCGCTGCGTTAAGCGCCAACAGGTTGGTTTGAAATGCGATATCATCGATAACTTTGATGATTTTACCAATCTGTTTGCTCGATTCGTTGATATCGGAAATGGCATACACCAGATCATGCATGTGCTGATTGCCTATTTCAGCAGCTTCTCGGGCATTCATTGCCAGCTGGTTCGCGGCCAGTGCGTTCTCTGCATTCGCTTTGGTCTGGTTTTCGATTTCCATAACCGAAGAAGAAATTTCTTCGAGTGAAGAAGCTGTTCTTATGGCACCTTCAGATAGCGACTGGCTGGCAGCTGACATTTGATCGGCCTTTACAACTACCTGGGAGGAAGTTTCGTTAATCTGGTTCATGACCGAGTTCAAACTTTCGACCATGGTGTTGAGTGCTTTGCCAAGCTTGTCTTTGTCCGAAGCCAGTTTGATTTCACAGCTTAGATCGCCCTGGGCAATGTTTTCTGCCAATTGGGCCTTTTCAAACTGGGATTGGGCGAGATTTCGAAATGCATCGGCAAGCAGACCCATTTCGTCATTTGACCGGTATTCTATTTTTACGTCGAAATTTCCTTTTTCCATCTCCTGGGATGAAAGAGTTATCTCTTTGAGCGGCCTGACGATATAGCGGTTGATTATTGTTCTGACAATAACCAGACAGGCAACGAATACAAAACTGAACAGCAGCCAGTTTTGTTTCGATTTTTCTTCAAGATAAGAGCTGACCGACTTGAGTTGTTTGAGCAAATCGTTGGAGGTACTCTTCTCAAGGCTTTCCAGTTCAGTCTGAATGCGATCCTTTAGCTGCGCCAGTTCGCCGGCCTTTTGGAATAAAGCCTCGTTGGCTTCACCTTCGGCCATGATTTTGTAGGTAGCTATAGCCCCTTGCTCGTAGCCCTTAAGAAGTTCAGGCAGGGCATTGATACTGTCATATTGCTCATGGTCATTTTCGATAAGCCCGGTAAGCTGGGCAAGATCATCCAGGCACTGGTTACCCATTTCAGCTGCTTCATCGATTTTGCCCGCATCCCCGAGCAAAACTGCGTCGTTGAACAGTTTAACATGGTTTTTGAAGCCGTTTAAAATGCTCTGACTCAGTTTTGCTGCGGGGAATCTGGCATCTGCAGTCTTGCTCATATGCGAGAAGATCATCTGACTGCA